>DATFTB010000153.1:0-21018 GCA_035262325.1 Candidatus Acidiferrum sp.
ATTTGGTTACGCCCGCAGGCTGCAGTATGATTTCGGCTTGGCCCAAACAATGAGGACCTTCACTGGCGCGATTGGCACCGGATCGAAGTGGCTGCTCGACCGCATTGTCAGCGCTCTCGCGGCGACCGGGATTAACCCGAACCTGCTTACGCTCCTCGGCCTGCTTGTAAACTTTGGCGCAGCTGCCTGCTTTGCCGTGGGAACGTTCCGCACGGGGGCCATCCTCATTTTCATTGCGGGATTTCTGGACATGCTGGATGGGCAGGTGGCCCGCCGGCAGAATCGCGTGACGGCGTTTGGCGGTTTCTATGACTCGACGCTCGACCGCTATGCGGACATGGCCTTGTACATGGGGCTGCTGGTCTATTATTCCGTAAGCGGGCGCACCCCGTATGTCGTTTTGGCCGCCGTGGCCACCGCGGGATCGGTGATGGTGAGCTATGCCCGCGCGCGAGCCGAGTCCTTGATTCCTTTGTGCAAAGTAGGGTTCATGGAGCGACCCGAGCGCCTGGTGCTGCTGATTATCGGCGGCGTGTTTAACCGCATGGGGCCGGTGCTGTGGGTCATCGCCGTCATTTCCACGATCACCGTCTTCCACCGCATCTTGTACACCTGGCAGGAGACCAAAGCTGGGCGCATCCTGCCGAGTCTCAAAGCCAACACCTAGCGAACTAGCCCGAACCTTCCGGTTCCGGACTTTCAAGCGACGCTTCGACGGGTCGAGCGATGATTTGCTTCACGCGTTCCTTCAGCGCTGGCACATCCTCTTTGTGCAATCCCTTTGTTTCGATGATGCCGTGAAGATAGACCGTGATGGTGGTTGGCCGTAGGATCCAATCCTCCGTGCGCAGATGCCGGAAGGAGCCGACAATGCTTACGGGCACGATGGGCACGCCCAATTGCTGAGCCAGCCGAAAGCCGCCATCTTCAAATTCTCTTAAATGGCCGTTTCGCGTGCGCTTAGCTTCGGGAAAAATGATTAGGCTCGTGCCGCTGTCGATGGTTTCCTGAGTCATCCGCCAGAGCCGCTTCAATTCCTTGGGCTTGCGCACATCCGGCACGGGCACGTTGCCGAAACGTTTCATCAGCCAACCGTAGATTGGAATGCGGAAATGCGATTCCAGCTCCCATCCACGGACCAATTGTGGGATGGCGCAGTACAGCATGAAGGGGTCAAGCAGGTTGACGTGGTTCGCCATGAAGATGCACGTTCTGGTTTCGTCAAAACCGGGGGCCTTTCTTGCCACCACTTTCGCGCCGGATAAAAACGCGATTCTCCTGCAGAGCCCGCGCTGAAGCCAGTCGTGCTTTTTGGGGTCAAGCACAACCGCCAGAGCAATCAGCACCGGCACCGCTATCAGGAAATGCAGCCAGCTGATGGCCCAAAGAAAGAGACTGCGAAGCACCTCCCAAATCCGCGTCATACGTAGACGTCCAGCACTCCTGGAAGAACTTCGAGCGCTTTGCAGTCCACCGTGACGATTTCGCCGTCGACCATCACGTCGACGGGGCCTTCGAGCGCAAATTCCACTCGTTTCACGGCGCGGCGCGAGGCCAGCGGGTGCTCGATGTGGGTACCGTCGTAGAGCCGAGGCAACATGCGAAGGAGTCCCAGGCGGCCGATCGGCCCCCAGCGGACATATTCGATGTAGCCGTCGGTTGGGTTGGCTTGTGGGGCAATCAGCATGGCGCCGCCGGTATATTTGCTGTTGTTGAACGCCAAAAACAAGCAGGGCCGGTCGTCCCAATCGATTTCGTCATCGACGCGCATCTTGAAACCAGGGCGATTCAGCTGGACCACCTTGGTGAAGACGCCTAACAAGTAGCCGAGGTCGCCGAATCGCTTGAACAAGCGGTTGGTGACAGCGCCAACGTCCGCGGTGAATCCCAGACTGAGTAGGTTGAACGAGTAGATGGTTCCGGTCGCGTGTGTAAGCCGCAAGAGGTCAACTCGGCGCTTCCGACCGTTTTCGAGGGCGTCGAGGGAAGCCTCGGTACCGTGCTCGGAGAAGTCCCGCAGGAAAGAGTTGCCCCTTCCGAGTGGCAGAAACCCGAGTGCGATTCTCTGCGTGTTCTCCTGATGCGAGAAAACGCCGTTGATGACTTCGTGGGCCGTCCCATCTCCGCCAACGGCCAAGAAGCGACGATAGCCTTGAGAGTACGCTTCACCGGCGAGTTCGGCGACGTGGCCAGGCCCGGTCGAAGCAATCACGTCTACGCGCAGCCCCTTTCCTTTGAGCCGGGCAAGCTCCTCTCCAGCCAGCTTTGCCGAACGCCCGCCACCCGCTGCGGGATTTACAATGGCAAGAAACTTTTCGTTCACGTCGATTCCGTAGTGCGAATTTTACCTGTTTCCATGCTAAAGCGGCAGGACCGCCTGGTTCCGGTCCAGCTTGCCGAGGCGCTCGGCGAGGGCCACCCGGATGATTTTCAGCGAAGCGGTGAGCGGAAAGTCATCGGGATATACCACGACGCCGTGGACGCGCTTGTAGTTGATCAGGCGGTTGTTTCGAGCGGCGATTTCATGCTGCAGCTCGTCGGTGAACGCGCGCCCTGGCTCCAGGTGCACGACCAGAACGAGCTGTTCTCCCACCATGGAGCGGCTCGGCCAAAGATAGTTAGCGGCGAAAACGCAATACTCCTTTACCGGAAGACCTTCGAAGGCCTGCTCGACGTCTTCCGCATAGACGTTCTTGCCCTCTTCCGTCACGATCATGTTTTTCTTGCGGCCGAAGAGCTGCAAATGTCCGGACGCATCAAAGCGCCCCATGTCGCCGGTCATCAGCCAGCCGTCGACGATGGTTTGCGCGGTCAATTCCGGTTCATTCAGATACCCGGACATGACCGTTTTGCTGCGCACGGCCACCTGGCCGATTCCTTCCGCGTCGGGATTGACGATGCGTACTTCCATACCGGGCAGGGGCTTGCCTACGGTGTCCGCACGGAAAGGCTTCAAATCGTTCACGGTTACGGCCGTGCCGGCCTCTGTCAGCCCGTAACCGTTGGCCACGGGAATTCCGAGGTCGTAGAAAAACTGAAGGGTCTCGGGCTCGGTGAACGCGCCGCCGACAATGATGGCTTCCAGTTTGCCGCCGAACGCTTCATGTACCTCCTTCAAAAGCCGTCGGCTGAGCGCGAGTTTCGGCCGCCCTTTCGTCAGGGCCTTGTTGATGCTTCTTAGCGCTTCAAGCACCCTACGCCTAGAGCGCGTCAATGCGTCAAAGCGCGCCTCGAGGCCTTTGTGAAGATTCTTCAGCACCAGCGGTACCAGGCTTACGTAGGCGATTTGATACTTGGCGAACGCTTCTCTCACGAATTCCGGCCGCAGCGTGCGCAAGTGCACCACCGCCGCGCCGCAGGTGAAAGGACCAAAGAATCCGACCATGAAGTCGATTGCGTGATTCGTGGGCAGGATGCTGAGGTATTTCACACCCGGCCAGAACGGATACCAAGCCGTCAGCGCGACGCACTGCTCCAGATAGTTTTCGTGCGTCATCATGCAGCCTTTGGGAGCTCCACCAGTGCCGGAGGAATAGACGATGCAGGCAAGATCGGCTCTGGTCCGCGGCATGAACGCCGGAAGGCCCGTGCCTTTGGCCGATTCCCATCGCTCTGCCCCGGCGAGATCCGCGTTGGGCGGGGCTTCCGTCACTAGAACGAGCTTGAGGTTTCCCGCGGCAGCACGTCCCGGCGAAATACTCAATTGTCGCCAGATCGGATATTCGGTAATCAAAACGCTGGCGTCCGAGTGTTGGAGCAGTTTCCATTGCTCGTCGGGCCTTAGTTTGTAGTCCAGGGGCACCAGCGTGCCACCGCAATGAAAAATCGCATACGCCGAAATCAACCATTTCGACTGATTGGTCATAATAATGGATGCACGAGCGCCAGGCGTGAATCCGGAATCCTCGAGTGATTTTGCCAGAGGCAGTGCGCGACACTTGAAGTCGGCATAGGTCAGTCGCAGCTTCTCTTCCCCGCGGTCGGACTCGATCAGGCACACCTCGCGCGGCCAAGTCTCGAGCGCGTCGCGCAGTGCCTCTCCAATCGATGAATATTTTTTGAGATCCAGCATTACAGGCGGGCTTGGACGCGTTCGGCGAGGGTCCTGAAATCGCTGACCCCCTGAACCTCGTAGTCGGGTAGCTCGATGTGGAAATGATTCTCGAGGCGGGAAAGCATCTCGAGTGCCTGCAGGCTGTCGATTCCCAGCTTTTTGTAGAAGTCATCTTCGGGCTTCAAGGAGCCCGGGGCAGCCTTGAAATGCTTTGTCGCGAGCTCCAGGATTTCCTCTGTGGTCTGCTCGAGCGTACGCATAGTCCATAAATTTATCATCCCTCGAGCGGGAGGGAAAATCCCCTGGGTGGATCACAGAAGAATCAGGCCACGCCGCAGACCGATCGCTACGGCTTCGGTTCGCGACGAGGCGCTTAATTTCCCGAGAATCGAGGCGACGTGGAACTTCGCCGTGTGTTCGGAAATCTTTAATCGGGCTGCAATTTCCTTGTTTCCCAACCCGGCGGCGAGCATTTGCAAAACCTGGCGTTCGCGCGCGGTCAAGGACTCCGCCAGCTCCAAGGTTACGGCACGCGCCCGCGACGAACGCTCCGCGCGCACCTCGTTGGGGTGTAGCACGAACAGTCCACCGGCCGCGGCCTCGATGGCCAGCGCGAGTTGCTCTCCATCGGCGTCGGTCGAAAGGACGCCGCGAACGCCTGCCTGCACCGCTTGACCGGCCCAGACCGGAGCCGATTGATCGAGAAGAACTACGACCGCGGCTTCCCTTGTTAGGCCCGTAGCCGCGAGAATCTCGAGCAATTCTTCGACGGAGTCGTTTGTCGCTTCGACGAGAAGCACCTGGGCGTCTTCCTCGGCGAGTGCCTCAGCGGCGTTCTCGACGTTACTCGCGCCGCCGACAACTTCGATTCTTCGGGCGTCTAGCAGGTCTTCGAGGCGTTCGCGCGACCTCGCGGATTCCGCAACGATGAAGACCCGGATCACGCGGCGATCGATCCTCTTCCCCGGCCGCCGACCTGCACGCTGACCTTGCGGATTCGCGCGTAGTCGCCGCGCAGGAACTCGAGTCGCAGTACCCGCGGCTCGTTGCCCCGCAGAGACTCCGCCAGGTCCGCCGGCGAGGAAAACGCACCGGCCTCACTGCCCACCAAGATGTCCCCAGGCAGCAGCGAAGCTCGCGCCGCAGGGCTTCCCGGTTCAATGTCCACAAGCACCAAGCCGAAGCGGTATTGACTCGGGCGCGGCAACCGCACCGCTTCGAAGGTCACCCCGAGCCAACAGCCTTGCGCCTCGCCCTTTAGAAACTCCACCACTTCATTGCTGGGAATGGCGAGCGCGAGTCGGCCCGCGACCATCGTGTTAATCCCCATCACGCGGCCCTGCACATCAGCCAGCGGTCCGCCGGAGTTGCCCGGAGCCAGCCGAACATCGGATTGAACCCACGGGCGTAGCCCCAGGCCTCGCAACGGAGCGACTGCGTGCACGACGCCGGTTGTAAGTGCGCCGACAAAACCCAGCGGATTGCCCACCGCAAGCACCAATTCTCCTGGGCGTATCTTCGCGGAGTCTGCTGGCGACGCGGCGATCAGAGCCTCCGCGGCGATGTGCAAGAGAGCCAGGTCACGTCGTGGATCGCGCTCGGTGACCTCGGCGCGAAACTCGCGGCCATCCCACAGGGTCACACTGGGCCGCCTGCCTTGCGCCACGTGCGCGTTGGTGACGATGAGCCCGTCGCTAGTCCAGACAACTCCCGAGCCGCTGCCGCGCCCGCCTGGCTCGACCAGCACCGTCGATCGCCTGACGCGTTCCGCGATTTCCCCCAAGCCCGCGATGCCCATTTTCAATCGCCTCCATTCGGCCGCTCGCCCACAACGATGCTCACAATGCGCTTCTCGCCGCCACGCAGAAACTCCGCGCTGATCCCCTGGCCGATGTTCCCTTCAAGCAGATGCGCCTGAACGTCCTCCAGGCGCATGACCGGTTTGCCGGCGAGTGCCACGAGAATGTCACCAATCACCACGCCCGCCTTGTGCGCCGGGCCGTTGGTCTCCACTTCGAGCACCATCGCAGCGGACTTTCCTTCGCGCTGTAAGACCTTCAGCAGATTTTCCGGCAGCCGCACCGGCTGCAGCCCCACGCCCAGATAGCCCCGTGGAATGCGCCCTTTTTCAAGCAACGCGTCAACGACGCGGTTAACCGTTGCCACTGGCAGGGCTACGGCCCCGCCCGGCGAAAATCGGGGCGTCGCGATGCCCACGATGACGCCGTTCGCGTCGATCACGGCTCCGCCGACTCCCGTGCGCTGCAGTGCCACATCGAGTCGCAAATAAGGAGCGAGCGTGGTTCCGCCCCAAAGCCGTCGCTCCCGCACCACAAGGCTTACGAACGCCAGCGCCGCAACGGGGCCGCTCGCGCGCGTGCGGCCGACGACCAACGCCACGTTCCCGACTCTTAGCGAAAGGCTGTCCCCGAGCGACGCCGCTGCTGTTGCCTCAGGACACTTCAGCACGGCGAGATCGGTCGAACGGTCACGCCCTGCCAATTTAGCGCTCGCGACCGTGCCGCCGGGCAAGGTCACCTGAATTTCCTCGTCGCGACGCAAAGCGTGTTCCGCAGTCACAACCACGCCGGGCCGCCAGATCACGCCGCTGGATGAGCCTCGTGGCTCGCCGTGCACGGCCACGGCGTGAGCTCCCGCTTGTTCGGTGGCTTTCGCCAATTCATTCGAAATCGCCTTCCATTCTGCTGACATGGTTCGTGCCTCCGAGCCAAGAATGCCCGAGTCACACGCCTCCGCACATCCGCCATTCGGCTAGGTGCCTGGTTTCCGCGGCAACGAGAAAGGTCGGCTGCTTGGTGTAGTTCTTAGCGGTTGGCGGGCGAGTTGACCTCGCATTAGGCGTAAACTCTTCGAGGCCGTCGATCTCAAGCCTGACTTCGCTTCGGCCTGGGCGTCAGTGTCGACGCCAAAGCGCCCTTGGGAATGATCAGGATGCGGAGTGGCGTGCTCGAACCGGCAGATGCTTCATGGGGTCGTCGGTCTCCACAAAGCGGCGCAAGCTTTCCATCACGACCGGTCGGTTGAACAATTTGCAGAAAAGCTCGATTTCCTTCTTGAGTTCCCCGGCGGGAATCGGCTTGATAAATTTCTTGGCGGCCGTGCGCGTCTTGGGGTCAAACTTTGTTACCTGCTGCGCCATGGAGCGCGCGACCTGTAAGGCATAGCCTTCGCCAGCCAGATGGGCCACGAGTCCCGCTTGTTGTGCGCTTTCGGCTTTAACGGTTCTGCCGGTAAAGAGCAAGTCGCGGATGAATCCGTTGCCGACCTCGCGCCGCAAGCGCGGAATGCCCCCGAAGCCAGGGATCAGGCCAAGCCGCAGCTCCGGAAAACCGAAGCGGGCCATCTTGTCGGCAACGATCAGATCGCAGCTCAGCGCCAGTTCGAGCCCGCCGCCCATGCACAAGCCATGGACCGCGGCGACGGTAATAAAGGGCGACGCGTCGATCGCATTCAGCACTTGGTGGATTCGCTTCAGGAAGCTCCGCACACCGGCGGCGCGCTTGGCTTTCGGCAGCGGCCGTGCTCGTTCGTACAATTCTTTCAAGTCCGCGCCGGCGCAAAATCCGCCGGGACGGGCACTGGTGATGATGCAAGCGCTGGTGATGGGTGCCAGCGCTTTGAACTGCGCGACAAATTTCTCGAGGTCTTCGAGCATGACCGAGCCGATTTCATTGAGTGGCTCGCGGTCCAGCGTCACTTCCAGCACGCTCTCGCGCCACTCCCATCGAAGCGCCCGTCCGCAAAATTCCTTCATCACGCGTTTCCGCCGGCGGCAGCCGCTTGTTTCTGATACATGTGCTCGATCTCTTCCTGGAACCTGGAATTGATGGCCTCTCGCCGCAGCTTGCCGTTGGCGGTCAGCAAGCCGCTTTCGGGCGTGAAAGCGTCTTCGATGATCGAGAAATTCCGGACCTGGCGATAGTGCGGCAATTCCGTATTTACCTGATCGATGGCAGCCTGCGCCGCCCTTGCTTCGACCCTTCCCGTGATCAGCGCGCAAAGGTAGCCGCGGCCATTGCCGACGATGACGACCTGTTGTGCTCCCTCAAGGCGCTGGGCAATCTCTTCTTCGATTGGTTCCGGGGCAATGTTGTGCCCGGAATTGAGGATGATCAGGTTCTTGATGCGACCGCTGATACGCCAATTCCCTTTGGAGTTGACTTCGCCCTGGTCGCCGGTATGAAAGACGGCGCCCCTGAGGGCGGCCGCTGTTTCCTCGGGGCGATTCCAATAGCCGGGAAATATGTTCGGTCCGCGCACGACGATCTCGTCGTTTTCGCCAACCATCAAGTCGATCCCAGGAATTGCACGGCCCACTCGTCCCGGTTCGCTCGGGGTCCGCGGATCGTCCATCGTGCAGATGCCGCAGGTCTCGGTAAGTCCATAAACCTGCCAGACGGGGATGCCCAGCATGGCGAAAAATTCCTGGGTTTCCGCGGCAAGCGGGGCCGAGCCGCACACCAGTCCGCGCAGGTTTCCGCCAAACCGTGCGCGAATCTTGTCAAAGATCAGCGCTCGTGCGAGTGTCAGCCACAGACCGCCGCCTTGTCCTTGCGGCTCTCTCTTCCAGGCTTCAGACGCCTTGCGGTAAACCATGCGTATCGTCGAGCCGCGATTCGCAATCGTGTCTTCGACTCCTCGGCGCACTCGTTCCAGTAGCGTCGGAACATTGAAGAAATAATGAGGCGCCGACAAGCGAATCTCGTCGGCGACCTTGTTGAGGTCGGTCGAGAGGGTCAACACCGTCTCTCTCGTCAGGCACGACAGCATGACAATCCAGGAGGCCGCAAAATTGAAGGGGAGGTACTGAAAGACGCGCATGGGTTCGCGGCCTTTCCAGTCGAGGCGGTCCATCCAGCCCGTGGTGCAGGACAACATGTGATTCAGGTTGCGGGTGTTGAGGCAGACGCCTTTCGGCTCGCCAGAAGTTCCCGAGGTGTAGATGATGGTCACCAAGTCATCGTCGTTCCGGGCGTTTGGAGCGCCGGAGACGCCCTTGGCCGCGGGGATTTCCTCGAGCACCTCATCGAACAAGACGCGCCGGGGCGCGCCGTTCCACACCCGTGACACGCCGTCGCCGAGCGCCGCTTCGCTCACGAAAAAGAAGCGCGGCCGACAGTCTTTCATCATCACCGCGAGTTCAGCGGGGGCTTGCCGAGAGTACAGAGGGACAACGATCGCGCCTTCCGCCATCAGCGCCAGGTCGAGCGCCGTCCACTGAACCGAATTGGGGCCCAGCAGTGCGCATCGGTCGCGCGGTTGCAAGCCGTTCTGCCGCAGGTAGGCTCGCACACGGGCAACCTGGTCGAGCAATTCGCGCCCGGAAACGCTGACAAACTCATCGCCGCGCACTTCGCGCATCACCACGCGATCCGCAGCCTTTTGCAATTGATCCAACACGTCTTCCAAAAAATTGCTCATGAGGAGTCAGCGTCCCGCCGCTAGAACCGCCGGAGCGGCATCGAATTCTTGAACCAGCTTGAGCAGCTCTCGCGAGAGTGGCGGTAGATTGTCTTCCCAGCTGAAGATGCCTTGTCGCAAGGGAAATTCGGGATAGGTCTTCCTGACTTCTTCTTCGAGGAAGATGGCCATGCGCGCCATGGATTTGAGATTGTTTACGACGGTGCGGCCGATGCCGTCGCGAATGGCGGCGGCTTCAACGACGAGCTGGTCCATGATGTGGGTCAGTTTTGGCGCCAGGTCGGGATCATCAACGGTCAGGAGCAAATGCTGGTGGCCCCGTTCACGCATCAAATTGCGGATCCGCTCGTCCATGGTTACGCCGGCGGAAACCACGCCCGCGGGCATACAGGTAACAATGCCGTGGTATCTCGACGAAACCATGTAGGTGCACGCCCGCAGGAGCGAGACGAGCTGAAACATATCGTAGTCGTCGGAGGTAAAGACCGGTGTGCCCGGAATCGCCGCCGCGATCTCGGAACAGGCGACCCGGTCAAGACGCTCCATTGCAACGAGAATCGGAAACACGCGGTGCTTTTCGAGAAACGCTTTCGTCGCTTGCGTGTAGCCCTTCAGATAGTGGCGGAATTTCCGGTCCACTTCTGGGCCGGATTCGAAGAAGTACACGGTGCGGTACTGGCTGTTTTTATAAGCGCCGGTCGTAACGCTCGCCAGGTATTTGGCGATGGACGCGCTGACCGGCCACACAAAGGGGTGAATGGGACAAAGTGCGAGAACCGGCGTTTTCTCGTCCCAGCCGCTTTCGCGCAAAACTTTGCGCGCGTATTCCGGCGGATGCGGCTCGAAGGTCCAGGCGGTGTCGGCGCCTAGTTCGTTCGGGATGCCGAGGCTGCTGAGCAGCTGCTGCGACTCGAGGCTGCGCGTGATCACGAGCGATTCCCCGGTGTAGCGCGAGCACATGCGCTCGAGCAAGTCGTCCATGTGGCCGGCATCGCCGCCGTAGGCGACAGACAATTTGTTTTCGGCGGAGGCCAGGCCGAGCGAACCGATCATCATCGTCGTGAGCGCGTTGGCGAACTTGCTTTTGAACATTGAGCCTTCGCAGGCAACCACGCCGTGATTGCTGTGAACTTCCCGGAACAGAAACGGCGGGTAGACATCCGGCAGGTAGACCTGACGGCTGCCTTCGAAGTAGCCTTTGGTGCGGTCGAAATTCTGCGTCATCACGCTGAATTCGACGTTTCGCGCGCCGAGCACGTGGCGCACCTGGCGGAGCATTTCCTCGACGCGCACGTCGCTGCCGGTGTTGCGCGTGCCGTTGTAGCCTGCAAAGAGCAGCTTCAGCTTTTCGCCCGGGGTCCAGCGCCTGCCGAGACCGAACATCCAGCCGAAGCGCCGGAGTTCGATCAGCGCGCTGACCCATGCTACGAGTAGAAAATCAGTCATGCCCTTGCGATCCCGACGCTTTTCTTCGCTTGCCCTACCGCTCCCGCTGGCCAAGGCTTGGCCGGATACCGGAATTTGTTCTTGCGGCTGAATTGCAGCAACGGATAAGCGTAGGTTGTGAATTTGGCAGGCGCCTCACCCATTTCTTCGACCACGCGCGAATTATCGAACACCGTATTCCAGTCGAGGTACGGCCAGAACACTTTCAGCAGCGAAGCGCCATAGCCCACGGCCCCGCCTTTCGAGGAAAGCCAGTTCACCGTTTTCGAAAAAGGCCCGCCGAGCCAGGGTTGGTAGGCCGGCTTCGGCCAGTGCCCTTCCCGAGCGAGCGCATCGGTCAGCTCGCGGTAGGTCTCGGAAGCGGTACCGGAAGACAAATGATAAATCCCGTAACGCGGTTGCTGCCTCTGGTGAATCCTTACGATCGCAGCGCCTACATAGTCCGCGGGCACGATGTCTATTTTATCGCCCGGCCGCAGGGGAAGGACGGGCAAGCGCGCGAGCATGTCGAAGGCCTCGACCATGTCGAACTGCGTTGTTTCTGGCCGGCGGCTGTCGCCCATGACAATGGCCGGACGGAAAATGGTGTGCGGCACATCGGGGAGCAATTGATGCACCATGTGTTCGCAAAATTTCTTTGTGCGCGCGTAGGGATCGTAGTCGGAGCGCGCCCAGTCAATCGAGGCGTCTTCGGTCACGATTTCGCCCTGACGCTTTCCGGCAACCGCCACCGTCGAAACATGCGAGTAGCGCCTTAAGCCGTGGCGGTTCTGAGCTCGGCGCGCCAGTTGAATGACCTCGAGCGAACCGCGCAGATTCACGTTCAGGCATTGTTTCTCGGATTTGCGGTTGAGCGAGGCGGCGCAGTGCAGGACCGAATCGGTCGAGTCGACGAGCGCATGATACTGGTCGTCGCTGAGACCAAACCGTTCCTCGGTCAGATCTCCGCGGAAAATGCGAACGCGCTCGTTCACAAATCCCTGAAATTCCGGAAAGTCAAGGTGCAGCTGAAGCGATTGCCAGAGCCGCTCATGCGCTTCCGTTTCTGATTTGGCGCGCACGAGCAGATTGAGCCGCTCGCGGTGTTGGCGGAAAAGGCCCTCCGCCAGGTAGCTGCCCAGGTAGCCCGTTGCACCGGTCAGGAAAATGGCCATAAGAGTGCGCCGCGCGGCTCAGCGCGTGGCTGCCGAAGCCCCTTCCGGCGGCGCGGACCAATCGAGCACGCGGGGTTCGCGCGTTTCGAGCGGCTTCCCTTCCATAAGGGGGTAACACCACCGCCGCAGCGCCGGTATGTGGATGTTAATCCAGTAATCCCACCAGTCAATCGTTTCCGGTGAGAAATCGAACATGGCCTTCTCTTCGTGGGAAAGCGCGGCCGAAAGCAGCCGGGCATTCTCGCACGCAAATACGTGTTCGTTATGCAGAATGAACGGCTCGTACAGTTCGATCAGCTTCTGAGCGCGCACCAGGTCGCGCTCGGTTTTGGCGAGCGGGGGTTTGCTCAGGTGCAGCGAGGCCGCCGCTTTATTGATACGAGAGACGACCGCTTTCTGCATGGGGATCGAAAGTCGCTCGTAGCGTTGCTTCGAGACGGGAATGGTCTCGAGTTTAACCTTGAGCCAATGCTCGATGCCGGTTTGCGCCTTGTAATGCTTGCGGTGGGCGAGGCCCGTCAGTTCGATCGAACGGCCCATGTTCACGGGATTGATTGCGGAAGTCGCGAGCTGGTAAACCCGCGCATGCTTGCGCTGGACCAAGGCGGCGGCGATTAAGGTCATCCCGCGCGTCACCATGTCCACCGGAACAACGTCGAGGCATTTCCGCTCGTTCGAAGGCAGCTGGCGAAAATTCGTGCCCAGGAGATAGGAGAGAGGGCCGGAGGTGTTGATCCCTTCATTCCATCCAGTGAAGGGCGTGCGCTCGGAACTTTCCACGATGGAGGGGCGGACAATCACAATCGGAAGATCGCGGCCGCGCTGAGCCAGAATCGATTCACCCAGGCTCTTGGTGAACGTATACGTGTTCGGCCAGCCGAGATACTGGGCGCGCTTCATGGCCGCGCGCACGAGACGGTTGCGAGTCCAGCGGGCGCGGTTTCTTTTCAAAACGCCATCGAGTTCATCCGGCGCGACCTTGGCCGGATCGCCGCCGCGCCCGAGCGCCTGGCGGCGGAGCGCCTTGGCGAGTTCGGCGCTTTCGGCGCGCTCTTCGACGCGCACAACCATTTCCCGCAGCGAGGCGATCTCCCTTTCGGCGGTGAAATCGGGATGGTTGGCGGGGTTGTAGTTTTCCTGCAAATTTTCGCTGACGCGCCCGTCGCGCATGCCCACGACAAAGCAGGTGGAAAGGTGCATGAGGGCGGCGTGGTCACAGTGGCGGAGAAACTCGAGCAGACGGATCGTGGAGTCAACGTTGGAGGAAAGAGCATCGCGCAGGTCAGGATTGAAGTCGGTCAGGCCGGCGCTGTTGGCAATGATGTCGAGAGAACGCGCCAGACGAGACTGAGTTTCTGCGTTCAGGCCGAGGCCCGGCTGGCTCACGTCGCCTTCCACCACTTCTACCTTTTTGCGCAGGAACGCGGCGAGTTCGTCGCCATGTTTGGCCTGCAAACTGTCGAAGGCCGGCGATTCTTCGACGATTTTTTCGAAGCGCCGCTGGGCCGACGTAGTGCGGTTGCGCCGGATCAGCAGGGTGATCTTGCCAATCTCGGGAATTTTTTCGAGCAGGTCCACAAGCCAGACCTTGCCGATGAAGCCGGTCACGCCAATGAGAAGCAGGTGCTTGCCCGCAAGGCTCTCGCGGACGCGCAAGCGGGCGACGCGAGGCGTACTGCCAAGCAACTCCACCGAATCACGCGCCGGCGCTTTGGGACGCGCCGACCTCATAACAGCGCTTTCGAGAAGGCTTGGCGTTTGCTCCCAATCCAACTGGCCGAGCAACTTTTCCCGTGAAATGCTTCCGTCGGCGGAACCGCTGCTGAGCCAGGCAAAAGGCCCGCGCGGCCGGATAACCGGCTCCAGCAGGCGGCCGGTGGCAATGCCTTCGCGAAATTCCAGGCGGTTTGCGATGCAGCCGTCAGCCGCGAAGTAATCGACCATCGGTTTCAGGATGTGCTCGAGCATCTGCCCGACAAGAACCACTCGTTCACCGCTGCGCACGGCATCTACCAATTTCTCGACCGCTTCGCGCCGCATGCGCGGTTTCAGTTCGTATTGGAAGTATTCCTCACCGAGCAGGTCGAGCCGGTCGCGCGAGATCCCCCGCAAGACGCTGTGAAGGCTGCGCGTGGCGAAAGTGCGGCTCGAAAGGTACAGCGCCGGACGGAGGAGAGTCACGGCGAACATCCCGCTGCGCCGTACCCAGCGTTCGAGAAAGCTTTGGCTGTTCCAGTTGAAAAAGCCGACGCTTCGCAAGGCGCTCATCTCGAACAGAGAGCCCTCCACGCGCCAATACGTGCGGCCGGGCACACGCACGGCTTCACCGCTCTTCCGACTGAAAGAAGTTTCTGGCATCCTTGTGAAGAAAACGCGTCGGCCTCGAACGGAAAAGCTCAAAATCCGACCAGTTCCGACGGCCTTTCCACACTCGATTCGCCCGGACAGTTTCGAGATCCGGGTGCTTACGCCTGAATCATTAGGTTCCGACGGTGAACCACCGGAAAAATCGAATTATCAAATTAACATCCCCGAAAGCTTCCCGCAACCGGCCAGGAGCAGCTGGGGCCGGGCGGAGGCGTGCTCGAAAGGGGAGAGGAAACAAGCACCGGAAGAGGGCTTTTTCGATCTCCCGGGTCAGACGCCCCAGCCGTACTTTTCGGCGTGCTCGAAGGTCCTTTGCATCTCTTGATGCAGAATCTCGAGAAAGCCCGAGGCGCTCACTGTTTTTGCGCCGGGTTGAGCGATGTCCGCCGTGCGATAACCCGCGCCGAGAACACGCACCACCGATTGCTCGACCCAATCCGCTTCGAGGCCGAGTCCAAAGGTCTCGCGGAGCATCATCGTCGCGCTGAGGATTGAGCCGATGGGGTTGGCGACATCCTGTCCCGCGAGGGACGGCGCGGAGCCGTGGATGGGCTCATAGAGCGGCGCGCTGGTGCCGAAGCTCGCGGAAGGAATCAACCCGATGGAGCCCACCAGGGCCGCCGCGGCATCGCTTAAAATATCGCCAAACATGTTGGTGCTGAGCATCACGTCGAACTGTGTGGGGCGGAGAGTGAGTTGCATGGCGGCGTTGTCGACATACATATGCTCGACCTTTACCGTTGGAAACACGGACCCGACGGAGCTGACCGTGCGGCGCCACAGCTGAGAACTGGTCAGCACGTTGGCTTTGTCCACCGAGCAGAGCCGGCGCGAGCGGCTTTCGGCCCGCGTGAAGCCAAACGTCGCGATGCGTTCAATCTCCGGCGTGGAGTAGGCTTCGGTGTCGAAGGCCCGCTCGACACCTCCCTCCACCTTGTTCCCGCGCTCACCGAAGTACATTCCGCCGGCCAGTTCGCGAACAATTTCAATGTCCAAATCGCCGAGGCGTTCCGGCTTCAATGGCGAAATGCCTCGCAGCGGCTCGATGACCTTCACCGGCCGCAGATTCACGTACAGCCCAAGGCCTTTTCGCAAATCTAACAGGCCACTCTCCGGGCGCTTACCGACCGGCAGCGAGTCCCACTTCGGCCCACCCACGGCGCCGAGAAAAATGGCATCGGCTTTGCGGCAGGCATCCAGGGTTTCGTTGGGGAGAGGACTTCCGGTCTTGTCGATCCCGGAGCCACCGACCGGCAGTTCGACAATGTCAAACTGATGCTGGAACTCCCGCGCGCATTCCTGAAGCACGCTCCATGCGGCGCGACTGACCTCCGGGCCAACACCGTCGCCCGGGAGGAGCACAATTTTCTTTTTGAGCTTCATCGAAACAGTCCTCGAATGCGTTCGAACTCAGACCACCGGCGTCGCCGAAGTAGCGATCACTTTCCGGCGAATCACCTCGTGAGCGATGGCCATCAGGTCACGCGCGCGAACCTGTTTGGTGGTATCGGCGATGGATGTGACGCGCCGGTAGCACTCGGTGAGTTCGGCGTCGTTTGGCTCGAACCCCAATTCCTTAAGGGACTCGCGGAGCGCATGACGGCCGGAGTGCTTGCCGAGCACGAGCGACCTGGAGGGCACACCGACCGTTTCCGGTGAAATGATCTCGTAGGTCAGCGGATTCTTGATGATGCCGTCCTGGTGAATTCCCGCCTCATGGGCAAAGGCATTTGCACCGACAACGGCCTTGTTCGGCGCCACCTGCGCACCGGTAATTTCGCTGAGTAAGCGGCTGGATTTGTACAATTCGTTCAGCTTCAACTTGGTCTCAACGCCGAAGCTTTCCCGGCGAACAGCCAGTGCCACCGCCACCTCTTCGAGCGCCGCGTTGCCGGCGCGTTCGCCGATCCCGTTGACCGTGCACTCAATCTGACGGACTCCAGCGCGCACCGCCGCCAGCGAGTTGGCAACGGCCAGACCCAAATCGTCGTGACAGTGGGCGCTCAGTGTGACATGGTCCGGATCGTTCAAGTGCTCACGCACTTTCAGGAACATCTCGCCATATTCCTCGGGCACCGCGAAGCCAACGGTGTCCGGCAAATTCAGGATCGTGGCGCCGTTCTCGACGGCGACCGCGCAAGCCTGGCACAGAAATTCGATCTCGGTGCGGCCGGCATCCTCGGCGGAGAATTCCACTTCTTCCACGTGCTTTCGCGCCAGCTTGACCATCGAGGCGATGGCTTCGAGCGCCTGCTCGCGTGTCATGTGAAGCTTTACCTGCAGGTGCAGGTCGGATGTCGCCAGGAAAACGTGCATGCGAGGGAACTTTGCGGGTTTCAGAGCCTCCACCGCTGCCAGGATGTCGTCTTTCCGTGCACGCGCCAATGCGGCAATCGGTACCTCGCGGACTTCGCGGGAAACCGCCATCACGGCCTCGCGGTCACCTTTGGAGGCGATCGGAAAGCCAGCTTCGATGATGTCGACGCCAAGCGCCGCGAGCTGGTGGGCCATCCGGATCTTCTCGTCCGTATTCATGGAGAAGCCGGGCGACTGCTCACCGTCGCGGAGCGTTGTGTCGAAGATGCGTATGTGGCTCATGAATATCCCCCGAGCGGCTCCTCTAGTTACGCACGGGGTGGGGTCTCTAGTCCAATTTATCTTGATTCTGTATTTTATAATTGTCCCTTATACTACCCTAGTGCTCACGGCACCCCGGTCCTAGGACCGCGTGCCGCCCTGGTGAACCGCCCCGGCCGACGCTCGATGACCGTCTGCCGAAGCGAGGATCGTGCCCCATGGATCTGTCCGAACTGCAAGTTTTTCTTACCGTTGCCAAGGAGGGCAGCTTTTCCCGGGCCGCCGAGCGACTTTACCGCACACAGCCCGCCGTCAGTTTGGCTATCCGCAAACTTGAGGATTCGCTCGGGCAACCGCTGTTTGTACGAGGCGCGCGCCCGGTACGGCTGACCGATGCCGGCTCGCTTCTGCAGGAATATGCGGAGCGGCTGCTGAACTTGCGCGATGAGGTCAAGAAGGGCTTGCTCGAACTGGAAGGGTTAAAGCGCGGGGAGCTGTCGCTCGGCGTGAATGAAAGCTCGATCCACGCGCTGCTTCCCGCCGTGGCTAAATTCCGGGAAGCGCATCCCGGCGTTCAAGTGCGGCTACACCGGATGTTCTCACGTGACATCCCGCACGAAGTGGTGAACTACCGGCTGGACCTTGGCGCGGTCTCCTATGTGCCGCGAGACACGCAGTTGCAGGCAACCGAGATACGGAAAGATGAACTGACGCTGGTAGTTCCGCCGAAACACCATCTCGCCAAGCACCGCGAGGTAGAGATCGAAGAACTGGGCCAGGAAAACTTTATCGCACACATTGTGGAATCGCCCTTTCGCCGGCGGGTGATCGAGTTGTTTGCCCGGCATCGCACGGCGCTGAACATGCCGATGGAAATGCCCACGATCGAAAGCATCAAGCGCTTTGTGCAAATGGGAATGGGCGTCGCCATCGTCCCGCGGATGTGCGTGACCTGGGAGATCGAACATGGCTGGCTGAAAGAAATCAAGGTGCGCCAAATGAATATTCCGCGTCACCTATATATTGTTTCCCGTCGCGGGGCCCGGCTCCCGCATGCCGCCGCGGAGTTCATGCACGTGCTCAAGTCCGAGTAGGCGCGACCAGACAAGTCCGAGGCGCGTCGCTCTAGGCAGGTGAAAGTCGGCCTTCGAATTCAGGCCATTCGATGAGCGGCCGGTTCGCGAGAACCGCCGAAGCCCGCCAGGTGCGTTCTGACGTCTGGCTGCTCGAACCGACCTGGCCCTTACCGCCAAGGCTCGCCCCGCTGGTCGAATTCGACTATCCTATAGCGGGCGCCGGCCAATCCTGGCCCTTTATGATCAGCGGACTCGCCATACTCGCGATTGGATTTTTTCTGGGCATGCGCCATGCCACGGACCCGGACCACGTTATCGCCGTCTCGACCATCGTGAGCCGCGAACGCTCGCTTTCACGGGCCGCCTGGATTGGAGTGTTTTGGGGCCTCGGTCACACCATAACTATCGTCCTGGTGGGCGCCGCGATTATTCTCTTCAATCTGGTCATTTCGCCGCGCGTCGGGCTCGCGATGGAGTTTGCCGTCGGACTGATGCTGATTTTGCTCGGAGTCCTGAACCTTACGGGCGTCAGCAAATGGCTCAGCGAGAAATTTTCGCCGGCACACCCACAGGTCACCGGGCAGCACGCGCATATTCACCAACACGGCCCGCAGCTGCACTACCACTGGCATTCGCACCAGCCCGCCGCGGAACATCACGCCGATTCGCTCGGAACTCCGGGCTGGTTGAGCAATCCACTCTCGAGGCTCGGGCTGTTTCACTCGCTGCGCCCGCTACTGGTGGGAATTGTTCATGGTCTGGCGGGTTCGGCGGCCGTGGCACTGCTGGTGCTGACCACCATTCACGACCCGCGGTGGGCCGTATTCTATTTGCTGGTTTTCGGGGTCGGAACCATCGCCGGCATGATGCTCATTACGGCAGCCTTGGCTCTGCCTTTTTCCCATGCGGCGACGCGGTTCACGTGGTTAAGTCAGGGCCTGATCACCGGCTCGGGATTGCTTAGCCTTGGCTTTGGTCTGTTTCTCTCTTACCAGATCGGATTCGTCGATGGCCTGTTCACCGGCCACCCGCGTTGGACGCCGCAGTGAACCAGCGAGTCCCTAATCCTTCTTAGCCTGGGCCTCAGCGACGGTCTTGTAGATTGGCAAAAGTTTTTGCAAGCCTGCCACCGTTACCACCGCCGTGCCCTGCGGCGTCAGCGTCGCTAAAGCAAATCTCCTGCCCTGGTTGCGCCGGCTGACGAACAAGGAGACCAAGGCGCCAACTCCCGCCGAGTCCATGAAACTCACCCCGCTCATGTCCAGTACGAGATAGCTCGAAGTGTCGGGTCGCAACCTCTGGATGAAATCGTTCACCGTTTCCAGGCTTAATTTTCCCGAGGGCCTGTAGACCGCCAGCTTTTCGTCGCTCGAAGGTAGCTTTTCCAAGTCTAGTTTGAATAATGGCATAGGGTTCCACAATTAACAGAAAGAAGATTGCCTCACACTAATAGACTTTAACATTAAAGGAGTGCCGCGCGTCAGTGTTCAAAATAGACCGGCGACCGCTAAAGGCGCGAAATCGCCCCCTCAGCCGAGGCTCAGTCAAGAAACAGCGCAAACACAATTCACCCGCCCGCGGTCTCGCCGGGGTGCGCCGTGGAACACCCTCTAGGGCTGGTAGCTGATCCGGTAGATCACCTTGGCGCCGTCATCGCTCACGAGCAGCGCACCATCGGAGGCAACCGTAACCCCGACGGGCCGGCCGTTCACCGACTTTCCGTTGGGCTCCGGAAGCAGGCCTGTGAGAAAGGGCACCGGATCGGCTGCCGCCTTGCCGTCCTTGAACCCGACAAACGCAACCTGATAGCCGTTGCGAGTGGCGCGGTTCCAGGAGCCGTGTTCCGCAACGAACGCTCCGCCGCGATACGGCTCGGGGAACTGCTCGGCGGTGTAGAAAGCAAATTCGAGCGGGGCAACATGCGGCCCGAGGAGCACGTCGGGGATGATCGTCTTGTCGACCAACTCGGGCTTCTGCGGCTTCACGCGCGTGTCGACATTCTTGCCGATGTAGCTGTACGGCCAACCATAAAAACCACCGTCGACAATCGAGGTGAGGTAGTCCGGCGGGAGATTGTCGCCCAGTTCATCGCGCTCGTTCACGCTCACCCAAACGGCACTGGAGACGGGCTCGACAGCGACGCCGACAGCGTTGCGCAGCCCGGAAGCAAAAATGCGAGAATTTTTTCCGTCAGGATCGCTCACCAGCACGGCGCCGCGCCTTTGGTCCTTTTCCACCTCGATGTTGGACGACGAACCGACACTGACGAAAAATCGCTTGCCGTCGGCGCTGAAGGCGATCGTGCGCGTAAAATGGCCCCCGCCCGGCGGAAGGTTGAGTATGTGCTCGGCTTCGCCAAGGCGTTTCGAAGTTTGCTTGTCGTAGCGGAATCGCACGACCGCGCCGGTGTTGCCTACGTATACGTAATCGTCATGAAAGGCGATGCCGAACGGGCGGTTCAAGCCGGCTGCAAAGACTTCGCGCTGTTGCGCATTACCGGTGTGCTGCGGATCGCGTAACACCACAATTTCGTTTGCGCCGGTTTCGGCAACGAAAACATCGCCGTTCGGCGCCGTGGCCAGGAAACGAGGATTCTTGAAATCTTTGGCAAAGATGCTGACGTGAAAACCGCTGGGTACCGTCGGCAAAAACCCTTCAGGCGGAGTCGCTTTGTTGGGACCATTCCCGGCCGAGGCGGTGGCGAAGGGCGCAGGCAGGTCCGGCTTCTTCCCGTAGGTCACTTGCGCCCCGGCTCTAGCCGCCAGGAACAAAATCGTCCCGAGCAAAAAGAGACAAGGCCGCTTTGGAAGCTTCATTCATTCCCCCGCTTGCGAGATTCGAACCTGACAGTGAGACGCGCCGCCATTGCGGGCGGTTCCACCGCGCTTCAAGTATCCACGGG
>DATFTB010000154.1:0-12526 GCA_035262325.1 Candidatus Acidiferrum sp.
GCGGGGATCGACCAGCTCATCCTGGAGTTGAAAAAGGCCTTTCATATGACCATCATCGTCGTCACGCACGAACTCGCCAGCGCCTTCCTGATTGCCGACCGCATGGTGCTGATCAACAAGGGCGACGTGGTCGCACTCGGCACCGTCCAGGAAATGAAAAACAGCAAGCATCCAAAGGTCAGGCAATTTCTCGACCGGATTCCCGAGCCGGCGGTGGCCCAGGAACTCGATTATTTGCAGATGCTGACGGAGCCCGCTTCGAAGTCAACCGACGGGCGCCAGGGGAAGGGCAGGTAGCGATGGAAGCGAAGCACGAACAGGTCCTCGTCGGATTGTTTGTAGTGGCTGCAACGGCACTCCTCCTCATTACCGTGTTTTCTCTTTCAGGTGCCCTCGCGAGCTCAACCAAGACCTACCACGCCAAGTTCCGCAATGCCGCCGGCCTTGAGCCGGGGACGGCGGTGCGCTACGAAGGAGGACCAAAAATCGGCCGCATCGAGAAGGTCAAAATTGATTCTGCCGATCCTTCGTTGATAGACATGGAATTCAGCGTCAAGAGCGATCTGCCGGTTAAGACGGACAGCCGCGTTGCGATATTGAGTTTCAGTCCACTCGGCGACAACCACCTGGAAATAAAGGCCGGCTCGGCGAGCGCTCAACGGGCTCCCGACGGCGCCGTCTTGCCGTCTGAACCCTACGTGGGTTTCAACGACCTTACCGCGCAAATCAACCAATTGGCCCCTCAAGCGAAGGAACTCCTCGCGAATCTGAACGACCGGGTCACGCAACTGAAGCTTACCATCGATCGGGTCAACGATCTTTTGAATGACCAGAACCGCCGGAATGTTGCCGCAAGTGTTGCCAATCTGCGCGGGATGCTCGAGGAGAACCGCCCGCAGATCAAACATACCTTGAACAACGTCAGCGCCGCGAGCGACAAGATCGCACCTCTTCTCGACCAGCTCCGCCAGACGACCGATCAGGCAAAAAGCGCCTTAAAGAAGGTGGATGACATCCTCGACGAAAACCGGGAAGACGTCCGTGCGTCGGTGCAACAACTTCGCCAATCCTTGGCCACGGCCTCCGACTTGGTGCAGCGCCTTGACCAAATCGTGGACAACAACACTGACAACATCGATCAGATTCTGAACAACCTGCGCATCGTCTCGCAGAACCTGAAGGAATTCAGCGACGAACTCAAGCGCCGTCCCTCGAGTCTGCTGAACCCGGCCGCTCCGCGCGACCGTAGGCCTGGAGAGAAGCCATGAGAATCCGCCAGCACTTTGCATTCTCAGTTCGACAACTCGCCCGGTTGACCGCGCGCATGCCTCGGCTCGGCATCTCGAGCGCTGTCTTCGCGGTGGTGCTTCTTTCGGGTTGTGCCAAACCTCGCGCCATTAAGTACTACCAGATTACCTATCCCTCAAACGTTTCGGTCAGCCAGGAAATGATCGACACCATGCTCCTGGTTCGCTCTTTCGACGCTTCCCATCTCTACCTCGACGACCGCATTGTGTACGGCTACGACTCTCCCGAAATGGGGACCTACGAAGACGAGCGCTGGGCGGAGCCGCCGGTCGAGATGCTTCGCGATGCCATCGTTCGCGGTTTACGCTCGTCCGGCATGTTTAAAGGTGGGGTTCACATCGCCCGAAGCGACCTCGGGGGACGATACCTCCTGTCCGGCCACCTTTACGATTTCAGGGAACTCGACGCGGCTACGGTCTCGGCACGGCTCGCTTTCGAGGCGCGCCTGTGGGATCGCAAGACACGCACCCTGGTTTGGAGCCGCTCGTATTCCTTTGACGAACCCGCGGCCGAGAAAAGCGTTTCGGCGGTTGCCGCGGCCATGGACAGGAACGTCCAACGAAGCGTGCAGGCGATTGCGGCTGACCTGACGGAGTACTTCAAAGCGCACCCGCCGCAACCCTAGGAGGTTCCTTTTGCCGTCTCCTTTGCTCCGGCGCGTTCCACCCTGCTGCGTTTTGCCTTACACTGGTAGGGGCGACTCGGGGTGATTGTTCCATTCGGGATTCGAAATGCCGCAGACCACAATTGAAAGTTCCTCCAAGCCGGGTTCCACCGCTCAAGTACAGCCGGCGTTTGATTTTCTTGATCTGAAAATGCAGTTTGCTGGTATTCGCGACGAGGTCATGGCAGCCGTCACACGCGTACTGGAAAGCCAGCAGTTTATCCTCGGGCCGGAAGTAGCACTTTTCGAGCGGGAATTTGCCACAAAATTCAACGCGGAGCACGCCGTTGGCTGCGCCTCGGGTACCGACGCTCTAATTCTGGCCCTGATGGCGGCTGGAGTGGGCCGAGGAGACGAGGTCATCACCTCTGCGTTTAGCTTTATCGCTACCGCCGGTTCCATCGCTCTCGCGGGTGCTAAGCCCGTCTTTGTCGATATCGATCCTCGAACCTTTAACATCGACCCCCAAAAAATTGAGGCCGCGATCACATCCAAAACCCGCGCCATCATGCCGGTTCACCTTTTTGGATTGCCGGCGGACCTCGATCCTATCGTGGCTCTCGCCAAGAAGCGGAACCTGTTGGTCATTGAGGACGCCGCACAGGCCGTGGGCTCGCGCTATAACGGTAGATTTATCGGCACCTTCGGTGAGTTCGGCTGCTTCAGTTTTTTCCCCTCAAAGAATCTCGGCGGAGCCGGGGAGGGCGGCTTGATCACCACCGGGAATCCGGAGATGGCCGAGCGCCTCAGAATGCTTCGCGTGCACGGCAGCAGGAAGAAATATTTCCACGATATTTTGGGCACCAACAGCCGGTTGCACGCTCTTCAAGCCGCCGTTCTTCGCGTGAAGCTGAATCACTTGGACGCCTGGGCCGCCGGGAGGGAAAACCGCGCTGCGCGCTATCGCGAGCTCTTCGAGCAAGCTAGGCTCTCGGGGTTCATAACCTATCCTGCGACACCAGGCAACGGGCTCCACCATGTTTACAACCAGTTCACCATCCGCGCCGAGCGCCGCGATGAACTTAAGGAGCACCTGGGACTGCAGGGCATCCCATCCGAGATCTATTACCCCCTTGGCATCCACCTGCAGCCTGCTTTTGCTCATCTCGGTTACCGCGAAGGCCAGCTGCCCGAGTCTGAGAAGGCCAGCAGGGAAGTGCTCTCTCTTCCTGTTTTTCCCGAGCTGACGGACGCTCAGCAAGACCTGGTTGTGAACGGGATCGCTGCTTTTTACAGGGTTGGGCATTAAAAGACGACAACCCGCGGCGGTTTGCGAGCCGTTTCTTTCATGCAACGGGAGAATGCCGCAGCGCCGCTGATTTTTTCAATGGCTTTCCGCCGCGGGCTTAGCTAACTTCTTGCTCGCTTTCACAATTCTGTTTGGACTCCAGGCGCTTCCCGCGGCTGAAAACCTCAACGTTCCGCGGGCGCCTACCTCGCAGCTTGAGGTTCAGCCTCTCGACTCGGCCTTAGCAAATGGCTAGTTTGCTTGTAATCCCTTCGCTCGCGACGACAAGAGTCCAAAGGCTTTGCGAATTACGCCGTTTCTCAACCTGCTACCGCCTCGGCGGCCCGCTTGCGCGGGACGATCGCCCGCACCACGACATACAGCGTCGGAATGAAGAGCAGGTTCAAAGTTGTCGCGGCGAGCATCCCTCCGAATACCGTTGTTCCTACAGATACTCTGCCCGCCGCTCCAGCTCCCTTCGCGATCATCAGTGGCACGACTCCCAGCATGAACGCAAGAGAAGTCATCAGGATCGGCCGAAGGCGGATGCGGGCTGCTTCAACTGCTGCCTCGAGCGTGGAAAGCCCTTCGTCTTCCAGGCGTTCGGCGAATTCCACGATCAGAATCGCGTTCTTGCTCGCCAATCCGATCAGCATCACGAGTCCGATCTGGCAGTAGACATCGTTGGTTAGGCCGCGCAGCGCCATGCCCCCCAACGCGCCTAGTAGCGAGACGGGCACCCCCAACAGCACAATGAACGGCAGAACATAGCTTTCGTACTGCGCCGCGAGTGTCAGATACACAAAGATCAGTCCCAGTGCGAACAGGACCACCGCTTTGCCGCTCGACTCTACTTCTTCGAGCGAGAGCCCGCTCCACTCAAATCCCATTCCTCGCGGCATCTCTTTGCGCGCAACCGCTTCCATCGCTGCCAGGGCCTGCCCGGTGCTTACACCGGGTGCGGCACTTCCGGAAATCTCCGCCGACCGAAAAAGGTTGAAATGCGAAATCACCTGCGGATTGGCCGTCTGTTCGATCTCGACAAGATTGTCCAACGGGATCATCCTCCCTGTGTCCGATCTCAGATAGTAGGTACGGATGTCCCTGGCCTCGGCGCGATACTTCTGGTCCGCCTGCAGATACACGCGGTACGACCGGTTGTTGAAATCGAAGTCATTCACGTATACCGAGCCCATGAACACCTGCAGCGCGTCGGTTACCTGGCTGAACGGAACCTGCAGGCTCTTGGCCCGGTCGCGGTCAATCTTAACCAGGTACTGTGGATCGTTTGCGGTGAATGCGGTAAACAGGCCAGCGAGGTTCTTGTCTTGGTTTCCGGCATTCACGAGTGTGTTCGCCGTGTTCGCGAGATTCTCTACGGTGTTTCTTGCGAGGTCTTGCAGTTCGAAGGTAAATCCGCCAATCTCGCTGGCGCCCTCTACGGCCGGAGGGTTGAAGGGAATCACGAGCCCGCCCGGGACTGCCATCAAAGGCCCCCGCAACCTGTCGATCACCGCGGCCGCAGAATGCTGCTCGCCCCTGCGGTCCCGGAAGTCCTTGAGATCGACGAAGGTCATCGCCCGGTTCGGTGCGCTGCCGGAGACCCCAAAGCCCACAACGGTGAAAGCCCCGTTAATTTCCGGCACTTTCGACAAGACCGCTTCCACCTGAGCGGAAACTTGCTTCGTATACTCGAGCGAGGCTCCCTGGGGAGTCTGAATCATGATGATCAGATATCCCTGGTCTTCTTCCGGAATGAAGCCGCGCGGCACCAGCCGATAAAGCCAGAACGCCCCAACTAAGGCCAAAGCAAATGCAACAAGCGTGGCCCCTTTCCATGTGGCGGCCGTAAAGACCGCGCGTTTATAGGCGCCCGCGCCCAGCTCAAACATGCGGTTAAACCAGCGGAAGAATGCGCCCTGCGCGCGTTCGCGGTGGTGCCCCAGGAAAATGGCCGAGAGCGCCGGCGTCAGCGTCAAGGCGTTGAACGCCGAAATAGATACGGAAAACGCAATCGTCAGGGCAAATTGCCGGAAGAGGATCCCCGTGGTCCCGGGAAAGAGCGCGACCGGAACGAACACCGAGACCAGCACGAGCGACGTCGCGATCACCGCTCCGGCCACTTCCTTCATCGCCACGCTCGCCGCGTTGTGCGGCTCGGTGATTCCTTCCACGATGTGCCGTTCCACGTTCTCGATCACCACAATCGCGTCGTCGACGACCAGGCCCGTGGCGAGGGTGATTCCAAATAACGTCAGTGTGTTGATGGAAAACCCAAGCGCCTTCACGAAAATGAATGTCCCGATCAGCGACACCGGAATCGTGATCGCCGGAATGAACGTGCTTCGCCAATCCTGGAGGAACAGGTAGATGACAAAAACCACCAGCCCGATGGCTTCGAGCAGGGTGATCAAAACATCCTTGATCGACTGGCCGATGACCTCCGTGGTGTCGAAGGCGATCGCGTATTTCAGCCCGGGAGGAAAGTTCTTCGACAGGCGTTCCAGTTCTCGCCTCACGCCCTTGTCCACATCCAGGGCGTTGGCTCCCGGCAGTTGCGTAATCGCAATGCCCATGGAGTCCTGCCCGTTAAACCTCACAATCGTGCCGTAGTCTTCGGCGCCCAACTCCGCTCGGCCGACGTCCTTCAAACGCACCAGTGTTCCGTCGGTGCCGGTTTTCAGGACGATGTTGTCGAACTCGCGCGCTTCCGTCAGCCGCCCGATGGCCCGAACGCTGATCTGGTACACCTGCCCGGTGCGCGAAGGAGGCTGCCCAACTTGCCCGGCCGCGACCTGCACGTTTTGTTCCTGCAAAGCGCCCAACATGTTGGTTGCGGTGAGTCCGCGTTCCGCCATACGTGCCGGGTCAAGCCACAGCCGCATGGCATACTTGCGCTCGCCGAATATGATCGCATCCCCCACGCCCGGCACGCGTTTCAGCGCGTCTTTCACGTACACGTCGAGGTAGTTGCTGATAAACAAGCTGTCGTACTGGCCGTTGTCAGAGTACAGACCGGCGGCGCAGACGAATCCCGAAAACTGTTTTGTAATGATGATGCCTGTATTCTTCACTTCATTGGGAAGCCGGCCCAACGTTTGGTTTACGCGGTTCTGCACGTCCACCGCCGCGAGATCCACGTCGCGCTGCGAATCAAATGTCACGACGATCTGGCTTGTGCCGTCGTTTCCGCTCGAAGAACTGATGTACTTCATCCCGGGAACGCCGTTGATCGCTTGCTCCAGAGGAATGGTCACCGCCGACTCTACGGTCTGGGCGTTAGCGCCAATATAGGAGCTGGTCACCTGTACTTGCGGGGGAGCAAGCTGGGGAAACTGTGCAATCGGCAAAGACGGGATGGCAATCACGCCGCCAAGAATGATCAGCAGCGCGCAAACCGTAGCGAACACGGGTCGGCGAATAAAGAAATCAACAAACACTTCGAATCGCTGCCTTTCTCAGAATTCTTCGATCCCTGGCTAACGTTCCGCTCTGTCATTTCGAGCAGAGGCGCGTGTCTGCTTTGTGCCGCACGCTGTCAGCGAACGCGCTGCATCTACTTCGATTTTTGCTCCGGATTCGTCTCCCCGCCGGTGCTGCCTTTCTCGACCTTCGTCTCGGTAACAGGCGCGCCGTCTTGCAGGAATTGCAGCCCGGAAACGATTACGTGGTCGCCAGGCTTCAGGCCGTCCAGCACCGGGTAGTCGTTGCCGATGATCTCGCCCAATTGCAGCAGTCTTGCGCGCGCGACCGTCGCATTGCCTTCCTTTGCGGCAACAAACGCGAAAAACTGCCCATTCACCCTCTGCACCGCGAGTACCGGCACGACTTGGCCCTCCCGGCTGCCCCAGGTGATCTGTGCCCTAACCTGCTGGGCAATCCGCAGGTGGGTCTTGGTATTTTCTACGGCGGCCTTGGCCAGCACGGCCTGGGTTTCGGGATCGACCTGTGGGGAAATAAACCTGATCTGTGTCTCAGCTTGCACGACTCCTTGACCGTCGGTGAGCTTGACGGGTAGGCCCAGCCGCAGCTCTTTGGCGCGCGCCCCTGGAACATAGATATATGCTTCGAGCGCGCCGGGTTCATCGACGGTCGTCAACAGCGTCGAAACGGTGACGCGGTCTCCCACGCGCACGGGAATGTCGCCCACGATCCCGTCCATCGGAGCGCTCACGCGGTACCAATGCAGCTCCACTCGTTGCTGCCGCACTTGCTCTTCGAGCGATTTCAATTGCGACACCGCGGCATCGTAGCTGGTCTGCGCGTTGTCAAAATCCTGCTTGCTGATTACACCGGCGGCGAAGAGCTTTTGCGCCCGTTCGAGGGAAACCTTGGCGAATCGCACATTGGCTTCCTGCGCGGCGCGCGCGGCATCCTGGCCACTCACCATCGCTTCCTGCTTCAGCGGATCAATTTGCAGCAGGGGGTCGCCTGCCTTCACGCGGTCGCCGGACTTCACCAGGATCTTGGTCACCTGACCCTCGACCTGGGGGTTCAAGATGGCCGAATGCCTTGATTTCAAGATTGCGAGGTATTGCGAGGTGTCGGCAATGCGCCTCGGGACAATTTCGAGCACTTGAACCGGCATTGCCGGAGGTGCTCCTCCAGGGTTGTCGGCCGACGATTTTGACCCGCAGCCGATGAACACGGCGGACGCCAAGCACACCGCCGGCAGGCAGAAAGATGTCGTGAAGCGCGCTCTCCCGGTTGAGCACACGGATTCGGATGACTTGGTCGCCTTCATGGGCTCACGCTGATTCACCTTATGGTACGACAACTGCCTACGAGGCTGAACAGCAAACCTCTCGGCTCGTTTTTATTGAATGTTTATTGAATCCAGGGATTATCGCGTGCCTTGAGGCCGGCTCAGTACAAATCGGTAGGGTCGATTTTCTTACCGCTAAGCCCCAATTGCAGGACCTCGATATCCTGCGGCCGGTCGAATACCTTGCCAGGCAACAGGCGCTTAATCAGGATCCGCACGGCGCCGAACGCAATCCCGGCCATCGTTGCAATCGCCAGGAACAGACCGGTAAACAAAAAGATTTTGACCATGATGAGGACCAGGGGCGGGTCGGTGGCTGTCTGGCTCGGCTCGTTCCAGGTCACTTCGGTTTCGTAATCCACCTCATCTCGCAGCGCCTGCGCGTACTCTTTGGCGTCCGCTGCGAAGACCAGCGATAGCATCGAAGCCTTGCGCTCGATGGTCACCCCAGCCTGCCTGGCGGCGGCCGGCATGGCCTCTTCCAGATGGTGCAAATGGTTTTCGGCAAGTTGCGGCGTCGGATATTCCAGAAGCAGCAGCACCGCGCTGTTCCGATCCGAGTGAAACCGCCCGAGCATCGCTTCTACGCCGCTTTGAAAACCAACTTCGTTCGCTAAGTCCGAGTAGGCTCCCTGATTCAGGGAGGCCATAGCGGCCTTGAACGCCTCCGGCCCCAACGCGTACTTCTCAGAGCCAAAAACGCGCCATTTTTCCGGGAAATAGCTCTTCAGCGGGGGAAGGGGAGTCGGGTCCGCCTTTGCTTTCAGGTTCGCCAACAGGTCGTTCAGGCTCTCGGGCTTGCTGTTGGGAGAAAGGGCTGCCTGCACCACAAGATTGCCTACCAAGAATGTGCCGTCATAAGCGCTGATGGCGGAGTTTTCTCCCACGCCCATGTTGCGCATTCCCGGCGCCAGCAAGAAGGTGTAGAACTCGAACGCGCTACTCGGGTCACGCAGCGTGAACACGCGCACACGCAGCTCATCCGCGCCGTTGCGATAAGACCGTTGCTCAATCCGCGATACACCCGCTTCCCGAAGCACCTGTTCACCGTTGGCCCTTTGCGCCCCGTTGCTACCCAGATCGTGCGATTTCACGGCGGTCGACGGGCCGGCTGCTTCCCAAGCGCCGAAACGCTCGGGCAAAACCGCGGTTTCCGCACATACGCCTCGAGCGCACAGCAGTGCGGTCACAACAGCAACACCAATGCATGTTCGCATTATTCGCCTTCCTACTTAGACTCTTACAGATTACTTCTGGTTCCTGGATTGTTCAACTGAAGCCACGACCGGGGCCCGAGCGGGTTTTCCCGAGCTGTTTACCGCCAGACTGTTCATGCTTTCCAGATACTGAGCCACGCCTTGATAAACGCCCTCGGCAATCCGCTGCCGGTGCTCGGGTTTCTTTAGCAGTTGTTCATCCGAGGGGTTACTGAGGAAGGAAATCTCGGTCAGAATCGAAGGCATGTCCGCCCCGATCAGCACGACAAACGGCGCTTTTCTCACTCCGCGGTTCCTTACCGTTTTCGCGGTTCTCTGTACCCGCTTTGAAAGCGAGTCCTGAATGTCTTCGGCCAATTCCTTGGATTCGTCAATCTTCTCCGTTCGCGCAATCCGCTTCACCAGGTCCTCGAGGTCATGGATGTTTTGCTGCGAGGTCGCGTTTTCCCGCGCCGCGACCTCCATCGCTTCCGCTGAGCCCTTGAGGTTCAGGTAATACGTTTCTATACCGCGAGAAGCCTTGTCCGGGCTGGAATTCGCGTGGATCGATACAAACAAATCCGATTTTGCGTCGTTGGCGATTCGTGTGCGGTCTTCCAGCGGAATGAACGTGTCGTCCGAGCGGGTGTAGATGACCTCTGTGCGGAGCTTGTCCTCAAAGAGCTTGCCGAGGCGCAGCGCCACGTCCAGACACAAATCTTTCTCCATTAATCCGGTCGGGCCGACCGTCCCCGTATCGTGCCCGCCGTGGCCGGCATCGATTACGATCCTGCTGATCTTTAATCCGAGTGCCCGCGTCAGCGTGGACTGCCCATCATGCGTCGGCTGCGGCGCGGAGGCGGGTTGAACGAGATCCGGCTTAGCGTTGGCGCCCGCTTTGAGCGGTTTCGTGGGCAACGTTCTTCGCGGTTCAGGGAATGACTTCGCGGGCGGCGCTGGCACCTCCGCCGCCGCAGACAGCTTTGCCGCCGCATCGGGCTGCGTCGAGGGTTTCGGCGCGATAAATTCCGGTGCGATTGGCTGACCGTCAGCTGATATATCGCCGCCGGTATGCTTGACTCGAGGCTTCGAAGCCGCGCCCGTCCTGGCTGCCTGCATGGCATCCGACCTTGGGCGACTCGCGTTTCCGTACAATTCAATCACCAGCTGGGCCGGCTTTTTCGTCAAAGACGCCTCGTAGTCTTGCACCCCTGCTATGTCGAGGACCACACGGACGACTCCCGACTGGTTCTGCGCCACGCGAATCTTGGTCACCAGATCGCCGTTTAGCGGGAAGTTCGCATGCGCCAGGCCGGGCGCGAGTTGAGCGGCGTGCAAATCGAAATAGATGCGATCCGGGTTGGCGATGCGACCAGCGGCAAACTGTACCGAATCGTCGAGATCGATAACGATCTCCGTGCTGTCGGGCGTGGCCGTCGTCCGGATTCTCCGCACGCGCGGCACGGCCCCGGATTTGGCCGGCTCGCCGCCGCTGATGGACTTGTGGAGGTTTTTCGGCGCCGGCTCGGCCGTTGCCGCCAGCGGTGTCGAAGGACCTGCACTATTCACAGCAAGAGGCTCCCCCGGCTCCGTGTTTCTCAGCAGCGCCAGTTCCGCTAGAGCTTCCTGCGCTTCTCTCTTGCTCGGCGAACGGGGATACTTCTTCAGAAAGTCCTGAAAAGTCTTTGTGGCCGCAGCTGGTTCTCCCAGCTGATCTTTCTGAAGCTTCCCCACGCGCAGCATCGCTTCCTGCGCATACTTGCTGTTCGGATATTCCTGCATCAGGAAAGAGTAGGAATCTGCCGCGGCCTGGTAAAAGCTGCGGCCAAAGTGGTCACCCATCTCGGTGTTCAATTCCCCGACAGCCATCAGCGATTCCGGGACCTCGCTCGCGTGCGGCGTAATCAGGTACACGCGCTGGTAACTCGCCACCACGCGTTTGTAATCCGCCAGCGAGCGCTGCGGCGAAGGCTTCGCGTTCAGCGCCGCGCGCATCTCTTCCGCTTTGGCAAACTGGGAACTTGCGGCCTCTCGTTTTGCCGAAGAGGTTGTCCTGTCGGCGGTCTCCGGGCAGGGAAGTGCCGCGCTTGCCGCAAAGACAAAACCCAGCGAAAGGAGGGCGAAGCTTTTGAGGAAACCTTTTCCGCCCCGGCCCCCAACGCTCATGCACTTCTCGATCAAGCTCTTCCCCCAACTTCCCTATTCGTTCGTGAAAATGGTCCGCCCCGTTGCGTCAACCTCACGATGAATCCGGTTGGCGCGCGTGTACGCGTCATCCGCGCGCCCGGAGCCCGGCCGGAAATAGGCATCCTGCACCCGGTGCACATAATTTCGTGTCTCGCGGTAGGAAGGCACCCCATGGACTCGGTCCACGGCGCCCTCCCCAGCATTGTACGCCGCCAGGGCCAAATCCAGGTTGCCATTGTAGCGTTCCAGCAGCGTCTTCAAGTACCGAACCCCAGCATCCACATTTTGTTTCGGGTTGAACGCGTCGTTCACTCCGAAGCGCTGCGCCGTGGTGGGAATCAGCTGCATCAGTCCCATCGCGCCCTTACGCGACCTGGCCGACGGATTCCAGTTCGACTCCGTTTCGATCACGGCACGCACTAGCGCAGGGTCCACGTGGTGTCTCTCAGCCGCTTCTCTCACCAGTTTCTCGGCGCCGTCACGGTCGATGCTCACGGACGGCCGGCCTTGTCCAAGGAACGAGATTTCGCCCGGCATGTATATGGATGCAGGCGGCTTCGGCGGCGTCAACTTCATTAGGACGGGCGGGTCAGCGTTTACGAACATCCGGCGTCCATCCGAGGCGGTAACGGAAGTGATCTGGGCAGAGGCCTTGTCTGCCAAGCCCAACAATCCCGTGACTGCGGCCGAAAATACAAGTGTTGCGCGCACAATTCCGAGTAGTTGATTGCGGGACGTCCGCCTAGGGGAAGGCATAAATGTGGTAGCCAGTTACAGATCCAGCCGGTTGGACCCGCCGGCTGCGAAATATCGGGTAATGCGTTACGTGCCACCTGCCGCGGACAGGTACAAAACGCATCTGGCGCTAGACGTGATTATAGCAGGGCTTCGAGCAAGGCAGGAACACTCCGCAAAGCAGTTTTTAGGGCCGATGTGTCCTTTCCGCCAGCCTCTGCGAGGTCGGGTCGGCCGCCACCCGAGCCGCCCACCTGCTTCGCTAGGGCTTGTATCAGCTTGCCAGCATGGACTTTAGCAGCAAGGTCCTTGGTGACTCCGGCAATCAGAGCCACTTTTCCATTTTCGGGCGTGCCTAGGGCCACGACGCCCGAGCCGAGCTTCTGGCGCAGTGCGTCCACGAGCTGGCGCAGTCCCTCTCGATCCACATTCTGAACTTCGCC
>DATFTB010000155.1:0-13337 GCA_035262325.1 Candidatus Acidiferrum sp.
CAACACCATGAATTGGCAGACCTTTTCCAACCTTGCTTTCGCGTTCAAGATCACCTTCGATCTTCTTCTTATGGGTGTGTTGTTTGCGCTGGTGATGGGCGTGCTCGGTGGGCTGCTTCCCGCGATTCGAGCGGCGATCAGCCCTGTGGCTGTCGCCCTGCGCGAGCTCTGACGGAATCAATTGAATGCCAATCGGCAGTCGGGATCTTTCGCCGCAAAAGCTGCGCCTTAGGATGCTTCCCAATTTTGATTTCCGAAAGACAGAGCACGGAGCATATGAGGCCTCGGCTAGAATGCTTGCTCCTCGATTCTTCTGCTTCTCGCAATACCTCACCCACTTCGGGCGCACGACGATGTATGTAATCTTGGGCCATGTGAGCCGTTCCGGCCCGTCGCTAAATTTCGCAAACTAAGTCTGCTGGTACTTTGCCAATTCCTCTCCCTGCAATTCCCGTGCTGAGCCCTCATACGGGACGGCCACTTCCATTGTGCAGCCGATGACCCACGCGACCCGCGGATTCTTATTTGAGTTCGCGTATTTTGCGCGAAGTCTTACCGTATCGAAGACAATCTCGAGTTCGCGGGTCACAGCGAATCCCATCACAGTGGCTTGCGGTTGCCCGTTATCGCCGACCGTTGCCAGCACGGCCAAACTCTCTCGGTTCATGAATTGAAAGACTTCCTCAACATCCATTTCCTTCTCCTTTTCCGAGACGGCCTCTGCCGCGTCTTGCCGTTCGGCCTTCTCGGCGGTCATACTAGAATTCGTGCTTTTACAGGGGGCTTATGTTCCTTCGAATGTGCTCTCGGCGCACTTGCCGGGCTGCGATTTGTGTTCTGCTCGTTTCTTTCGCCGTAGTTTCACCTGGGTCAGCCCAGGAATTCCCCGCCGAGCAGTTGCAGGGCCTGACTTGGCGGCTCATCGGCCCATTTCGCGGAGGACGAGTTACGGCGGTCGCGGGAATTTCCGGCGACGCAAAAACCTATTACATGGGGACGCCAGGTGGCGGCGTCTGGAAAACGACTGATGCGTGCAGCACGTGGCTTCCGATTTTTGATGAAGCGCATGTCGCGTCAATCGGGGACCTGGTCGTCGCGCCTTCGAATCCCAGTATCATTTACGTGGCCACGGGCGAACAGACCGACGGCAACGGAATCTGGAAATCGGCCGACGCCGGAGCGACTTGGACCAATGTCGGCCTCGCCGATTCCCACATCATACCTTCGATTCTCGTCGATCCACATGATGCCAATCTCGTCTACGTCGCGGCGGCGGGGAGCTTTACCCCGAGCGAAGCGCGTGGAATATTCAAGTCCACGGACGGCGGCAAAACCTGGCGCAAGGTCTTCTATAAAGATGACCACACCAGCGCCACCGAGCTGGTTTTCGATCCGGGGGACTCGCGAACTATCCTCGCGGTACTTCGTCCCTTACCTTCGACTTCTCGCGAGAAGCCTCCTGGGGATACGATCATCCTCAGGTCTACCGATGCCGGCGAAACCTGGTCAATGATCGAGGGCAGGGGTCTTCCATCTGAGCGCCGCGGGCGTATCGGCCTCGCCATCGCACCGGGCCTTTCGGGAAAACGCATCTTCGCACTGTTGCTTCAGGGCCTTTTCCGTTCGGACGATGCGGGTGCGAGTTGGCGGCAAGTCACGACCGATCCGCGTATTCTAGGCTCCGAGTATTTCGGCAGGGTGTATTCGGACACAAAAGATCCTGACGTCGTCTACGTTATGCAGACGTCTACTTACCGTTCAAGCGACGGAGGCCGGACGTTTGCCGCGTGGAAGGGAACTCCGAGCGGAGAAGACGATCATGTCCTGTGGATTGCCCCGGAAGACCCGCATCGAATTCTGATGGGTACGGATCAAGGCGCCGTGATTACCTTCGATGGGGGCAAGGTCTGGAATTCCTGGTTCAATCAGCCGACTGCGCAGTTCTACCGGGTCTCAACCGATCAATCGTTCCCTTATCGTTTGTACGCCGCTCAACAGGATTCCGGTTCTGTCGCCATCTCCAGCCGGTCGGATTTCGGTCGCCTCACGTACCGCGATTGGTTTTCGACCGGCGCTTTCGAGAGCAGTTTCATCGCGCCCGACCCGCTTAACCCCGATTTCATCTATTCGCTTGGATGGTACGGCAATGTCATTCGAACGGACCGCACCACGGGCCAGATCGCGACACTCTTTATGTCTCCGCCGAACTATCGCGCTGCTTGGGAGACCCCGCTGGTGTTCTCACCGCGCGATCCGCACACGCTCTATTTCGGCTCGCAATTTCTGTTGAAGACCGCGGATGGCGGACTGACCTGGAAAGAGATCAGTCCGGATCTGACGAGTAAGCCCGGCGAAAAAACGGAGGCCCCAAAGTCCGCCGCGGCGGGGCACATTCCGTCAAAGGATGATTTTGAAGCTTCGGAGATGTTTAGCGATGAGCAGGATTCTGAAGGCCAGGCGATAACTCGCACCTTCATTCAATCGATTGCGCCTTCCCCTCTGGACGTTAATCTCATCTGGGTGGGTACTTCTTCCGGCAGAATCCAGATCACGCGCGATGGCGCGACCTGGAACGACGTGACGCCTCCCGGCCTTCCCGAGCGCGCTACGGTTAACTCAATCGAGCCTTCGGCCCACGATCTTAACACCGCCTTCGCCGCTGTTTTTGCGCGCCAGGATACACACCCCTTTTTCTTCCGCACCCGCGACGGTGGCAAGACTTGGGAAAAAATTGTCTCGGGCCTCAGGGAGGCAGGGATTGCACGAGTGGTTCGTGAAGATCCGGTTCGCAAGGGCTTGCTTTTTGCAGGCACAGAGAACGGCGTTTACATCTCATACGATTCCGGCGATCACTGGGAGACCTTTCAACTCAATCTTCCCACAACAGCAGTGCGGGACCTGACGATTCACGGCGATGATCTTGTGGCCGCCACGTTTGGCCGCGGCCTCTGGATCCTCGACGACGTTTCTCCGCTGCGTCAAGTCACGCTTGATACCGCGACCCAGCCGGCGCAATTCTTCTCGCCTCAAACGGCCGTCCGAGCCAAATGGGACAACCATCCAGACACGCCGCTGCAGCCGGGGATGCCGACGGCGCAAAATTCCCCGGACGGCGCCATCCTCTACTATTTCCTCAGCTCGCCTCCCAAGGGCGAAATGAGCCTCGACATCTTCAATGAGCAGGGCGCTCGCGTTCGCCATTTCTCGACGGTGCCCAAAGCAGAAACGCTCACCCCGGCCAATGTCCCGGAATTCTGGTTTTATCCACCAGAGCGGCTCCCTGCCAGGAAGGGGCTGAATCGATTTGTCTGGGATCTGCAGTATCCGCATCCCACCGCGCTTCCCTATGGCTTTTTCGGCGAGCAGTTGAAGTACACGGAATACACGCTGCCGGATCACGCGGTCCCCGGGGAAACACCGCGCTTTCAGCCACCGGGACCGGTCGTGCCGCCCGGGGTGTATGAGCTTGTTCTAACCGTAGACGGCAAGGCTTATCGCCAGAAGCTCCGTGTTGCGCCGGACCCGCGGGTCCACATCTCGGCGGCCGATTATGCGGCGCAGTTCGACCTCTCGCACGGGATTTGCGAGTTGATGGAGTCCTCCGCGAGTTTGTTCGAAAGCGTTTTCCAGTTACAGAAACAGCTCGACGAACGCAGCGAATCGCTCACCGGCGACCCGCCCAAGGAACTTTCCGACGCGCTCGCGGACCTTGCGAAACAACTCAACGAGCTTGAGTCGGGCACGGCCATGGCTCCGGGCTTTGGCCTACTCAATCGCGATCTCGGCCGGTATCTGGAAATGGTGCAGGCTGGAGATATCGCTCCCGCAGAATCCACGAAACAGGCTTACGCGCGTTCCTGCGAAGCGTACAAGAAGGATGTTGCAGCCCTGGGCAAACTTCGGACCGAAACGGTGCCAGCCGTGAACAAACTGCTGGCGCCGCGGAACGTTGCACCGCTTACGGTAGGCGCGCCGGCATCTCCGGTTGCGCCCTGCGCGCCGTAAGACCCAGCAGCCCGCAGGCCTCAGGCGAGGTGGATGGTGGGGCGCCCGGGCTTTGCCCTCAGGGCCCTCGGTGTCGCGTATCTTTCCTTTTCTGCGCAACCGGAAGCACGTCCGCGAGGAACAACGAGTTCTAGTCGGTTAGTTCTCTCCAACTGCGGCCGCGGTTACGTTCCGTCATGGCTCTCGCGATTTCTGCGTTTTTTTTTGCCAACGTCCTTACTGGTAGGCAACTCCGTTCTGATTGGCTTTCGGGGAGAATCCCGCATTGAACAGCGCGTTCGAAATCGCAGAAATTCAAACGGGCAGGCTTTTCTGCTGGCGTCCCGAGCCGACTAGACTTATGGCAATTCCTAACTGCTTGCCGCGGCGTTGTGAGCTGACGAAACATCCGTTTCGATTACACCTGCTCCCACGGCCCGGAAGCGCACCAGCAGGATCGTCAGGTCGTCCGCTTGCCGAGCGCCTCTTGCGAAGTTCTCGACCGATTCAAGCACGGTTTTCTGGATTTCGTCCAACGGCATTTCGTTTTTTCCGACCAGCACCGCGCGCAGCCGGCCTACGCCATACAGCTGCTCTTCCGGATCCATCGCTTCGGTAACACCGTCGCTGAAAAGTACCAGAGTGTCGTTTGGCTCGAGCCGCAGCGTTGTGGTCGAAAATTCGGCCTCGGGCACGAGGCCTACGGGAAACGAGCCTTCGGTAAACGCTTCTTCCGCGGTCCCGTGGCGCATCAAGATTGGCGAAGGGTGGCCGGCATTGATGAACTCCATGCTTCCCGCATCGTCCAGGATTCCAAAAAACATGGTGGCGTAGCGGCCCACTTCCGCATGGCTGCACAAGAACCGGTTCACATGATTGAAGACGCGCGCGGGATCTGTGCCGAGGGTCATGCCGGACAACGCGCCCTGGAGCATCGTCGTAAGCAGCGCCGCGCCCAGTCCCTTTCCGCTGACGTCGGCCAATAGAAACGCAGTGCGCTTGTCATCCAGCGGAAACACGTCGAAGTAGTCGCCTCCCACGGACAAGCAGGGGAGATTGATGCCGGAGACGGATAGGTGTGGGTAATCGCGAAAATTTTTTGGCAAAAGCGCTTGCTGGATATCGCGCGCAATACCGATCTCCTGCTCGAGGCGCTGGCGCTCGCGTTCGCGTTCGACCAGGCGCGCGTTGTCGAGAATGCTTGCGGCGTCGGCGGCCAGTGCGTCGAGAATCTGTCGGTCGAGCTTGGAAAATGCCGTCGGACGTTTCGAATCGAGATACAGGACACCAAGAAACTCGCCACGGGTTACGTTGGTGGCTGACTCGCTGCTGGCGCGCGACGTGGCGTAGAGCGGAATCACGACCACGGCGCGCAACCCCTGGGCCACGATACTTGCCGCAGCCTGCAGATTCATTTCGGCCTGCTCGATATCCTCCGTGATTACCGGCAACTGCTTTGTGATGGCCAATTGGATGGCGGTCTGGCTTGGCGTCATGCTTTCGGGTGGCAACCGCTGGCCGCCACTCCGCCTCGCCAACCTTACGCGCAACCGCTCGGCCGGCCGGTCCGAGAAACCGTCCGTGGCTTCTTCCAGCAGTCCCCGGTCAGCGTCGGTCACAGCGATCGCGTGATCAATCATCTTCGCAAGGACTGAATCGAGGGGCAGTTGGGAGTGCAGGAGGGAAGTCGCCTCCAGCAGCAAATTCAGCTTCCGGAGCCCGCCGCCGGTGGACTCCGAACTCGTCATGTGATCGATCCGCGTGAGCAACTGCGGAATCGACTCATCCGAGGTTCCCGTGGCCGACCGGAAGACGACTTGGTAGGAATCGTCCAGGCCAAACGTGACGACGTCCCCGTCGGTCAACGGGCGACTTTCCACGCGTTCTCCGTTCACAAAAATCCCGCGGCGCGCTCCGCGGTCTTCCAGGTAATAACGACCTGCTTCGAGGACGATGGCGCCACAATTCCTCGAGATGCGGCGGTCCGTCAGTTGCAAATGGTTGCCCGTTTCCGCTCCACGACCGAGCAAAAACGGCGTCTGGGTCACGCGGACATACTTCCGCGCCCCATCCGGCGATATCACTTCTAGCACCGCTTCACTTTGCGCTAGCGTTTCGGTCATGCTCTCTCCGTCCGGCTACCACCGCTAAGCCGCGCATTGTAGCATGCAGCGGCCTATCCTGCTTTCTTCTTGCCTTCGGTTACTGTCCCCGCGACAATACCCGCGGCCTCCTCCGCCGCAACGGACTTCTCCGGTGTCGGAAGAGCTTTGCATGCTGACTGCTGCCATTTCGCCCTTTTCTCGGCTTTGTCCGTTTTCGGTCGCTAGTTTCCTTTCGAAGGGGGACCTCTCGCATGCCGACCCGGTTGTCCCCATTCTGATCGCTTCCATCTTCATCACGCTGGGTGCCGCTCTCGGCGGCCTGCTCATGAAATATCTGCGGCAGCCCGCAGTCCTTGGCGAGCTACTCGTCGGGCTGCTGGCCGGTAACCTGGGCTATTATTTCGGCAACCCTACGCTCACTGTTCTTCGTGAGGGCGACAACCTCTCGCGCATTGCTTCCGCCGCGCTTACAGGTCCGTTCAGTCTCGGAGAAGCCGCTTACCAAATTCTTCCCCCGAGCCCGCATACGGATCTGATTGCCAATCTGCTCAGCGGCCCGCAGGGACAGAGCTATATCTCGGTCTATTCGTTTATCGACGTGCTTTCGCGCATTGCCATTCTCGTGCTTCTGTTCCTGGTCGGGCTCGAAATCAGCCTGGTGGAGATGAAACGGGTGGGCAAATATGCGAGCTACGTGGCGGTAGTCGGCATCGTTCTCCCGATGATTCTTGGTATGGCCACGATGAAGCTGCTGCACCCTGGCAGCAAATTGGCGAGCGATCTCTTCATTGGCGGCATCCTTACCGCCACGAGTGTGGGCATCACCGCGCGCGTTCTCCGCGACCTTGGCCGTGAAAACACGGCAGAAGCGCGAATTATCCTGGGAGCTGCCGTAATTGACGACGTTCTGTGCCTGATTGTGCTCGCCGTTGTCAGCGGACTCGCTCTGACGGGAACAATCAGCCTGCTTCCGATTCTGAAGACCATGGGAAAGGCCGCGTTCTTCCTGGTTGCCTCACTCGGGATCGGCATCTGGCTGACGCCGAGGCTCGTGCGCCGCCTGACTTCGTTTGGGGTCAGCAACCTGAAGCTTCTGTTTGGCGTGAGCTTTGCCCTGCTGCTTGCGTGGCTGGCCAACGTCGCGCAGTTGGCGACGATCGTCGGCGCGTTCGCGGCGGGCGTGATCCTCAACGGTTTCTTTGACCAGGAAGTAGGCGGGACCAGCTTGCACGAGCTGCTCTCCCCGATCGAATCGCTGATCGTTCCGCTGTTTTTTGTATGGATGGGAATTCAGGTGAAGCTGGAGGCAATGGCGAGCAAGGATGTGATTTTAGCAGGACTCGCGCTTACGATTGTCGCAATCATCGGGAAGGTCGCCGCCGGTTGGGCCTGTCCGCCCACGATGAATCGGCTCGCGGTCGGTTTTGGTATGATGCCGCGGGGAGAAGTTGGCCTGATTTTCGCAGGAATCGGGAAGGGAATTGGCGTGGTCGACGAAGGCCTGTTCTCTGCGGTCATTCTTCTGGTGATGGTAACCACGATCCTGGCTCCAATCCTGCTCCGAGCCACCCTGGGAGCTCCGGATCGTTCTAAGTCCTCCGTCATAGGTGCCAAGTAAGAAGCGAGCTGCGAGTGGAGCTGATTCGTTCTATCGGCTAGCAGCCAATCGCCGGTCGACGTAATCGTTCAAGTAGGTTTCGAACGCTGCGTCCAGCTTCTTCGTCAGCTCTCCGCCGACTCCCGCGCCTATGATGCGCCCAGCAATTTCCTTCACCCCGATGACATTCCGGTTCGTTGAGGTGATAAACACCTCGTCCGCGGCGTACAGGTCTTCGGGGCGCATTGCCTGCTCGACCACGGTTGTGCCTGCCTCGGCGGCAATTTCCATGAGCACGCCACGCGTCACACCTTCGAGGCATCCCGAACTCAACGGCGGCGTGATGACCTTATCATTTCGCACCGCAAAAATGTTTGCGGCCGTGCACTCGGTCACTTCGCCGCGCTCGTTCAGCAGTACCACCTCGTCGTAGCCCTCGCGCTTCGCTTCTTCCGCGGCCCAGACGCTATCGAGCCACGAAATGGTCTTCACACCGGCCAGTGGAGAGGCTGCGTGCCTACCATGTTCGCGGAGAGCGAGGCGAACCATCTCGGGATAATGCGGCAAATCCGCCGTGGCAATCACGAGGTCCACTTCCGCCATTTTCTCGTCGCTCTTCCAACTTCCAACCGTGTTCCAGACCAGATATATCCGCGCACAGCCTTCCTTAACCCTGTTGGTTCGGATCAATTCTTGCAGTTGGACCCGCACGCGTGCCCCCGAATAAATCAGGGGAAGCCGTATGAGGGCAGCGTCCTTTTCGAGCCGCCGCCAGTGCCGCTCGTAAGCGAAGGCCTCGCCGCGAACGATCCGCACCGTGGTGAAGAGCCCCCAGCCGCAAATCAAGCCGCCCTGCCCGGGCGACCACCGCGTTTTCTCAACCGGCTTGACTTCGTCGTTATGGAACACAAAGCGATGTATCACGTCCGCTCCCTGGTCGCGTCTGGCCGCACTCGAAGCTTAAATTGTACCGAAAAACCCTTCGCTTCTGTGCCCCGCCGAAGCTTGCGACGTTCCCCTCAGCGAGTGACTCGCATGAAACGCTTAGCTCGTGCCTGTCTGTCTACGCTCAGGCAAATGCTCTTTTTTGCGCCTGTTCCTTTCCTGCCGTTCCATGGTGATTTTTCGCGCTTTCCCCGGCCGGGACGGGAACCCGGTGTTGTGCCCTCTGCCGCGCCCTTTCTTTATCCGGGCGACGCTGTTGATGTTGAGCGATTCCTGTTCGTCTCGGTCCGCAACGGCTTGAGGCCATACGGAAGATCGGCTGCTGCGAAAAACGCCTTTCGTCGGTACCGATCCAGTCGCGCCCGACGTCTGCCCGGCGGCGGCGTATGGGAACCCCGGTGTCGCGGCGCTTCTCCGCAGAAAGGCCGGCGAAACGCGGCCTCGGGCGGGCGAAAACTTCACGCGCATCTTCGCCGATTCTCCCGCCCTGAACTGCTTTCCTTGGATACGCAGAGGATGGATGCGGCCTGCTACTCCCCGGCGTGGCTGCCAAACAGCTCGGCTTGTTTGCCGAGTGAGGTCAGCAACTGGATTGCGACTCCCCATCGCCGTTCACCCAGCCGTTCCAGCCGGGTCACCTGGCCCAGATACTCTTGATCCATCGGCTCGCTCGGAGAGTGGTAGGGAATCGTCAGAAAGAGCCGCATACCTTCGTAGTAACTGCCCACCTCGCTGATGAAGTAGAGACCGTCGCGCGAGACGTTCGTTGTGACGTTCAGTTCCTCAAAGTGCTCGTCGCGGGGATCCGACGGGCGGACTTTCAAGGGTTGACCGATCCGGATTCGCCGGCTCCGGCGGCGTTCTTGGGGACCTAACTCCATAAGTCTAGCAGAGCACGTTTCCGGGTGGGCAACGATCCCTTGTGCTGTATCTGCCACGGAAAGCTCTCCCTTAGGCCAGTGCGCCCTCATTCCGTTCGAGTCGTGGAGCGCCACGGGCTTGCCCGGCCACGCTATACTCGAACGCCGCAGCAAGCGCCGCATTGCAGGCAGCCGTTCGAGCGCCAGGAGCATTCCCAAATGGAATATCCACGATTTGATTTGACCAGCCAAGTTGCCCTCGTTACCGGCGCGGCTCGCGGTTTGGGGCGTGCGATTTCTCTCGCTCTAGCTCAGGCGGGCGCGGACGTTGCCCTAGGTCTGCGCGACATAAACGTTGCCGGTGACGTCGGCGACGAAATCAGGGCCATGGGCCGACGTGTTCTGCCTCTCCAAATGGATGTGCGCGAGATGCAGCAAATCCGCGCCGCGATCGACGCGGCCGTCGCTTACTATGGACGGCTCGACATTCTTGTCAACAATGCCGGCGTCGCACCCGAAAATCCCGCCGAGGACGTACGGGAAGAGGACTTCGATCTTACATTGGGCGTCAATCTGAAAGGGACGTTCTTCGCGAGCCAGTTGGCCGGACGCGTGATGATCCAGCAGCGCCACGGCCGCATCATTAACATGAGTTCGCAAGCCGGATTTGCCGCCCTTCCGACGGAATCCGTGTACTGCATGACAAAAGCGGCCATCGCGCACCTGACAAAATGCCTGGCGGTCGAGTGGGGTCAACACAACATTACGGTAAATGCCGTTGCTCCCACGTTTATCCGTACGCCGGGGACGGAAAGCGCGCTGGCCAACGCGGAGTTCCGCGCCGACGTCGTTGAGCGCATTGCCGCGTTGCACCGCATCGGTGAGCCGATGGAAGTGGCGGGCGCCGTGGTGTTTCTGGCTTCGCCGGCTGCTTCGCTGATCACGGGAGAAACGATTCTGATCGACGGAGGCTGGACCGCGCGATAGGCTCGTCGCCGAGCCACCTCTTCCTTTTTTTGGGCCGTGAGCTTCCGCGGCGTTCGCCTTCCCGCATGTTTTCGTTCAGCCTGGGGTATCCTTTCAAGCGTTGACAGCAGGCTATCGAATAAAAGAACCCAAGGAGTTCTATGAAGCCAATACGGGAAGTGGTGTTCCTCGGGGCGGCGACTTTGCTCGCGACAGCCGCGGCGCGAGCGGACGAACCGAAGGTTTTGACCAATCACGTCGGGTACGAAACCAGCGGCCCAAAACACGCCGTGGTTCTTGGCAGTGCGAGCGACAACTTCACAACTTGCGAACTGAAGGACAACCGCGATAGCCGCACGCTTCTGACGGTACCCGCGCAGCGCACGGGTCCCGTGAAGAAGTGGCGCGAGTGGCATTTTTGGACCGTCGACTTCGATTCTTTCTCGACCGAAGGCACGTTCTACCTACTTTGCTCCTCGGGAGATACCTCGGTCCGTTCCTTTCCCTTTGCGATACGCCGCCTGCTTCTTGAACAGTCCACTCTCTCGGACGTAATTTACTTCTTCAAGGAAGAACGCAGCACCGGCCGCATGGACCAGGCAGACCATCGCCTGCCTTTCGACGGCTCAAAGAAGGGCATGGTCGATGCCCACGGTGGATGGTGGGACGCGACCGGCGACTACGGTAAACACCTCTCGCACCTCTCCTTCTCGACTTACTTCAATCCGCAGCAAATTCCTTTGGTTGTCTACAGTCTGTTCAAATCTCAAGAGCTGCTGAACGCCCGGGGCGCGCCGGAATTCCTTCGCTACAAGGACAGAATGCTCGACGAGGCCATGTATGGCGCCGATTATCTGGTGCGGGTGAGAGTTCCCGGCGGTTCGTTTTATCGTTCGGTGTCCACCGGCGGTGCAAAACAGGTGCCGGAAGAACGCAAGATAGCCGGCGAAATGAAGAGGTTCGGGATCTACCAGTCGAGCGACAAGTCGCCGCGCGACATGGTCCAGCAGGCCACCAGCGATCTGGAGTACGAAGCCAGCTACCGCTCAGGCGGTGGCGTGGCGGTGGCGGCTTTGGCCATTGCCAGCACCTATCCGTTTTCCGGCGAGTTCAGCAGCGAAGATTACCGCAAGGCCGCAGTAGAAGCGTTCGACTACCTCGAGAAGAACAACCTCAAGTTAGTCAACGACGGTAAGGAAAACATTGTCGATGATTATTGCGCTTTGACGGCGGCCACGGAGCTTTATCGGGCCACAAAGAAGGACGTCTACAAGGCCGCGGCGGACAAACGGGCGGCAAGCTTGATCGCGCGCCTCACGACCAGCGGCTACTACACGAATTACTGGCGCGCCGACGATGGGGATCGTCCTTTCTTCCACGCTTCGGATGCGGGATTGCCGGCTGTCAGCTTGCTCTACTATGCGCCAATGGCGACGCCTGAGATGAAATCCAAGGTGCTGGATGCCGTCAAGAAATCGCTGCTCTTTCAACTCACGATCACGGGCGAGGTAACCAATCCCTTCGGGTATGCCCGCGAGTTCACTCAGGACAAGACAGGAAGCCGCCGAACTTCATTTTTCTTTCCGCACAATAGCGACGCCGCTCCTTGGTGGCAGGGCGAGAATGCGCGGCTGGCTTCGCTTGCGGCTGCCGCGAACCTGGCTGCGCGCAATTTCCCAGACGATCCGGAGCTCCAGAAAAAGCTCGCAAATTTCAGTGCCAACCAGCTCAATTGGATTCTCGGCCTCAATCCCTTTGACGCCTGCATGCTCAACGGTGTCGGTCACAACAATCCTCAATACCTCTTCTTCGACTCCTGGGAGTTCACCAATGCTCCTGGCGGCATTTCGAATGGCATCACCAGTGGCTTCCGCGACGAAGACAGTATCGATTACAACCTGACCTACAAACAGACCGGTGCCGACAACGACTGGCGCTGGCAAGAACAATGGCTACCGCACGATGCCTGGTACCTGCTGGCGGTCTCTTCTCGGCGTGAATCCGGAAACGCGGCACACTAAGCTGAACCTGACCGGCAGCATTAAGAGGCATGGCCGTCCACATTCTCGCAAGAACAAGACCCGGCCCGCCACATCATCGCCGAAACTACCGGTGGCAATAGCGGCATCCCTTTCGCCGCCATCGGGCGTGCTTGGCCATCCCGTGAAATCTTCATAGTTGGGACGGGTTGGTCCAGGAATCTCGAGTTGCCAAACGGGCCACTCACGCTTCAGGCCTTCGGCCTAGCGGGCAGAATAAATTGGCTGGCTAAAAGGTAACGGTACAGGAACATGATGGGTTCGGGAGGATGGAGATCCTCGGCATAGACCATCCCCGCAGTTTCTTTCCAGCTCCATCCCGTAAGTCCCGTTATAGCGCCCCGCCCCTCTACGTCAGCCAAGGCCATGGGATACACAATGAGCCGCACGTTCTGCTGGAACAGTCGCGCAATGCCTTCGAGCAGACTTCCGGGTAGGTTCAAGTAGGCGTCCTGCAAAACGCGCACGAGCACGGTGAGACCGATAGCGAAGTGAATGCGCGATTTTGTATAGCGGTTGACGAACGCGCTCATGATGTAAAGCTCCCGAGCGCGAAACACCATCACGCCGTAGCCCAATTTTTGCAAGGCGTCGACCTGCGTTGCGATCTCCCTTACCGTCGGCGAGTGCTGGTCCGGTGCTGCCGGTGAAATGGACAAGCAGAATAACCCCAAGCCTCCTTTGCCTTCTCCCAGCTCTCCCCGCGGAAGCTGCGCCAATGTGCTGGCGATCAATTCGGCGTGCAGTAGCCCAACGGCGTCGAAACGGCCGGGCGCCAGCACCAAGGCCCTCTTGTAGAGGATTTCGTCCGGAGGCGCCAGCCGGTTGTCCGCGGGAAAAA
>DATFTB010000156.1:0-6335 GCA_035262325.1 Candidatus Acidiferrum sp.
CTCTCCGAGCGCGGTGGCATCGGGGTCCACGTCGACCGCACTGCCGCATTTCGAGCAGAAGCGCGCCGTCTCCGGTAACTGCTGGCCGCAAGTTGTACAAAACATGGGTTCGCGGATTTTACCACTCAACGTCGACGACGGCGAACACCTTCGTGCCGCCTGGTTTGGCGAGGTGCGCATCGGTTGAAACGCTGAGGACAGCGTCTCTTGGCATCAGGAAAGACTTTGCTCCTCCGGGAATGCATAGGAGTGGTTCTCGGCACGAATCGCCGGGGATAGGTCGGCGACGGCGCTTTTCAGCCAGAACCGAAGGCGCGCCGAGCTTAGCTGGTGCGTTCGACCTGCACCGCCGTGCCATACGCCAGCACTTCGGTCACCCCCTGCATCACTTCATTGGCGTCATAACGCATCGCCAGAATCGCGTTCGCCCCGTGCTGCGCCGCGTGCATCAGCAACAGCTCGTAGGCTTCCTCGCGCGCCTTCTCGCACAGCTCGGTCAAAACCGTTATGTTTCCGCCGACGATCGTCTGAATCCCGGCGGCCAGATTGCCGAGCACGCTGCGCGAACGCACCGTAATCCCACGCACAATCCCGAAATTCTTCACCACCCGGTAGCCTGGCAAATCATTTCCTGAAGTCACCATGGAGCTGTCTACGCGTCCGGTCATCATTCTCTCCTTAAGGGTCCTGCGGCTGTTTACCGCTCGGATTCTACCTCTCGAGAAGCTGATACGGCCATTTCCGGCCTCTGTTATTCTCAGCTTAAATGGAGTCTTCCTTTGACATATTGGCTACCGTGCAGATTGCCGTTGGCCTGTTTCTCCTGTGGCAGGGGATTCAGTGGCTGGCCTATGTCCGCCGGCGCCTGAAGACGGATCCGGGCTTTTACGCGCCGCGTACGGCAGTCATCTGCCCGTGCCGCGGCATGGAGCCCGGACTCGAGCTCAACCTGGCTTCTCTCTGCGAATTCGATCATCAGAACTACGAAGTTTTCCTTGTCCTCGCCTCGGAAAACGACCCCGCCTCGAGCGTCCTGAAGCGCGTCGCGGCTTCGTCAAGAGTGAAGGCCAACATCGTGATCGCAGGAAAGCCCGAAAATTGTAGCGAAAAAGTAAACAATCTCCGCACCGCGGTCGAGCAGTTGCCCGAAGAGTTCGAAGTCCTGGTCTTTGCCGATTCCGATGGACGCCCTGGAAAGGCCTGGCTTCATCGCCTGGTCGCCCCGCTCAGCGATTCGCGTATCGGCGCCACGACCACCCAGCGCTGGTTCATCCCGAACCACAACGATCTGCCCACCGCTCTGCTCGCGGCCTGGAACGCCGCTGTCGTCACCATGCTTGGTAGCCATGCGAAAAACTTCTGTTGGGGCGGTGGCACAGCGATTCGACGCGCCCTCTTCGAACAGATGGGCATGCTCGATATCTGGCGGCACTCGTTCAGCGATGACTACTCTCTCACCATGATGATCGAGCGTACCGGCCGCCAGATTGTGTTCTTGCCGGAATGCCTGACTCCCTCGTATGCCCAAACCGATTTCGCCGGCCTTCTCGAATTTACCACCCGGCAGATACGCATCACCCGCGTGTACCGCCCGCAGATGTGGGCCACGGCCTTTGCCACCCATTTCCTTTACTGCCTAACCTTGCTTCTCGGTTTTCTCCTGGCCTTCGAATTGACTTTGGCTTCCCGCCCAGCCTTGCACGTCACCACCTTGCTTGTTTTGCCCCTGCTGTTGGCGGCAATTCGCGGAGCGCTCCGCGTTGTCGGCGTCACCGAAGCCCTTCCTGCGCTGCGCTCCCCGATCATGTCGCAGTCGTGGATTTATATCCTGCTTCCGGCGGTGATTCCTTTTTTGTATCTGCTGAACTTCTCCGCCTCGGTCCTGGGCCGGCGGCTGAAGTGGCGGGGGATCGAGTACGAGTTGATCTCCCCAGACCAAACGCGTGTGGTCAGCCCATAAGAGGGCTGGACCGGATAGAAAAAAATGCTAAGGGGCACGCAATTTCTACTCGGCCGCAATGTAAAGATTTCCACAAGGTTACGGCTAAACCATTGAAAATTCATCTCCTGTAAAAACTACCAGGACGGCATCCTGGATGCTAATCCCACGCGTGGTCAGGTGTAGCTCTTGCAGGCATTTTGGCGGGGACTCCTTCTCGTTGGCCTTTTCGTTTGGCCAGACGGTGACTACTGAGGGTGATCGTTCTGGCTCGGTCAACGCCCTGCCCGCTTGCTCCGGTGCGTCCGGCCAACCCGGCCAACCTCCTAGCGAGGTAGCGTAGGACAAATTCAAAAAGCGTCTCGTTCCCCACCACGAGGCACCAACGGAGGAGTGCACGTGAAGTTTATCCGCAGAACTGTGGCAACCCAAACAATTGGACAAACCAAATCTTGTAGCTCTGCGAGTGTTTATCTATTTTATGAGAAAGCCAGTGGTACGGCCCACTTCCAGGTGGAAGCGGGGCCTGACGGTGAGCTGCCGGTCGATCATGCCGCCGGGCTGCTGGCCATGCATTGCATGGTCCGCGGCCAGTCTCCAAGCGATTATATGATTATGGTCCCCGCGGCCCCCGAGCATCTGAACGGCCTCACCGAGAAGGCCGAGAAACTGCTCGAAGCGGGCCACTGCGTCAAGAACAGCGTTAAATTGACGCGCCGCGAAGAAGAAGTACTCGATGGCGTGTTGCGCAGCCTTGCAAACAAGGAAATTGCCTCCGAGCTGAACCTTTCTGAACGCACCGTCAAGTTCCACGTTTCTTCTCTGCTCTCAAAATTCAAGGTTCACAGCCGTATGGAACTGATGCGTGACGCTTCTCGGAACTCCTCTAAGGTGTTTCCCGCGGCCGTCGGTACGCCTTCATCGATTCGGACGTTTGTCTCGGAAGTGGAGGGCGCCTTGAAATCCGTTAATCCCGGCAACAAGGTTCTGCCCCTGGCCCGCCCACGCATGATGGCCTGAAGCCGAGACGGTTTACTCTGCACCCGATAGAAAGGCCCGACTCGATTCCTCCCGGAGTCGGGCCTTTCCTTTTTTGCAACACCGAGGCTGCCCCGATCCACACTTCCCGAACCCGGGGCGGCTCTGCCTCATACTCGCCCTGCGCCTGTGGTCTCGAGCCGCGGTCGGGGATCTCCATTTCTTTCCGGCTAAAACCGGGCTTCGCGGTTACTTCCTCGCGGCGTTGTAGAGTTCCGCAGCCTTATCCCAATTGACGACGTTCCACCAGGCGTCAATGTAATCGCCTCGCAGGTTCTGATACTTCAGGTAGTAGGCGTGCTCCCAAACGTCAATGCCGACCACGGCCTTGCCGTTCAGGAAGTATGGCGTGTCCTGGTTCGGCGTCGAATCGATCAAGAGCTTTCCGTCCTTTACCACGAGCCAGGCCCAGCCTGACCCGAAGCGTCCGAGTCCAGCCACCTTCAGCTTGTTCTTGCACTCCGCAAACGAGCCGAAGTTCGCGTTGATCGCTGCGGCCAGGTCGCCCTTGGGCTCGCCTCCCCCGCCTTTCTTCATCAGCGGCCAGAACAGCGAATGGTTCCAGTGTCCACCGCCGTTGTTTCGCACCGCGGCGCGAATGTTCTCCGGGATGGCATCCAAGTTTTTGAGCAGGTCGTCGATCGATTTTGCCTGCAGGTCAGGGTGGCCTTCGAGCGCCTTGTTCAAATTCGTCACGTAGGCGCCGTGGTGTTTGTCGTGATGGATTTCCATCGTTTTGGCGTCGATGTAGGGCTCCAGCGCGTCGAACGGGTACGGCAAGGGGGGCACAGTAAATGCCACGGGTTTATCCTCCATTTTGAGATGGGATTCTGACTCCGACCTGGCTCGTTCGCGTTATGCCCGGTGCCGCCGCGCCTCCTCCGAGCAAGCCGGCACCGACAATCCCACTGCTCACGAGAAACTTACGGCGATCCATCGGGGTTCTCCTCAGCTTCGGTGGGCTTCTAGGCTTGCGCGCGAAAGTATAGCGCCTGCGCACCAGCTTGCTCAACCATTGACCTCGAAAGGGCTCGTGGGACCGGGGCGGCCGTGTCGCGAACTCGAGCTGAGCGGGGCAACCACAGCCAACGCACACCTATTCGATGCGCGATAGCGCCCATTGGGCAGATTCCGCAATGGTGGGAATCGTCGAGCCCGCCAGCCGCGTCAGCAGCTTCGAGGCCCGCCGGCGCTCCACCGCATCGAGCTGCGAAAGTGAGTTCCCGAGCGCGACGCAGGCATTCCTCACCATTCCGGCCCACTTCGCCCTTTTCACGGCGCTGCCCCGAAACGCCTCCCGGAACTCCTCTTCGCTCATTTCCGCAATTCGCTCGAGGCTCGGTCGGTACAGGCTCTCTCCCTTTGGAAACGGCCGCGGTTCGAATTGCGGCACCCTGCTGGCCGGCGCTCGGCGGTTATACGGGCAAACATCCTGGCAGATGTCGCACCCGTAGATCTGCCAGCCCATCGGCTCGCGGAATTGTTCGGGGATGCTTCCCCGCAGCTCTATGGTCAGGTAGGAAACGCAGCGTCGCGCATCGAGCACATAGGGCTCAATCAGCGCGCCCGTGGGGCACGCGTCGAGACACTGCCTGCAGTTCCCGCATAGGTCCGGTAGAGGAGCTCCGCCCGGGTGCACGGAAGGGTCGAGCTCGAGCGACGTCAGAATCACGCCAAGGAAAAGCCACGACCCCAGGTTTTCGTTCAACAGGAGTGTGTTTTTTCCAACCCAGCCGAGCCCGGCATGCTTCGCAAACACCCTCTCGGCAATCGGCCCGGTGTCGGCGTACGCTCGCGCGGCAAACGGTTGCGGAAACCTCTCCTTCATCTCCGCCGAGAGCGCATTCAATTTCTCCCACATCACCTCGTGGTAGTCAGCGCCCCACGCGTAACGCGAAATCCAGCCCCGCGGCCCTTCGCGACTCGCATCGGCCGCCGCCTCGGTCGAATACGGGTAGTCTGTGTTGTAATTGAGGGCGCAGACGATCACGCTCTGCAAGTTCTCGAGGACCAACCCGGGCTCGCGCCGCCTGTCATCCTTCAGATAGCGCATCTCCCCCGCGTAGCCGCGCGCCAGCCATTCGGAGTACTGTTCGAGTTCCGCAAATCTCTCCGCGCGCACCACCCCACAGAGATCAAACCCAAGAGCCCTGGCGCGCTCGGTAATCCACGCGGTGTGCCCGCTCGGTGCCATGTCCCGATTGTGCCGCAAAACAAGCCGCCCACGAAGCGGCGCAAAGGCTCGCGACTCGCCCTTCGGCCAGCTCGAATCTTTACGGGATTGTCGGTTGCTCAGTCGAGAGGTGGGATCGCGTCGTGCCGGCCTTAGCGGAAACTCCCCACGGCGGTTCCTTCATCGGAATACACTTCGAATACCGTAAAGAGTTTGGTGATTTGCAGCAAATCATGCACCTTTTTCGTCAGATTCAGCAGTTTCAACTCGCCTTCCCGGCTGCGAACCGCGGTGAACCCGCTGACCAGTTCGCCGATGCCCGAACTGTCGATGTAGTTGACGTCGCCCAGATTGAGCAGGATCTTGGTCTGACCGTGGTCGAGCAAATCGCGTACCGTTTTGCGCAGCAGGGCGCTCCCTTCGCCGAGCGAGATACGCCCGCTCAAGTCTACAATCGTAATTGCTTTGACCTCGCGAATCGTCGCGTACAAGGCTGCCATCTTGCTCTTCCTAAGCTTCCTGCTGCGGCGCCGCGCTTGACGCTTCGCCGTTTCCGTTGCTCGAGGGACTTCCAGGCGTCGGGATTTTCTTGGACATGATGATTTCGGCTCCGCCCGTTCGCCCCGACACCACGTCAAATTCATCCATGAACGTCCGCATCAGAAATATTCCGCGGCCCGAGGTGCTCAGCAGGTTCTCCTCCGCCAGAGGGTCCGGCACGTCCTCCAGGCGGAACCCTTTGCCCTCATCCATCACGTGAATGATCATCTTTTCCCGCGTCAGGTCCACGACCAGGTGAATCTTCTTTTCCGGTTTTTCCTGGTTTCCGTAATGGAAGGCATTGATCACTCCTTCGCGCACGGACATCCCTATGCGGTAGCACTCGTCTTCGTTGAAGCCGACCGCTTCGGCGACCCGCAGACACATCTCCTCCGCGAGATTGACGCTCTCGACGTGAGTATCCAAGACAACCTCTAGATGCTTTGCCTCTGGCGTCATTCCCGCCTATCTGCGGCCAAAGTAATGTTAGAAATTGCGTACTTACACGTAACATAGGCGGCAAACCCAAGTCAATGGAACGCATCGAGCGCCGTGCCCTTTCCGTCCGGCAGACCGGCTTCGGCCGGATCAAAGACAACCGCGCAGTTGAAGCCATAGCCAAAGCCCGGTCGCGGGATGTGTTGC
>DATFTB010000157.1:0-29836 GCA_035262325.1 Candidatus Acidiferrum sp.
GGTTTATGAACGAAGCGTCCGGCGTATCGGACCAGATTTGCGCCGCGAGTGCGGTATCCGCCGCGTCAATGGCCTGCACATATTTCAAGACCATCGCACGGACCGCATCGTCCTCCGCACTTGCTTCGCGCTTTTGAGAGATCCCGTCGTCGATGCGGCGCTCCGCGGCCGCGTCGGCCATGATTTTTTCAATTTCGCTGACGCTCCGCGGAAGTTTCTCGCTCAGCACTTCGTGGCCGGTCTCTGTAACCAGGACGTCATCCTCGATCCGTACGCCCAGGTTTTCTTCCGGAATGTAGATGCCCGGCTCGACCGTAATCACCATCCCGGCAATCAACGGTTTGCACAGGTCGCCGGGGTCGTGCACATTCAACCCGATGTTGTGACCCAGTCCGTGAATGAAATACTGCCCGAGCGGCTTGCCCTCCCGGTCCTTGCCATGCGAGTTGATATAGTCGTACGCCATTTTGTAAACGCTCTTGTCGCCCTTGCGGCACATATCCATTCCCGGCTTTACCGCATCAATGGCGGCATTTTGCGCCGCCAGCACGATCTCATAAATCTCGCGTTGACGCGGCGTGAACTTGCCCTTCGCTGGAAGCGTGCGTGTAATATCCGAAGCGTAGCCTGAAAACTGCGCGCCAACGTCGAGCACCACAACATCGCCATCCTCAATCTTCCGCGCAAGCTTGTCATAGTGCAGCGCCGTCGAATTTGGCCCTGCGCCAACGATCGGAGCGTAGGCCTCCGCCTCCGAGCCGCCCATTGCATGCGTCTCCACCATCTTTGCCGCCACCTGGTACTCCCACAGTCCCGGGCGCATCATCTTCATCGCTTCCATTTGCGCTTCGTCGGAAAGCTTCACCGCCTGGCGAATCAGAACAACCTCCGTCGGCGATTTGACCATCCGCAGATCGGTGATGTTCGCCCGAATGTCCTTGATATTCACTTGCGGCGCTGCCTGCCTCAGCCAGTCAACAGTCTCTTTCTCGTGCGGGTAACCGCCCAGCTCTCTCTGGTAGGGAAGTATGGTGTAGAAGTTGGGATAAACCTTGGCAAGCCGTTCGACCGTGGCACGCAACTCCGGCAGCGGTTTCACCTCGGCAAAGCCCGCGCGCGCTTCGATCCCGGGATCGCCCGGAGACATTCGCACTCCGTTCCACTTTTCTTTGCGTGAATCCTTCGGCGGAAGAAAAAAGATTTCGCGCGCGCCTTCAAGGTCGTCCTTCTTGGCTTTGCTGCCGTTCGGCGGCAGAAGAATTAGCGCCGCCTCTTCCTCATTGTGGCCCGTGAGGTAGTAGAAGTTCTCTTCCTGCGCGAATACGTAAGTCTGTGCCTCTACCTCTTTACCGGTGTAACCAAGCAGGACAATGGGTCCGTCGATATTCGAAGCGAGCTTGGCGCGGCGTTCGGCGTACGCAGAGTTCGGCTCGCGCTCGCGCCGTTGTTGCGCTCCTGCCGGCGGAATCCCATAGAGCAACGAAAGCACAGCCAGCAGAAACGGGCCCGCGCGCGCCAGCTTTCTGCTTCGAGACAAACCACTCCTCGTCAGACCACCCATCCGGTCACCTCTCACTCTTCCCCAATACAAAAGGCCAAAAGGAAATTGTAACCTACGGAGAGAGAGCCCAACCAGCCGCGGGAAACGCTGGCTTCCCGGGTAAAGTGCGGTCATCCGAGGAGAACCGACTCACAGGCCCGTCTTCCTTCGGGCTACTTCATTTCGATCTCCACGATTTGCGCCTCGACCGGGCCTTCATTCGATAGCGCGTGCGTCACTTTGGCATCCACCCAGTGAAAATCCCCTGCTTTCACCTCGTGCGTGGCCGATGAACCGTCCGGCGCCGTCATTTTCAGTGGAAACCCCGTCACCGCTACGATCAGGTAGGGCCGCTCGTGCGTGTGCGTGGCTGACGTAAACCTCGGTGCGAGCGTCCAGCGGTAGGCTCTCGCGCAAGCATTTTCTCCAAGCACATCCGCCGCTGCCCTTTTCGAGGGCTCCTGTGGCCGCCGGAGAAACTCAACGTCGATCACTTCAAACGTTCCAGGTCCCACATTGTGGACCCGGTGCGTCACTGGCACTTCTCCGGTGTTCATCGAAACATCGCCTGGTTGTCTTGACAGCGGCGGACCCTCCAATTCGTTCGTCATTTGCTGCGTGATGACGCTCTTCGATAGCCCAACCGCTCCGCGGTCTAGTCCGTGCGTGTGGTAGAAAGTGCGTTCCCCTTCGGGGATCGACACGCGCATCACGACGATCCAGTCGTTTTTCAGCAGAACATGGTGATGCGGCTCTTCTTCGACCGGCACGGCTGCGGGCTCAACCGCGTTCTGCGCCGCTAGGAACGGTGCCATGGCCATGGCCAGCATGCAAATTCGCCAGGTTTTCATGGGGATTTTCTCCATTGCGCTTGCGAGGTGCCATTCATGGTACACCGGTTTGCTTTCTTTGCTGAGCTTTGAACGTTCGGCGATACGATAGGAGAAGCCGGCCAGTCGAAAAGGGGGCTGCATGGGACAGGAGCGTCGCCGCACGCCGAGATTCTCTTTCATCGCTCATGCCGAACTGCGCGAGGACTCCTCGCAAGTGCGCGTGGTTACGCGAGTCAACGAACTAAGCCAGTACGGTTGCTATCTCGACATGATGAACCCGTTCCCGCCGGGCACCATGGTCACCTTAAGAATCGTCGCAGGTGAGCAAACCTTCGAAACCCGCGGCAAAATCATTTACACGCAGCCCAACATTGGCGCTGGGGTGGCCTTCTTGGACGTTGATCCAAAGTATCAACCCGTCCTGAAGCACTGGCTGGAAGTCGCAGCCTCGGGCTGAATTCCCGCCAGACTACGGGGCAGTTTTATAGCCGGGCCCCCGCAGCGCACGTCCCGGACGTTCTTGCGTGATACTCCCGTCCCAAACAACGGGCCGGCCATTCACAAATACAAATTTAACGCCGACGGAATAGTGCAGCGGATCGCTGTAGGTCGCCACATCCTCGATCGTTTTGGGATCGAACACCACGATATCTGCCAGCATCCCCGGGCGCAAAATGCCGCGATCCATTATTCCTGCGCGGCTCGCGGCTAGCGACGTCATTTTGCGCACCGCTTCTTCAAGGCGCATGGCGTGTTCCTTCTTGACATACTCCGCAATCACGCGTGGGAAAGTTCCGAAGGCCCGGGGGTGAGCCTTGGTCTTGCTGAGTGGCCCATCCTCGGCTTGCGCGCTCGAATCCGAGCCAAATGTCACCAGGGGATCCGACACCGCGCTGCGGACGTCCTTTTCATCCATAATGGAAATCACGACGCTGCTGTTCCCACGATCGGCAATCGCGATATCCATCGCGGCGTCTTTCGGATCCTTGTTCATCGACCGTCCGATTTCTTCGAGCGTCATGCCCTCATACTTGGCGAGCTCGGGATTCAGCACCTGAATCAGCAGCACGCCAGAAGGCCCGCCCGAGCCGAGCCACTGGTTCTGCCACTTGCCCCTCTCATCCATCTCTTTCTTTGCTCGTTCGCGCTGCGCCGGGTCTTTCAGGCGCTCGATCATCTTGTCTGTTCCGCCCTCGGAAACCCAACTCGGAAAGCAGGCGATCAAGCTGTTCGAGGCACGCGTGTATGGATACACGCTAGCGGCCACGTCGATCCCTCGGGCGCGCGCCGCTCCGATGCGCCGAATCACTTCCGGCAGCTTCCCCCAGTTTTCGCTGTAGGCAGTCTTCAGATGCCAGATCGTCGTCGAGATTTTTGCGCCCTCCGCAATCGCGAAAACTTCGTCGAGCGACTCGAAGATCTGGTCGCCTTCCGAGCGCTGGTGCGTGAAATAGACGCCGCCATACTGGCGAGCCACTCTTGCGAGTTCGATGACTTCGTCGGTGGACGCAAAGGTATCCGGAACGTATTGCAAGGCCGTGCTTATCCCGAACGCGCCTTGTTGCATTGCCTGAGCCACAAGCTTACGCATCTCCTCCAGTTCGTCGGCGGTGGCTGGCCGGTTATCTTTACCCAAAACATAATTCCGAAGCCCGCCCGCGCCCACAAACGTCCCCAGATTGATCGCGGACTTGCTTCGTTCGAAGTGGTTGAAATACTCGGCGAGCGAATGCCAGTCCTGCGTCACTCCATACTTTTTCGCCGAGTCCTCCGCCTCCTTCCGCTGGCGGTCATTGACCGGTGCAATCGAACTGCCTTCCCCCGTAATCTCCGTTGTGACGCCCTGCGTGATTTTACTCGCGGCGCGATTGTCAACCAGAATGTTGAACTCCGATTGCCCTTGCACGTCAATGAAACCAGGCGCGGCAACAAGTCCTGATGCATCGATGGTCTTTCCGGCGGACGCCTTGTCGAGGTTGCCGATCGACTCGATGCGATCGCCAGTTACCCCAATATCGCCGGCGAACCAGGGTGCGCCCGTCCCGTCGACTACACGGACGCCCGAAATCATGAAATCGTAGCGTGGGCGTTGCGCGAAGAGGATTCCGGCAAGTAGCAAAAGAGCAAGGCAGGCTAACGAATAACAAACGCGGCGCAGCGTATTCACGGTTGACCCCAAGGAAACGCACGCATCTTACACTATTCCTGCGTGAGCTTCTCTCGCTCCTGCCGTCGCTTCGAGAACTGGCCGCCGCGTCTCGTGCAACCTCAAAGTGGTTACGGCGTCCGAGACTCCCGCTAGGTATACTCAACGGACATTCGAGGGCGGCTCTTGTGCCCAGGAGACCCTTTTTGCCATTGCTTACCCGGTTCCTTCGTTTCGCTGCCCTCGCCTCCTTGGGCTTTGTAATGCTCTCCCCGCCCCCGATTCGTCCGCAAAACGCGGAGCGTTCTTCGCAGGTAAAGCGGATCGCGCTTGGCTGGGAGGGGACCGGAAAGCTCGCGTTGCTTGTCCGCGACCATGTCATTCAAAGACTGAAAACTTCATCGGCGGTGCAATTGGTTGCCGACCCGAGTCAAGCGGATGCCGTTCTTCACGCGAACGCCCGCGTCTGGATTGCGGGCTACGTCTCCTCGAGTCCGCGCTCGAAGAGCAATCAGCAACCGAGTTACCAGGGATTTGCCTCCGCCGAACTCACGGGCAAGGATGGCAAGACGCTGTGGTCCATCCTCGTCACGCCCCGCACGCTCGGTTGGAAGAGCATAACCGACGACCTCTCCGACCAACTTGTTCGCGCCTTCCTCGAAACAATCGCAAACAAGGATTCGGGAGAAAAGTCCTCCGCCAGCGGAACGGCTACTCGGGAAACCACGCCGCCGGCGCCTACCGTTCTCGATGGTGCTGGTGCCACATTTCCCGCCCCGATCTACCAGAAATGGTTCGAGAGTTTCGAGCGCACCCACCCCGAAATTCGGGTTCGCTACGACGCCGTTGGCTCCGGAGAAGGAATTGATCGCTTTCTCGCGGGAAAGACCGATTTCGGCGCGTCGGACATGCCCCTTTCCGACAAGCAACTAGGGCCAGCCGCCGCCAAGACGCTGCACTTTGCAACCGTGCTCGGTGCCGTCGTCCTTATCTACAACGTGGAGAGCGCGCCCGCCGGCCTGAATCTGTCGCCCGAAGTTTTGACGGCTATCTTCCTCGGTAAAATCCGGCGCTGGAGCGCCCCCGAAATTCATGCCATCAACAAAGGCGCTCACCTGCCCGATCAGGAGATCGTTGTCGTGCACCGCTCCGACGGCAGCGGTACCACCTACGCGTTGACCGATTACCTTTCGAAAGTGAACCAGGAGTGGAGGTCCGCGATGGGCTCGGGTACCGCCGTCAATTGGCCGGTCGGCGTCGGCGCGGAACGCAACGAGGGAGTTGCCGATACGGTTCAGAAGACCCCGAATTCCATCGGCTACGTTGAATTCATCTATGCGCTGCAGCATGAACTGAACTTCGCCGCCGTGCGGAACGCTGCGGGAGATTACGTCAAAGCTGATCTCGACAGCGTGACCGCCGCCGGAAAGTCTGCCGGAACCGGCGGCGGCGATTTTCGGGTGTCCATCACGAACGCCCCGGGCAAGCACGTCTATCCGATCTCGACCTTCACTTGGCTTCTGGTTCCGGCTGATATCCGCGAGCCAGTCAAAAAAGCAGCGGTCCGAGAGCTGCTTCGTTGGATGCTCACGGCTGGCCAGAAGCAATCGAGTTCCTTAGGCTATGCGCCGCTCCCCGCCAATGTCGCCAGTCGTCAGCTTCAGTGTCTTTCTTCTTTGGACTAGGCCCGCCAGCCCTTCGTGAAGACTCCCGGTGCGTTTCATCCTCGCTCGGTAGCTCCGCGTTAGGTGTCCGAGGGCCAGTTTTGGTATGTGTACGCCCGGGCGTTGAGCCGCCTTCGCAATTATCGCCGCGGTCTCGGCCCGGATTCACTGTAGTATGTTCGCTCGGAGAAAAAAGGACCAATGGCACATCCCACTCCCCAACGGATTCCCTGGTGGGCCGTTGCGTGGCCGGCGCTCGCCTGGGTCATTTTGGCGATCGGATTCTTCGCCGGCCCGAGCGGCGTAGTCGCTGCAGCCGAAGCGCTCATCCTCATGGCAACTGTCTTTGCCGCCGTCTATCACGCCGAAGTCATCGCTCACCGCCTGGGCGAACCGTTCGGGACACTTGTTCTCGCGATTGCGGTCACGGTGATCGAAGTCGCACTGATCGTTTCCATGATGATCGCGGGCGGGCCCGAAAAATCGGAGTTAGCGCGGGACACGGTGTTTGCAGCCGTGATGCTCGTCTGCAACGGCATCGTCGGACTCTGCCTCCTCGCCGGCGGGGTGCGCCACCGCGAGCAAGGCTTTCAGCTTCAGGGCGCGAACGCGGCTCTCGCGGTCTTGATCGCGCTCACTGCGCTCTCGCTGGTCCTTCCCAATTTCACCTCGAGCACCCCCGGCCCTGTCTTCAGTACGCCTCAACTGATTTTCGCCGGCTTGGCCTCCCTCATGCTCTATAGCTCGTTCCTGTTCGTTCAGACCGTCCGGCACCGCAACTTCTTCCTGCCGGAGGAAGGCGCGGCAGAAGGAACCCTTGCGCCACCACCCTCCTACGTGACCTCCTTGATCAGCTTGGGTCTGCTGATGGTTGCCCTCGTTGCGATTGTAGTTCTTGCCAAAGCGCTTACTCCGACTCTCGAGTACGCCATCGGAATTCTCGGCGCGCCCAGGAGTTTCGTCGGCATCGTCATCGCCGCGTTGGTGCTGCTGCCCGAAGGAATGGCGGCTTTTCGAGCCGCGCGCGTGAATCGCCTGCAGACCAGCATGAATCTGGCCCTCGGCTCCGCCCTCGCAAGCATTGGGCTGACAATCCCCGCCGTTGCGGGCGTTTCCATTCTGCTGGCTAAACCGCTCACGCTCGGCCTGAATGGCAAGGAAGAAGTGCTTTTGGTGCTGACCTTGCTGATCAGCGTCGTTACCTTGGGCACGGGCCGCACCACCGTGCTGCAAGGTATCGTGCACCTCGTCATCCTTGCCGCCTTCTTGTTCCTCGCTATTGTTCCCTGAATCCCCCATCAGCGATAAGGTGACGCGGGGTTTTAGCCGCGCTCGGCGTGCCCGGCCGAAGGAAGGGAGGCGGCCGTCTTGAGGTGCGGCACACTCCTGACTTCATCTCATCGCTAGCCTTTCTTTCTTTGCGTTAGGGGTCGCGGCCTACAACTTGCCTAAAAACCCGGCGCGCCACTCGAGGCTGGGCGCATTTCCGGTGCATTGACGCCAAAACGCAGGTGCGCAAACCACGCCTGGCTGAGTGACATAAACCCGGTATACAGGTAGCCCCACACAAAAAGCAGCAGAAACGGCACCGTCGCGTAATTTTCGTTGCGAATGGCATAGATCACTGCGAGTGTGAAATACAGCCCTAGCGCCACCTCAAGATACGGCATCCAGCCCGATTTGTTCTTGTACTGCTTTGCGGCGAAGGTCCCCGACTTCCCTTCGATCTTGAATTTTGCCGTGCGCGCAAATTCGGATTTCTTTCCGAAAATCGCCTCGAGCACGCCTTGTGCATTTCGGACCGAAAGGCCAATCCCCGTGGCCATCACAAACGGCATATAGAGGAAGGTATTCAGCCAGGTCCTGGGTCTTAGTTCCTTTTGCGCTGCCAGGTAGAAGCTGGAAATCGAGCATGTGGATGCAAGAAAAAGAGGAAGATCGATCACTAGCATTTGAAACCAGCCTTGATAGAAGCGCACGATCATCGCCGGCAGCAGCATGGTCGAGAGCAGCACCATCAGCGGGTACGATATGTTGGCCGTCAAATGAAAAAATGCTTCCGACTTCACGTACAACGGGGCGTCCGATCGAAACACCTTTGGGAGAATCTTCTTCGCTGTCTGCATCAAGCCTTTGGCCCAGCGTGCTTGCTGCGCCTTGAACCCGTTCATGTCCACCGGTAGTTCCGAAGCGCATTCGATTTCCGGCAGGTACAGAAATTTCCAGCCCTTCAGCTGCGCTCGATAAGAAAGGTCGGTGTCTTCGGTCAACGTGTCGTGCTGCCAGCCGCCCGCCGCGTCGATCGCGGCGCGACGCCAGACACCGGCGGTACCGTTGAAGTTGAAAAACGTGCCGCGGCGCGAACGTCCGCCATGCTCAATCACGAAATGACCGTCCAGCAGGATGGTCTGCACCCGCGTCAAGAGAGAATAGTCAGCGTTCAGATACGTCCAGCGCGCCTGCACCATGCCGACATCCATCCCGCCGTCCGGGTTCAGGAAATAAGGAATCGTCCGCCGAAGAAAATCCGCTTGCGGGATGAAATCGGCATCGAAGATGGCCACGAATTCTCCTTGTGCCGTCCGCAATCCATTCTCGAGTGCGCCCGCTTTATAACCCTGTCGATTCGAACGGTGAATATAGACGATCGGGAGTCCCGAGGCTGCGTGGCGTTCGACGCAGGCCCGCGCCACCTCCCTTGTTTCGTCCGTCGAATCATCGAGCACCTGCACATCCAGCAGCTCCCGCGGGTAGTCGAACTGCGAAACCGCGTCTACCAACCGTTCGATCACGTAGCGTTCATTGAAGATCGGAAGCTGTATGGTAACCTTTGGCCAGTTGTTCACCGGAGGCGGCGCTCCGGGGACGTTTTTCCGGTAAACATAAAAATCGTAGAGCAGCACGTACCGGTGCAAGCCGTAAGCTGCCAGGACGAAGAGGACGATGAAATACGGAATCATCATCGCCAGGTCGAAGGCGTTTGCGTGGTATACCCCGGCAAACGTTCGATCCGTGATTTTGTGCCAGTAGTTACGCAGCGGACTCTGTTGGGCCGCCAGCAGAATTGGAGCGAAGTTCAGCAAATTTAACGTTTCCCCGCATGCCTTCCGAGAACAAGTCGGATCCTCGGCAGTTATTTTGGTTGCTCGCAGCGGGCCTTTCCCTCGAAGCCCTGTACCTGCGCATGCACAGCCTCTATTACCTGAAAAACTACGTAATCGGCTTCATAGAACTGGCGCTTGCTGCGGGAACTGTCTACCTGATTGTGTTGTACGGATTGAGCCGCGCAAGGGCGTCCCGAGCCGCATTTATTTTACTCATTTTTGGTGCGGTCGTCTTTCGCGCCACTCTTTGGCCCATGGAACCAACTCTTTCCGACGACTTGCAACGCTACCGCTGGGAAGGCAAAGTGCAAGCAAGCGGTTGGAACCCCTACTCCATTGCTCCAAACGATCCGCGACTATATTCCCTGCGCGACAAACAATACGCAATCATGCCGGGCCGGGAAATTCCCGCGATTTATCCTCCCGCCACTGAACTCGTTCTTCTTGCGGCCTGGAAACTTTTCCCCGGACCGACAGCGTTCAAGACTCCATTCGCCACTGCCGACGTCCTGGTGATGCTGTTGCTCGCCTGGATGTTCCGCAGCGAACGTGACCGAACATTTCGTCTGGCCGTGTACGCCTGGAACCCTTTGGTCATCGTAGAATTTGCCGGCAGCGGCCACAACGACGTGTTGGCTTTGCTTGGAATCGTGTGTGGCCTGGCCCTCGTCAGGAACCGGCCGACGATCGCGGCCGTGCCGGTCGCGCTGGCCGCCATGGCTAAAGTGTTTCCGGCGGTTCTTCTGCCGGTCTGGATTCGCCGCGCGGGTTGGCCTGAAAAGCGCGCCGGGTGGTTCGCCGCCGCGCTTGCTGCCCTCGCGATGCTGCTCGTGCTCGCTCCCTACTGGAGCGCCCTCGGCATGTTTCGCGCGAACCTGGCGTACTACGAGGCCACCTGGAAGAACTACCACGCGAGTCTCTACACCGTGATCGATTGGTTGACCGGTGGCCGCACCAAGATCCCTGCGCTTGTCGGCATTTTGACCAGCTGGGGCTTGGCTTTCTGGCTGGCCTCGAAACGCGCCGACCCGATACGTGCTGCTTATCTGCTGATCGGCACGGTTCTAGCCTTTGGGCCAAACGGCTATTCCTGGTACTTCACCTGGATCGTTCCTCTGCTCTGTTTTTTTCCGAATCCCGCCTGGCTCATGCTGACGGTGTTGCAGTTTCTCTCCTACAACGTCCTGATCGGCTACGGCATTCTGGGTACCTTCAAGTTCGATCCACGGATGCAGGTGCTCGTCTATGCCCCTTTCTACCTCTTGCTCGTTGCTCGCTGGCTCTATTCACGCAAGAGTAGCCGGCCACAACCATGTTCCGCAATTCACAATTCCGCACCGGCACCTGGGCGATAATCGTCGCTGCGCTTATGGCCGAATGTGATGATCTGCAACCGATCCGCAGCCACTCGCTTCAAGAGATCGCCAAAGAATTTCTCCGCCTCGGCTTCGTGGCCTATGGCGGCCCGGCAGCCCACATTGCCATGATGGAGGAACGGTTTGTCCGGCGACTCGCCTGGGTTTCCAGGGAACGGTTTCTTGACCTCGTCGGCGCGGTGAACCTCCTCCCCGGACCAAGCTCCACGGAATTGGCCATTTATCTCGGACAAATCTCGGGCGGGGTGGCCGGACTCCTCGTCGCCGGTGCGTGTTTTATCCTGCCCGCTGCGATCCTGGTGTGCGCGTTCGCTTGGGCCTACTTGCAGTACGGTGCGGTCCCTCAAATGGCCGGTTTGTTGTACGGAATCAAGCCTGTCGTTGTAGCGTTGATCGCACAAGCGATTTGGAGTCTGGGCAAGGCCGCCCTGAAAACCGTACCCCTCGCCACCTTGGCCGTTCTGGTGGTGGCCCTCGCCGTACTCGGCCTGCCCGTGCTTGTCCTGCTCATCGGCGCCGGCGTGTGGTGGATGCTCCTCCGCCAAGGACAGGCGCTGGTCAAGGCGAGGACCAGCATGACCGCTCTCTTTATCGGCGCCGCCGCTGGCAGCGGTGCGACGGCCGTCGGCATCGTTCCCGCGTTCCTCTATTTCCTGAAAGTGGGGGCGGTGCTTTTTGGCAGCGGCTACGTGCTCCTCGCCGTTTTGCGCGCGGACCTGGTTGTGCGTCTTCATTGGCTCACCGACGCGCAATTGCTCGACGCCGTCGCCGTCAGCCAAGCCACACCCGGCCCCTTCTTCACCGTTGCCACCTTCATCGGCTATCTGCTCGGCGGATGGAAAGGCGCGGCGCTCACTACGGTCGGCATGTTCTTGCCGGCTTTCGTTTATGTCGCTGTAACGGCTGGCTTCCTCTCGAAGCTGCGAAAGTCCCCGGTCGCCGGAGCTTTTCTCGACGGCGTCAACGCTTCCGCCGTGGCGCTCATGGCATACGTTGGCTGGCAATTCACCCGCGCAGCCCTGGTAAATATTCCCGCGATCGTCCTGGCAATCGTGAGCGCCTTGCTGGTCTTCCGCTACAAAGTCAATTCTGTCTGGCTCGTTCTCGCGGGCGCCGTTGCGGGAATCCTCATCCGCGCCGCCGGCTTATAAGGCATCTTCGAGGCGGCTGAGTTTCTTTGGCCTTTCTCCCGACCTCCCTCGGCACTCGCACCGCGCTTCCGGAAGAGGCGCTGCGGCGCTTTTTCCTACTCCGGTTTTTTCGGCTACGGCGATCCGCACAGGAAGTGCCAAAGCGTCCTGAACAAAACGGCCGCTCGCTCAGGCTTTCCACTGGAAGCAGAGCGCGTAGCCGTCCGGGTCGGTCAGATACAGTTGCTTCATGCCATAGGGCGCGATCACCGGCTCCTTCACGTCAACTCCCATCGAGCGGAGCTCTCGATAAGCTTGGTCGACATCGGGACAGCCAAAATACAGCGCCGCGTCGGAATGCGCCCGAAGGCGTCCAGGATCGGGGGCAGGCGGGCGGTATTCCGGTTCGTATGCGGTATTGAGCATCAGCGTCGCGCCATTGAGCTGCAGCATGGCCCAGTTCACGTCATCTATGTTCTCTGAAAGCTTTGGTGAAGTCTGGACTAATTCGAAACCCAGCACATCGCGGTAGAAGCGCACCGCAACCGGCATGTCAAAAACTTGAAGCAGCGGCGCAATGCCGTGGATGTCAAGCGCCATCCCCTCCTCCTTCCGCCCTTTCGCGACCGGGCTCTTGCCAAACGGCCGCTGTCGTCAAGGAACCAGCACCAGCTTCCCGTAGGCCCCCGGCGCCAGAATTTCTTTGTGCGCCACCGGGGCATCCTGCAACGGCAGCTCTTTTCCGACGATCGGCCGCAGCGTGCCATTTTCGAGTCCAGCCGCAATGGCCGCGTGAATTTCCTCCGATTCCTCTGCGGTCGCGGCCCAAAGCGTGAACCCTTTCACTGTGCCACGCCGCCCCATCAGTTCTCGCGGATTAATCGTAATCTCACCGCGATTGCCAATGACGATCACCCGCCCATTGGGCGCCAGCAACCTCAAATCCGTCGCCAGATTTACGTTTGCAAGCATTTCCAAAATGACGTCGAGGCCTTTTCCGCCGGTGAGCTTCAGAATCTCGTCCGCGTACCCGGTCTTCGAATGATCGAAAACGTAATGCGCGCCTTCTTTCTTTGCCAGCTCCAGCCCGCGTGCTGTTCCGGCTGTTCCGATCACGGTCAGTCCTTGTGCCCGGGCAAACTGCACCGCTGCAATTCCCACACCGCCGCTCGCGCCGTGGACCAACAGCGTTTCACCCGCGCGCGCGTTGGCATGGTGATACAAGGCAGTGAAAGCCGTACCGTAAGGCACCCACAGGCCGGCACCCTGCGCGAAGGAAATCTTCTCCGGCAGCGGATAGACCTGCGATTCCTCCGCGAGGGCGTATTCCGCGTACGCACCGCTGATCGTTCTTGCGGTGTACACGCGGTCTCCGGCCTTTGCCTTTTTGACGCCCTCACCCACTGCGTCCACAACCCCGGCGGCGTCAGAGCCTGGCGTGTAAGGCAGCGGCGGTTTCACCGCGTAGGTCCCGTTGCGCATGTACGTGTCATACGGATTTACCCCGATGGCCCGCACGTGCACCAGCACCTGTCCCGGCGCCGGTTTCGGCGTCAGAATTTCGTGGACTTCCAGCACCTCTGGCCCGCCGAATCGATGAACCTGAATGGCTTTCATATGCGTATCTCTCCCGGGAAGGAATTCGCCTTCTAATGATGAACAACCGCACAGAAAAGGTTCATCCGCGACGGCGCCTCGCAGCGAGAGGGCTAGAAGTGATCGTCGTGAAGCAGCGACGCGGTCTCCTTCTCCAGATTGCCCGTGACTTGCGCCCAAGCCGTCGTTTGCCAATTGTCTTTCTGGGTCTTTTCCGGGATCCAAGGCGGGAGCTTCTGGTCCAGGTGGTCGGCCAGGGCTTGCACATAGGGTTCGTATAGCCGCCGCAGCTCCGTAAGCTTTTCGTCGGCCTCAGACGAGTCCCGCAGTTTCATTCCGTGTCTGGCTAGCGTCGTGCGCAGCCGCTCGAGATGCTCTGGAGGAAGGCGGTCAACCGATAAGGCGCGCGGCGGGGTGCCAAAAACCTGCGAAAGATCGGTCACCGCGTGCCGGGCGATCGCAAAGGTAAGCTCAGCCTGTTTTGAGCAGGTTTTTTCCACCCCCGCGATGGTCAGGGCGCAGGCATCGAGGATGGCGGTCAGCGACGCAATCCACGATTGATTGTCATGTTGCGAGCGAAAGTAGGCGAGCACGGGATAGGAGAGATGACTCTCCATAAGCTGAGCGCACCATTGTTCCCAGTCTTTAAAGAGGTCGCGCAGCACCTCGTCGCCATTTGTAAAGCTGTGCCGCCGCAGCAGCTCCCCGGCCGTCGGCGGCGTGCCCGCTCGTGAATCGAGCAAGGAGATATTCACTTCGCGCTCCGCGAACGCGCCGTAGATAAACGGCAAGTATCCGATCACGGCTGCCAGGAACCCAAAACCGAATCCTGCCTCGGCCACAACCAGAAATCGTGCCAGGCTCGAACGCGGGACCACGTCCCCAAGACCCAGCGTGAAAAACGTCGTACCGCTGAGATACAGATCGGTGAGCAACCCAGGACTCTGGGCTGTGACGTTTACAGCTGAGCCCGCTCCGTATTGCATCAGGCCAAAGCTGAACACCAGCCCGATGGCCCACACCCCAACCAAAAACAGCAGCGAAATCGGGCCGAAGTATCCGAGGAACGTCTCGCGCGCCTTGCGCGCTTTGAGCAGGTCGGCATAGATCTTCCACGTGGTCCAGGTGAACTTGTAGTAGAAGCGCGTCAAGCGGAATTTCCGCGTCACGCGGCGCGGCAGGATGATGGCTTCGAACGCGTCCCAGGCCACGACCAGAAAGACCACCACGCCGGCGATGAATGCACCTGGAGCTGGGATCATTTGCAGTATTGTACTCGAATGGTGTTCGATAAGCGGTTCAGGCGGAAACCGACGTCACCAGCCGGGCGTTCACAGAGATTTCCGCCTTAAATAGCTTGCTTACCGGGCATCCGGTTTCCGCGGCCTTCACGGCGGCGTCAAACTTGCTCTGATCCGCCCCGGGCACGTGAGCGACGAGGTCAAGATGGCTTCTGGTGATTGAAAACCCTTCGCCCACCTTTTCGAGCGAGATCGTGCAGGTGGTTTCAAGCTTTGTGGCCGTCAGTCCCGCCCCTCCAAGCTGTGCCGATAGCGCCATCGTGAAGCATCCGGCGTGTGCGGCGGCGAGCAGTTCCTCGGGATTTGTGCCGACGCCGTTTTCAAACCTCGTGCTGAACGAATATTGCGAGTTCTTTAGTGTTCCGCTATCGGTCGATATCGACCCTTTGCCGCTTTTCAAATCGCCTTGCCATACTGCGGAAGCCTTGCGCTGCATGTTGGAATCTCCTTTTTACTTGGTTGCGCTAGTCGTCACGCGGATTGGATTCGCGCACTTGGGCATGGGTTATACGTGAACGACCGGACGAATAGAGATGTTAGCACTGGTGGAATCCGAAGAACACGCCCACACAGATAAACGCAAAGCCCGCCGCATAGTTCCACTTGAAGGTCTCACCCACATACGTGATCGAGAAGAGGGAAAACACCGTAAGCGTGATCACTTCTTGCATGGTCTTTAGCTGAGCCCCGGTGAACTCGTATGAGCCGTAGCGGTTCGCGGGCACCTGAAAACAATAGTCAAAAAATGCAATGCCCCAGCTCAACAGGATTACTTTCCACAGCGGCACGGTCCGGAACTTCAAGTGTCCGTACCACGCAAAGGTCATAAAAATGTTCGAGATGGTCAGCAGAATGACTGTCCGGAAAGTCGGCCCCCGGGGCTAGAAATCAACGTTTGGATGTGGCGCGGAAGGATGAAAGGTGCAGTTCAGGGCATCCGCCGGGGCCATCGTCCCTGGATACGGTGTTTTCGTCCGCGACGGTAATTCGGCCCGATGATTCAACACCATTCCATGGGAATGCGGAACGCAATGCCCATTTCCTGACGCCTCAGGCGCTAACTGTTTAGGCTCAGGGACACGAGGCCCGGCGGCGTTGTCGGCAGAATGGGAGGTAGCTTCGACCTGTCAATCGGATTGTAGAGAGTGTCGCGTTCCACCGGTACGCGTCCGGCCGCCCGGATCAGCCGCTCGAGCTCGTTGCGCGGGGTAAATTCCGAAGTCTTCGCGCCCGCGTCGTGATAAATCTTTTCTTCCACTACTGTGCCGTCCAGATCGTTCGCGCCAAAACGAAGTGCGATCTGCGCGACGCTTGGCGTCAACATGATCCAGTACGCCTTGATGTGATCAAAATTGTCCAGCAGCAAGCGCGATACCGCGATGTTGCGCAAATCGTCGTAGCCCGTAGGCTTTGGAATGTGCGCCAACGGCGTATTGTCCGGGTGAAACGCCAACGGAATGAACGCCACGAATCCGTGCGTTTCGTCCTGCGCCTCGCGCAGCAGCACCAGATGATCCACCCGCTCTTCGACCGTTTCCACGTGCCCGTACAGCATCGTCGCGTTCGACCGCAGTCCGATCCGATGCGCCTTCTTCGCCATGCTCAGCCACATCCGGCCGCTCACCTTGTGGTCGCAGATAATGCGCCGCACGCGCGGATGGAAAATCTCCGCACCGCCGCCCGGGCAGGAATCCACGCCGGCTTGCTTCATTTTGAGCAGCGTCTCGTCGATGCTTAGCTTCGCGATGCGCGCAAAGTAGTGCACTTCCACCATGGTGAACGCCTTCAGGTGTACGTGCGGATGCCTCTGTTTCAGCCCGCGGATCAGTTCCAGAAAGTATTCGAACGGCAAGTCCGGATGAAGCCCCCCGACGATGTGGATTTCCGTGGCACCTTCACGCACGCCTTTTGCCGCTCGCTCATACATTTCTTCTAGCGTGAACGTGTAAGCTCCCGGTGCCCCCGGGTCGCGCCCAAACGCGCACAGTTTGCAATGCGCCACGCAAACATTGGTCGGATTGATGTGCCGGTTGACGTTGTAATAGGCCACGTTCCCATGCCGCTTCTCGCGAACATAATTCGCGAGCCAACCTACGGCCAGCAGGTCGGGAGTCTTGTACAGCGTAACACCATCAGCAAACGAGAGGCGTTCCCCGGCCTTCACCCTTTCGGCGATCGGCTGCAACGTTCGATCGTTAATGATCAACTCAGCCACGATATTTTTGTTCCTTAGCAGTTACAGGAATATTCGCGGGTCCAAGCTTTCCTTTGCGCTGAACTTCGAAGAGTCGCGATAAAGTTTTCCGTTTCAAAGTACGCAAAATCCTCAAACTCGCCACAACGCGGCTGCGGCTCCCCAGAACAGCAGGAACAACACACTAATATATCCGTTCACGGTGAAAAATGCAGCGTTCAGCTTGCTGAGATCGTTTGCTCTCACGAGCGAATGTTCGTAGCCCAACAGAGCCGCCACCACCCCAATCCCCGCCCACGCTGGCCAAGGCAATCCGAAACTGCCCGCCAGCCAGCTCAGCAGCACCACGACGCCAAGGTGCATCAGGCGCGCGATGACCAGCGCGTTCGCGATTCCAAAGCGCTTCGGCACAGAAAACAGCCCAGCCTCTTGATCGAAGTCCACGTCCTGGCAAGCATACAGCACGTCGAAGCCGCCCACCCACAACGTAACCGCTCCGCAAAGAATCAGCATTCGCCCGTCCAGGCTGCCCGTAATCGCAATCCACGCGGCCGCCGGCGAGATTCCCAGTGCAAATCCAAGAAACAGGTGCGACCAGCTCGTGAATCGCTTGGTGTACGAATAAAAGAACAGAACGGCGACGGCGACGGGCGCGAGCTCGAGCGCCAACAGATTCAACCGCCAAGCCGCAACAAAAAACAGTGCCACGGCTGCGATCGTAAAGGCCCACGCGAAGGAGACCGAAAGCGCGCCCGTCGCGAGCGCCCTCATCTTTGTCCGCGGATTCTCTTTGTCAAAGCGCAGGTCCGCAATGCGATTCATGGTCATCGCCGCCGAGCGCGCTGCCACCATCGCCACGACAATCCAGCAGATCTGCCGTAGGCTCGGCCAAGCATGCGCCGTTAGACGCGCGGCCAGGAGGGCCCCCGTGAGCGCGAAAGGTAAAGCAAACACGGAGTGCTCGAACTTGATCATTTCGAGCACCGTACGGATCCGGCTTGTCATATCCCGCTAGGAACCTGCCTTTTTTTCAGGAGCGCTGCCGCTCCAGCGGAACATTTTCTCCTGGGGAAGCCCCGCTTGAGCCAGCACCCGGCACACGTATTGCGTCACAATGTCATCGATCGACTTGGGCTTGAAATAGAACGCCGGCACGACCGGCATGATCACCGCCCCGGCTTGCTGCGCCCGCAACATATTCTCTAGGTGGACGCGATTGAAAGGCGTATCACGAACGCAAAGAATCAGCTTTCGTCCTTCCTTCAGCATTACGTCGGCTGCGCGAGCCACCAGATCGTCGCTCGTTCCGCCGGCGACGGCCGCAAGCGCTCCCATGGTGCACGGTATCACGATCATCGCATCTACGTGATGGCTGCCGGAAGCGAGCGAGGCGCCGACATCTTTGTTCGAGATCGTCTCCGTCTTCCTTGAACCGCGCCCCAAAATCCGACTCGGCAGCTTCTTCAAATCGCCGGAAGTGATGCCCAATTCGTCCGAGAAGAGACGCTGACCGGTTTCCGTCACCACCAGGTGCACCCTCGATACGCGCTGGTCTTCCTCCAGCAGCGTCAGCGTCTTCTGCGCAAAAATCGCTCCGCTCGCTCCGGTCACACCAACCGTAATGGTCCGTCCCTGAGTGCCTGCCATAGTTTTGTGCGGATAACTAGAGTCTCGCAGTCGCTCCTTGCCAAGTCAAGCATAGGTCCCTAGCGACAGGAATGCTAAGATTTTTAGCGGTCAAAACGAATGAATTCCGAAGAAATTCTGAAGCTTCTGGAATCCATAAAACGAGGCAAACTCACACCGCAAGCTGCCTTCGAGCGGCTGAAGCATTTGCCATTCGAGGATATCGGTTTCGCAAAGGTCGATCACCACCGCGCCATCCGTCAAGGCTATGCCGAGGTAGTTTTCGGCAAGGGGAAAACCCCAACCCAGGTCGCAGAAATTGTCCACGCAATGGTTCGGCACAAGGCTTCACGCCACAATGTTCTAGTCACGCGCGCCGATGCGAGAACGTTCGACGCCGTAAAACGGGTGAGCGGCAACGCGAAGTTCCACTCCTTATCCGGGGTCATCACGATCGAGCGATCAAAGCAAATCACCGGGAAGGGAACCATTCTGGTTGTATCCGCAGGCACAAGCGACATTCCGGTGGCCGAGGAAGCATTGCTTACGGCCCGCATGATGGGCAATCGCGCCGAGTACCTGTTCGACGTTGGCGTCGCCGGGATTCATCGGCTCCTCGACCATCGCGTGATGCTAACCGAAGCGCGCGTCATCGTGTGTGTGGCGGGAATGGAGGGCGCCCTGCCGAGCGTTGTCGGCGGACTCGTCAGCGTGCCCGTCATTGCGGTTCCCACCAGCACTGGCTACGGCGCAAGTTTCGACGGTGTTGCTGCCCTTCTCGGCATGCTGAACTCCTGCGCTTCGAACGTCACCGTCGTCAACATCGACAACGGCTTCGGCGCGGCCTGCGTCGCCTCCTGCATCAACCGGCTGTAAACGATCGCGGGCATCTTGCGGTGGAAATCGTTGCGCCGCCGTTTGAAGCGGAATCAAGCAGATCGCTGGTTTGCCTTCAGCAATACCTTCAAGACGCCACGCTTTTGCGCGTAGGCAAGTGCCTTCGCCGCATCTCTGAGCGAAAAGGTGCGCGAGATAAGCACCTTCGGATCCACCTTTCCCGATCTCAATAACTCGACGGCCCGGCGAAACGGTCCGCAGCGCGAACCCAGTACGGTGACTTCCTTCACCACAATCGGCCAAGTCTCCACCGCCGCCGCACCATGAAACGTCGATTTCAGAATCAACGTGCCACGCGGTTCGGTCATCTGCTGTGCCAGAATCAGGCCCGTCGGCGAACCCGTGGCCTCGACTACCAGCCGATAACTCTCTTTCAGGCGCTTCTGATCGCTCGAATCGCCCTTGACCTTACATGTGTTGAGCCCGGCTTCGCGCGCCAGCCGAAGCTTTGAGCGATGCTTGCCATACAGCGTCACGCGGCAGCCCGCTCGATCCAAAACCATGCCGATCAGTTGCGCGAGTTTGCCGTCGCCCAGCACCGCGGCGGTCCGATGATTTCGAAGCTCGATCTGTTCCAGAATCTCGCAAGCCGCCGCCAGCGGCTCTATAAACACGGCCCTTTCGTCGCTTACACTCGCCGGAATCACATGAAGATTTTCGAGCGGAAGCGCAAGATATTCAGCGAATGCGCCGTCGTGAGCCACAATCCCGAGCACGGTCCGCCGCGCGCAGTGCGTCTTCAGCCCGCGTCTGCAGAACTCGCAAGCTGGTTTGTACCCGTACGCGCTGCACGCGACATTGATCTCGCCCGCCACGCGCTTTTCCAGCCATTTCTTGCGCGTCCGAGTGTCTACACCCTCAACCTCGGCGACTTCCCCCACAAATTCATGCCCGGGAGTGCCGTGAAAGTCGTGGTAACCGCGAAGAATCTCGACGTCGGTGTTGCAGATCCCCGTCATTCGCACGCGCACGAGGGCCCAGCCACGCCGCAAAGTAGGCAGTGGCTTCCAAGCCCTCTTCAGTCTCCCATTGCGGACGACAAAACTCAGCATCAGGTTTACTTTTCGGATTTTTCCGGCAGCGCTCTGCGGCTCGGCGACGCCATGCGTTCGAGCAGTTCAAACTTCGCTTCCAGCCGGATGAGCCGCCGATCCATCTCCTGGCAGGTGAGAGCGAGTTCCTTGACCGTGTCGGTCATGGTGTTGATGCGGTTTTCGATCAAGACAATCTGCCGCAATGCCTCGAAGGCATCGCGGGGCCAGCTCACTTCTCTCTCCGCATGTCTTTCAAGATCCGGTCGAGGTAAGCGATGGCTTCGTCGAGCCTTTTGACGCTGCGCCCGGCAGACTCATTGGCCGCTCGCGCAAGCAGGCTTAATTGGTGCTCTTCGACTGGCAGCTCCAGGTAGAGGTCCACGGCATTGCGTACTTCCTCGGAGAATGACCTCCCGCGCTTCTTCGCGCGCCGCGTGAGCCGCGCCTTCTGTCTTGCATCCAGGTGAATCAATGCGGTGGCCATAAGACCCCCCCGATCGTACCTATATCACACCTATATCATAGCACGGAGGAGTACGCTCGCTACTCGAGCGCGGCAAGCAGCGAGTCGGCAAGCGCGCCTTCCTGCCCCGGGAAAACGGTCCGCAAATCCATCGTCACGCGATCCTCTTCAATGCGCGCGATCACCGGCGTTCCTGCCCGACCCGCTCGTAAACGTGCTTCCAATTGCGCCGCAGAATAGCGCTGGCTCCGAATGCGCAACACTCTCGTGGGCAGCGATTGCGCAGGTGTCGAGCCGCCGCCCACCAGTGAAGTCCCGTCGGCAATCTCAAAGTCCGCTTCGGCCCGTGGAACCCGCGCCGTCAGCACTTCCACAAGCTGTTTTGTGCGTACCGAAATCTCTTCGAGCGCCGTGCGGATCATTCGCTGCGACGGGATTCCGTTCCAGTCCGCCCGTAAGTACGCGCGCAGCGTCACCTGCAATGCCGCAATCGTCAGCTTGTCTACGCGCAACGCCCGGAAGAGCGGATGCCTCCTAACTTTTGCCACCAACTCCTTTCGTCCGGCGATGATTCCCGCTTGCGGCCCGCCAAGCAGTTTGTCCCCGCTGTACAACACCAGCGAGAATCCAGCTGCGACGCTCTCCCGCACCGTCGGTTCCATTACGCCAACACCGGAAAGATCTACAAGACAGCCCGAGCCGAGATCCTCCACGACTGGCAACCCCCGCTGCTCGCCGAGCGCGATCAGCTCGGCCACCTCCGGTTTTTCGGTGAAACCGCTCACCGTGAAATTCGAAGGGTGCACCCGCAACAATACCCGCGTCTTTTCATTGATGGCATTTTGGTAGTCCGCGATGCGCGTGCGATTGGTGGTTCCCACTTCCCGCAGCACCGCTCCGCTCTGTTCCATGATTTCCGGGATGCGAAAACCGTCCCCGATTTCAATCAGTTCGCCGCGCGACACGATTACTTCGCCCCCGCGCGCCAGCGCCGCGAGCGTTACCAGCACCGCGGCGGCGCAATTGTTCACCACGATGACTGCTTCGGCGCCCGTCAGGCGCCGAAGCAACCGCGCGCAGTGGACATCGCGCTTGCCGCGCGCTCCTGCCGCGACGTCGTATTCGAGGTTGCTGTACTCGGTCGCCACCCGCCGGAACTCGTCGATCACTTCCAGAGAGAGCGGCGCGCGCCCCAGGTTCGTATGCAGGATCACTCCCGAAGCGTTGATGACCGGCTTCAGTGACGGCCGGAGCTCGCTCTCTACGGCTTCGACCGTACGCCTCTCAATCTCTGCCGCTTCGACGACCCGCTCCTCCGCGGTCAACCCTGCGATGATGTCCCGCCGGACCTCCGCCAGCACTCCCCTCAGCGTATCGAGCGCAAACGCGCGGTCCACTTCCTTGCACAACGCGGCCAGACGCGGCCGCAACAGCAGTTCGTCCACAGAGGGCACTCGGCGCAGCAAGGTCGTCTGGTCCGCGTTCGGCACGGGTTTGGCGGGGCGCGTCATCGCGTCATTTCATCACAGCGGAGAAGCCCGCCGCAATCGTCTACGCGGCTCTACGGTACCGCGCCGTCGGCCTCCGCGAGGTGCCCAATGCGCTCCGTCCCGCCTCCTTCCCCGTTGACGCCCGCCAAAAGCGCCCCTAGGATGATGATTCGAGGGGCTGGCTCAATGGCCACGATTGACGAGGACCTGGCGCAGCTCGAACGCGATATCCGCCAGCTCAAAATCGAATACGACATGTATTTCGGTGGCGGCCGCAAGCGCCCGCCGAACGAAGTCGAGTGGCGCATCGAACTGCTCGTCAAGCGGTATTCCGAGCGCGGCGGCGAACTGAAGTTCGCGCAGCGCTTCCGCTTCAACAATCTTTGCCAGACCTACGCCAAGTATAAGGATATCTTCCGCAAGCGGGTGGCCCAGCGCGAAGAAGGCAAAGTCCAGCGCCATTTTGGTGCCGCCGCCAGAGCCATCGAAGCGGAACGAGCCCGCACGCAACCGGAAACCTCTTCGAAAGGAAGTAGTACCGCAACCGCGGCGGTCGAATCCCGGGGATTCCGCATGGTTTGCTCTGAGCCCGAAAAGGAACCGCGGAAGGTCGATGAACTTTACGACGCTTTCCTTCGCGCCAAGCAAGAGGCTGGCGAAGAAACCTCCAAGCTCAATCGCGCCGGCTTCAATGAATTCGTTCGCAAAACGACCAAGGATCTGCAAACCAAGAAGAACTGCCGGGATGTTGAATATGTCGTCGAGACTGTCGACGGGCAGGTAAAGCTCAAAGCCGTGGTGAAGTCCTAACCCCGCGGCCGCACTTTCCCACAACCCTCTTCTTTTCGAAATTCCACTCCCCCGCTTACACTATCAGGTTCGAGTCTCCCTGGAGGAACCCATGTCCGTAGAGCGGGCGCTGCTCAGCGTCTTCGACAAAACCGGCATTGTCGATTTTGCCCGTAAGCTCGCTGCTCTTAGAATCGAAATCCTATCGACCGGCGGCACCGCCAAGTTGCTTCGCGAAAATGGCATCTCCGTTAAAGACGTCGCCGAATTTACCGGATGGCCCGAAATGCTCGGCGGACGGGTCAAAACCCTCCATCCCAAAGTGCACGGCGGCCTCCTTTTTCGTCGCAATAACGCCGAGGACCGGAACCAGGCCGCGCAACACGGCATTGCTGCCATCGATCTCGTGGTTGTCAATCTCTATCCCTTCGAAGAAGTCGCCGCCAAGGCTTACCTTCCCCCCGAGGAGTTGGTCGAGAACATCGACATTGGCGGACCCACTATGCTGCGGTCGGCGGCGAAAAATTTCGAGAGCGTGACCGTTGTGACGGATCCCGACGACTACGCCCGTGTCGCGTCGGAACTCGCGGCGAATCACGACACTTCTCTCGCGCTGCGCCTCGAACTCGCCCGCAAGGTCTTCGCCACGACCTCGCGCTACGATGGCGTGATTGCGATGAATCTCGAGCGGCTCGGCATTCTCGGCGACAAGATCGAAGTTCTCCCGAAGCCGTCATTACCCGAGCGCCTTCACCTGGCGCTCCGCCGGAAGCAGGAGCTTCGCTACGGTGAGAATCCCCATCAGGGTGCGGCGCTCTATGTTCCCGGCGGCGCCCCGCCCGAAGGCCTTGCCGCCGCCAAGCAGCTTCAAGGCAAGGAACTCTCCTACAACAATTATGTCGATCTCGAAGCCGCGCGAAGCCTCGTGGCGGAATTCGAGCGGCCCGCTGCGGTCATCATCAAGCACAACAACCCGTGTGGAACTGCCGAGCAGTCCTCGCTCGTCGATGCTTACGCCAAGGCGCTGGCCTGCGACCCGCTCTCCGCTTTCGGAGGCGTTCTGGCTTTCAATCACATTGTCGACGCCGTCACCGCCGAAGAGGTAGCCAAGTTGTTTGTCGAATGTATCGTGGCGCCCGGTTTTGCTGATCGCGCTCAGGAAATTTTCGCTGCGAAAAAGAACCTGCGCCTTCTGCAACTGCCGTTCGGCGGGTTCGAGCACGACCGTGAACTTCAGCTCAAGCGCATCCTCGGCGGCGTGCTTGCGCAACAACCCGACCTTGGCAGCCTGAAGGGAAGGGAACTGAAGGTTGTCACCAAGCGCGCCCCCAACGACGCGGAGATGAAGGACCTCCTGTTTGCCTGGAAAGTCTGCAAACACGTGAAGTCCAACGCCATTGTTTTTGTCCGTGAAGGCGCAACCGTCGGCGTTGGCGCTGGACAGATGAGTCGCGTCGATTCCGTGAAGATTGCTATCGCCAAGGCGCAGCGCTCCCTGCAGGGAACCGTCGTAGCGTCCGACGCCTTCTTCCCGTTTCCCGACGGCCTCGAAGAGGCAGGCAAAGCCGGGGCCACGGCCGTGATCCAACCGGGCGGCTCCCTGCGCGATGCCGACGTCATCCGAACGGCCGACCGCCTCGAGATCGCCATGGTCTTCACTTCCATGCGCCACTTCCTTCACTAGAAACCCCGCGGTTGGACGTATAAGGCGCCCGGATCGCTTGCTATTTTCGCGCGATCCGAGCAAGCGCACTCTGGATGGCCGAGGCGCTCAAACTCTGAAGCGGCAAACCCAAGAAAAGGCCGATGCGCCGGTCGAGCGTCACGAAGGTGTCGCGAAATGCGCGCTCGATCTCCGCATCCGAACCTGGCGTGTCCCCTGGATCCGGAACTCCCCAATGCGCCGCTATCGGCTGGCCCGGCCACACCGGACAGACTTCCCGCGCCGCGTTATCGCACAGGGTGAAGACAAAATCCATCGCCGTGGCCCCCGGTTTCGCAAATTCATCCCAACCCTTGCTGCGCAGTCCTTCCGTGGGCAATCCGGCAGACTCGAGCTGTCGCAATGCGTACCGGTTAACGAATCCCGCTGGATGGCTCCCGGCGCTGAACGCGCGGAAATTCGGCAGGCCCCGGTTTTTCAGAATTGCCTCGGCCAAAATCGACCGCGACGAATTTCCGGTGCAGAGAAATAGCACGTTGTACGGCGGCTTCATGGACTCAGCTCATTGACCGCAGGGAGGATCGAGGCCGGGCGGGCGTTTCGAAGCCCCAGAAAGCACTTTTTTTGCGCGAATAAATGCGCTCATAAACTTGTCCTCGATCTGCGGCCCAAGCCGATCCGCATCCAGGCCGGCAGCCGTCAAAAATTCGCGCGCCTCTTCCACCCGATAGATTCTCGTCGGCTCCACTTCGATAAACTCGAATCCCGCCGCTTCCAGCTTTTCCCGGTATTCCGTCTCCTCGAGCGCACCCGCGACGCAACCTATCCACAGTTCCATACTCTTTCTGACTTGGGCCGGGACGCTGCTTCGGATCACAACATCGGAAACCGCAAGTCTCCCTCCGGGCTTCAGCACGCGAAATGCCTCGCGCAGCACGCGATCCTTGTCGCCGGAAAGGTTGATCACGCAATTCGAAATAATCACGTCGACCAGGTTGTCGGGCAGGGGTATGTTTTCGATGGTTCCTTTCAGGAATTCCACGTTCTCTACGGCGGCCCTTTTCTGGTTTTCCCGAGCGAGCGCCAGCATCTCATCGGTCATATCGAGACCGTACGCCTTGCCCGTTGGGCCCACACGCTTGGCGGAGAGAAGCACGTCGATGCCGCCGCCCGAGCCGAGGTCCAGCACGATTTCGCCCGATTCAAGCTGCGCGAGCGCCGTGGGATTGCCGCAACCGAGCGAAGCGGCCACGGCCTCGGTCGGCAGCGCAAACTTCTCTGAGGGGCCGTAGAGATCGCGCGAGATGGCGTCACAACCGCCCGGCTCTGCCGCGCCGCCGCAGCACGCCCTCCCTCCTGCGGCTAGTTGTCTCGCCGCGGCGGCATACCTTTCCTTCACCGTTTCCTGAACGTCTCTCTCGCTCATGCCCGCTCGCTCAATCGGCACCCCTTGGGTTCTCCGGGCTCCCTTACCGTCGCCCGTCTAGGACTTCGAAATCTCCACAATCGCTTCTGCCGGCACCACCGGGTTCCGCGTGCAGCACTCCTCATACAAAAACCCCAGCAGTTCCTTGAGCGCCTCGGTGTTTGCCTTGTACCAGAGAAACGTGCTCGCCCGCCGCATCGCCACCAGCTCCACTTGCTTCAGCTTCTCCAGATGGTGCGAGAGCGTGGACGCCGGAATTCCCAGCTCTTCCTGAATCTGCCCCGCGACCATTCCCGTCGGATGGGCGGAGAGCAAAATCCTCATAATCTGCAGGCGGGGCTCCGCTCCGAGTGCGGCAAAGCGATCGGCGGTGCGGCGGATGACCAGGGGATCCGATTTCCTCATGGTTCCATATTTGCAGAAATACGGATACGAGTCAACGGCCCTCCCTTTCGGCGCATCTTCCCTAGGTGCGAACGTCCCGCTGGTTTTCGAAACGCTCCGCTTTTTCGCTTTTGACCGCGTTTCTCCCGCATGGGATAATTTCAGTTCTTGGAGTTTTATGATTTCTAAGCGTACGGTCCTGCTTCTTTCTCTCCCGATTCTTGCGGCTCTACCGGCCGCTGCCCAGCAAAACCTTGCGCCGCCGTCTTCTCCCGCCGCCCCGGTGAAAAGCTCCCCGCGCGGCGACGCCTACTACAACTTCGCGATCGGCCATCTCTACGAGCTTCAGTACGAGCAGACGAGCCAGCCGGATTTTGCTTCGAAGGCCATCGAAGCCTACAAGAAGGCTTACGCCATCGATCCGCAGTCGCCGATTATCGGCGAGCGCCTGGCCGAGATGTACTGGAAAGCGCAGCGTGTGCGCGAGGCGGTCAGCGAAGCCAACGAAATCCTCAAGCGTGACCCCAACGACCTACCCACCCATCGGCTGCTGGCTCGCATCTACTTGCGCAGCCTCGGCGACATTAACGGCAACACCGGCGCTGCTGTGCAGTCTGAATCGGTGGCCAGGGCCATCGCCGAATATTCCGAGGTCCATCGCCTCGATCCCTCTGACCAAGAAGCGTCGCTCTGGCTTTCTCGTCTCTATCGCTTGCACAACGAGCCCGAGAAGGCCGAGCAGGTGCTTCGCAACATGCTGAAGGAGGATTCCGATAACGAAGCCGCCGTCGAGCAGCTCACGCAACTTCTTCTCGACGAAAACAAGGCCGAAAACGCCATCCAACTCCTCGAGGGCATGACCGCGCATTCCAGTTCCGCAACCCTATTTGATCTCCTCGGTGACGCCTACACGCAGACTCACGAGTACCCCAAGGCCGAAGCGGCCTACCGCAAGGCCGCCGATCTCGATCCCTCCGAGCTCTCCCATCTTCGCGGACTTGGCCAGACGCTGCTCTCCGAAGAGAAGTATCCCGAGGCCTTGTCGGTCTATCAGAAGCTGGCCGAACTGATGCCGGATGACTCCGATGTGTATCTCCGCATCGCGCAGATCTACCGCGAACTCCACCAGTTAGACAAAGCCGAGGAGAACCTCATCAAGGCCCGCCAGTACAATCCCGGAAGCCTCGAGGTCATGTACAACGAGGCCATGATTTACGAATCGCAGGGCCGCTACGATGAGGCCATTCGCGTTTTGTCCGACGCGGTCACCGGCGTGAAGGCCCAGTCGAACGTTCTTCCTTCGCGTCGACGCTCGCTCGCCATCCTCTACCAGCAACTCGGCATGCTCTATCGCGACACGCAGAATTACCAGGCCGCGATCTACACCTTTCAGGAACTTGGCCACCTCGGCGAAGAAGAAGATCGACGCGCCCGCCTTCTCATCATGGACACCTACCGCTTGGCCAAGGATTTGCCAAGGGCACTGCAGGCTGGGCGCGAAGCGATGGCCAAGTATCCGAACGACCCCGCCGTGCGCGCCAGCCAGGCTCTGCTTCTCGGGGAAAATCAGCAGACCGACGAAGCTGTGAAGCTGCTGGAGGCCGACCTCAAAGGCACGTCCGCTGACCGCGAGGTCTACCTGAACATTTCCCAGGTTTATGAACGGGGGCGTCATTATAAGCAAGCAGAGGAAGCCGCTCGCAAAGCCGAGTCCATGGCCAGCGATGCACACGACAACGAAGTCGCTTGGCTCCTTCTCGGCGCGGTTTACGAGCGCCAGAAGCAGTTCGACAAAGCCGAAGAGGAATTCAAGAAAGTGCTGGGTGTGAATCCGAAAAACGCCCAGGTTCTGAACTACTACGGCTACATGCTCGCCGACCGCGGCATGCGTCTCGATGAGGCCAAGGACCTGATTCAGCGCGCCGTCGACCTCGAGCCATTTAACGGCGCCTACCTTGACAGTCTCGGTTGGGTCTACTACAAGCAAAACAAGATCGAGGACGCCGAAGCCGCGCTGCGCAAGGCCGTCGAGCACGAAGCGCACGATCCCACCATCCGCAGCCACCTGGGTGACGTTTACGCCAAGCAGGGCCGCATGGATCTTGCCGCGGTCGAATGGGAAAAATCCCTCGCCGAATGGCGCCACACCCTCCCGGGCGATGTGGAAGCCGACAAAGTCGCGGAAGTCGAAAAGAAACTCACCCAGGCAAAGCACCACGTCGCGCAAAAGACACAGGTCCCCGACGCCAAGCCCTGAGCCCGTTCATGCGCGAAGTCCGTATCCCGGCGTACGCAAAAGTCAACCTGCGTCTGGAGGTTTTAGGGAAGCGCGAGGACGGCTACCACGAACTTCGCACCGTCTTTCAGACCGTCTCCCTTCAGGACACACTGCATTTGCGGTCCTCCAGTCGCCCCGGCATCTCGCTCACCATTCAGGGCAACGAGGAGCTCTCGCGCGAAGCGGTCGAAAGAAACCTGGTCTACCGGGCGGTCGAAGCCTTGCGGGCCGAGTGGAAGCACCGCCCTGGTGTCGAGATCAGGCTCAGGAAGAGAATTCCCGCTGGGCGAGGACTCGGTGGCGGCTCGAGCGACGCGGCGGCTGCGCTGCTTGGCTACCTCCAGCTCCTCGGAAAGACCATCGAACCCGCGCGCTTGTTGGCCATCGCTGCCGGCCTCGGCGCTGACGTCCCTTTTTTCCTCCTCGGCGGCCGCGCCCTTGGCGTCAGCAAAGGCGATGAGATCTACCCTCTGCCCGACGTTCCCCGCCTCTCGCTGCTGATCGTTTCGCCCAAGGAAATCCAGGTTCCCACCGCGGATGCCTACCGCTGGCTCCACGCACCGCGGCTCGCTTCGTTGACAAAAAACGCAGCGGACCATAAACTGTATAGGTTCTGTGCTCTGTGCTGGAGTGCGCAGGGGGTGGCTCTCTCGAATGATTTCGAGGCGGCCGTCTTCCGGCGCCATCCCCGTCTTGCTCAAATCAAGCGGGCCTTGCTCCAGGCGGGAGCGTCAGAAGCCTTGCTGGCGGGTAGCGGTTCGGCGGTGTTTGGAGTGTTCCCGAGCCCAGCCAAGGCGCGCCGAGCCGCTGTCGGGTTTCCGCACGACCAATCCTTTGTCTGCGAGAGCGTCTCGCGGAAAAGGTATGCGCGAGTCCTCAAAACCGCGTTCGTCGTCTGACCG
>DATFTB010000158.1:0-7890 GCA_035262325.1 Candidatus Acidiferrum sp.
CCTTCCACGCGCAGGCCATCGGGTCGCTCCTCGACCTTTGCGCCCATGCGCTTGAGATTTTCAACAAGGGTAGCGATGCGGTCGCTCTCCTTAACGCGAAGCTCGCCGGCGTCGCGAATCTCAATTCCCTCCTCCGTGTATGGGCCAAGAGCGGCCAGCATCGGCAACTCATCGATGAGCAGCGGAACGGAATCGCCCAAGATCACGCCACCTCTGAGTTTCGCTCCCTTAATCGAGAGATCGCCGACCAGTTCACCTTGCCTGCTCTCGAGATTCACAACGGTGACGGCGGCCCCCATGTGGGTAAAAAAGTCGAGAATTGCGGAGCGCGTGGGATTCAGGCCGACGTTGCCGATGTAGAGATTCGAATCAGGCAAGAGTGAAGCAGCGGCGATGAAGAAAACGGCCGAGGACAAGTCACCCGGGACATCGAATGAAACCGGGTGAAGCGGGGACTTACCATTGCCGGCGGCGATACCTTTGATGCTGAGGCTGCGGCCGTGCTTTTGAACTGCAGCGCCGAATTCATGAAGGGCGAGTTCGGTGTGGTCGCGCGTGGCGGCGGGCTCCGTGACCGAGGTCTCCCCTTCGGCGAACAGTCCCGCAAGAAGGATCGCGGATTTGACCTGGGCGCTCGCCATCGGCATTTGGTAATGGATCGAGCGAAGCCGCCGGCCATGAATTTCGAGCGGCGGGAAATTGTCGTCGCGCCCGCGGATGTCCGCGCCCATCTGGCGAAGCGGGGCGATCACTCGCTTCATAGGGCGCTGCTGCAGAGAAGCATCGCCGGTGATTTTGCTATTGAAGGATTGCCCCGAGAGAATGCCGGAGAGGAGGCGAATCGTGGTGCCGGAATTTTCGGCGTTCAGAGCACGCCCGGAGCACTTGAGGCCTTGGGGACCGTGGCCGGTAATTTGTGCAGTCGAACCGTTGAGCGCGACCCCCGCACCGAGGGCCCTGATGCAGTCGAGCGTGCTTTGGCAATCGCGGGCGGCAGCGAAGTTTCGAAATTCGCTGGTGCCTTCGGCGAGCGCGGCAAGCATGGCATAGCGGTGAGAGATGGACTTGTCGCCGGGGAGTTCAAGGCCGCCCGAGAGGGAGTGGACCGGCCGGATCGTTTCCGTTTTCACGATGGGGCCAGTTTAGCATGAGCAAATTGCCAACAACGGGTCCGGCGAGGAGTGTCAAGTGCAGAAAAAGGGAGGGAAACTCGAGCTGGACTGTACCGGGGGCCAGTGCGGAATCGGAACTCTGATGGCGGACGAAAGAAATGAACCGCGTTGGAACTACGTATCATCAAATAGAAGGCAGGAATCAAAGGCGTAACCAGAAACGAGAACGCGCGAAGCGTAGATCAAGAGAGGATTCATGTCGGTCCGGAGTACGTTTATCCAGTTCAGCTTGAAAGCCGCGATTGGGCTGGGTGCCCTGTTCGTCGTCGGTGTGTTGCTAGCGGCGATTCCGAATCATCACGCGCCCGCGCTGCCGTTACTAGCGCGCGACCCCGGGCGAGATGTCCAGGCGGGGACGAGTTCGGGCATGCCAGAAATGGACGCAGCGGACGCGCAATCCGGCGAGGAAGCAGCCATGCACGACATGGCGCACATCGATCAGGGCGATACGCCCCACATGCACATGACCGCGCCACGGCCGGAAACGCCGCAGGATCAAAAGCGCGCCAAGGAAATTATCGATCAACTAAGGCCGGCAATGGAAAAGTACAAGGATTACCACGTGGCGCTAAACGAAGGTTTCAAGATTTTCCGTCCGAACCTTCCGCAGAAGGAATACCACTTCACGAATTACACAAATGGATTCCTGGAGGCGCTAACGTTCGACCCGGCACGGCCCACTTCTCTGTTGTATAAAAGGACCGCGAATGGATACGAGCTGGTGGGCGCGATGTACACGATGCCAAGGCGCGCAACGGAAGAGCAGTTGAACGAACGGGTGCCGCTGAGTGTCGCGACGTGGCATTTGCACACGAATCTGTGCCTGCCGCCGAAAGGTCAAGCGAACACGGTCGATTGGAGCAAGTTCGGGCTCCGAGGATCGATCGCAACCCGGGAAGCGTGCGAAGCCGCTGGCGGAACGTTTCGTGCGGTAATTTTTGGGTGGATGGTGCATGTGTATCCGTACGAGGATTCCATGGACAAAATTTTCGCGATGCACCACAACGACTGAGGAACGAACCAGTCGTCGAGCCCGGGTACTCCAAAACCGCAGAAGAAATGGGCATTACCGGTGCGTCAGGTCGTTCCTCAAAGGACAACTTGATGGACGGTGCCGAGCTGTACTTCTCGCCTAAGGAATTTCCTCCAGGATGGATGGCGCACTCCGCTTACATGCCGGAATGTGTGCGTATTCGGCTTGTGATCGGTCAAGGGCCTGCGCTCTGACGATGTGTCGGGACACAAAGACCGTCGCGGCGAACCGACGGCTACGAGCCCGATGGATCCTTCAGCTTGAGGCGATGCTTGTTTTCCTCGAGAAAATCGCGGAGGTCTTTGGAGCTGTCAAGAAGCCGGGTCCATTGCTCATAGTAAAGGGTGACTGGAAAGCGCCCGAGGCCGTAGACGCTGACCCCGCCCTTCTCGCCAACGCGGAATTCGAGCGTGCCTCTCTTGCGCCCTTCGGCTTTTTTTTCGAGTTCAGCGATTCGGGCCAGTAGTTCTTCCTTGGTCGGTTCAGCCATAGGTCCTCCTTGGTGGGGTTCATCTTTTCACAAAAGGGAGGAGTTCGCCAACGGGTGCGGGCGAGGAGGAGCCGCCGCAGGGCGCTTTGGACACGAAAACCTCCAGCCCGAAGCCTGCTGTCTGCGCCTAGCTGCGGCAGGCAGGGCCTGGTGTTTTGGAGGGAAGAAGCCTCGCCAAGGTCATCCCGGGGGAATTAAGGAAGCGGGGGAATTGAGACCAAAGGACGAGGTACACCTTGGCAGCAGGTACAATTGCCTCCGCGGGTCTCTGTCGCTATGATGATAAATTCGGTTCGGGGGTCCATCTATTTACCATGAGACGACTTTGTCAGGGGTTCGCGCTTCTCGCCATCTGCGCCGTTTTCGCCGGGCTAAAACCGCCTTTGGTGGCGGCTCAGGAATCCGGCGAAATGATCCCCGTTTCGCAAGTTCGCGTCGGGATGCAGGGCTACGCCTACACGATTTTTACCGGCGACCAGGTCGAGAAGTTTGACCTGGAAGTCCTGGGCGTGATGCCAAATTTCCTGGGGCCAAAACAGTCCATCATTCTGGTGCAGTTGAAAGGGCCGAAAGTCGAGCATACCGGTGTGGTGGCGGGGATGAGCGGAAGCCCGGTCTACCTCGAAGGCAAGCTCGCAGGTGCGCTCTCGCTGAAGTTAGGGATTTTCACGAAGGAGGCGATCGCCGGAGTAACCCCGATTGAAGACGTTCTGCACCCCCCCGCCGAGATCATGACCGCCCAGAGCGCACCGCAACAGTTCGCCCTGCCGAACGACGCGCTGGCAAGGAATACGCTGCCGAGTGGAACTTCACTTCAGCCCATCGAGACTCCGCTTGTGTTTTCCGGATTTCAGCCGGGAGCGCTGCAACAATACGCTCCCCAATTACAGAGCTACGGGTTCGTGGCCGCGCAGGGCGGAACGACAGAGGCCCGGCCGGACGACTCGAATCTGAAGCCGGGTGACATGGCCGGAATGGTGCTGGTGCAGGGCGATGCGTCGATCAATTCCGCATGCACGGTAACCGCGGTGCAGGGGGATCGCGTATTCCTCTGCGGACATCCGCTGATGAACATGGGCAACGTGCAAATTCCGATGACGCGCAGCCGCGTAGTGACCACACTCTCCTCGGAGCTGGCATCCACAAAGATTATGAACATGGGCGGTACGATCGGAACGATAACGACCGACCATTTGACCGCGGTAACCGGAAAACTGGGAGCACCGCCGGCGATGATTCCGATGGACCTGATATTCGCAACCGGGTCGTCCGAGAAGAAGTTGCATTTTGAGCTGGTGAACAACCCGAAGCTGACACCGCTTCTGGTCGGCCTGACCGCGTTCAACGGTGTGAGCCAGAATTCCATTTACGCCGAAGGCACAACGATGCACTTGGTGGGCGAAGTGCAACTGCACGGACACCAGCCGGTACAGATCGAAAACACGTTCGCGCCGGGAGACTCGATGGCGCCGGACGCGCTGCAGGTCGGGTTGGTGGTGCAGAGCGTATTCGGGAAGCTATTCACGAATAACTTCGAAGTGCCGCAGGTGGAGCACATCTCGCTGCGGGTGGAGAGCGCTCCGGGAAGGAAATCGTACGTAATTGAGAGCGCTTGGCTTGAAAAGGGCGAAGCGACACCAGGCGAAGATCTAAAGGTTCGGGTGCTCCTCCGGCCGTATCGCGGAGAAGCGCACATTGAACAAACCACCGTGCACGTGCCCGACCAGATCACTCGCGGCACAACGTTGCGGCTGCTGGTGAGCGACGCCGAGTGGCTGAACCGCGCGTCGAGAGGATTCAATTTCACGGGAATGCCAGGTGCCGGAGTGGGGTCCGCGGGCGGGCCTGAAGGATTGGACCAGTTGATCGGGCTCATGAACCGCGAACGACGTAACGACCGCCTGTACGTTGGGCTGTTCGTACCGGCACCAACGCTGGTGTGGGATGACAAGGAATTGCCGAACGCGCCGCTGTCGCAAATCAACATGATCGACGGCCGGCCCGCTCCTGGAAGCATCCAGGTTTTGAGGGATTCGCTGGCCAGCGAAGCATCCGTACCAATGGGTGGACCAGTAAGCGGGCTGATCACGTTGAATCTTCAAATCCGGTGACCCTAAATATGAAAAAACTCTCGACTCGACTTGCAGTCCTGACATTGGCGGTCTGCTTCGCCGGGGTGTGTGCATTCGCGGAGCACACGCGGCGCTGGCGGCAGTCGACGTACGAGGAATTTCTGAAGGGCACGGCAAGGGGTGTGGCGGTGCGCAGCGACGGGCATTTCGAGCTTGCACCGAGGTTTACGCTGCTGGCGGATGCGGATGCCTCCTATTTGTGGTCACTGAAGGTGGACAAGGCGGGAGCACTCTATGCCGCCGGCGGCTCCCCGGCAAAAGTGTTTCGATTTGACGGAAACGGGAAACCTTCGACGGTATTCGAATCGACGGATTTGATCGCGCATTCGATCGCGTTTGACGCCAAGGGCACGCTGTATGTAGGCACTTCGCCCGACGGCAAGGTTTACAAGGTCTCGGCGAACGGGGAAAAGACGGTGTTTTTCGATCCCAAGACGAAGTACATCTGGGACCTGGCGTTTGGCGCTGACGGCACCCTGTACGTGGCCACGGGAGACAAGGGACAACTGTTCGCGGTGTCGCCGGACGGGAAGGGCGAGATCTTCTACGCCAGCGACGAGGCACACATCAAGGTGCTGACGTTCGATTCGAGGGGCAATTTGCTCGCGGGAACGGAACCGAACGGGCGAGTGCTGAGAATCGCCAAGAGCGGGAAGGGATCGAAGAAAAAGCCGCAGCAGGGTAGCGCGGAAGGGTTTGTGCTGTACGAGACCGCCAAGAAAGAAGTGACTTCGATTGCGTTGGCCGCGGACGGAAGCATTTATGTCGCGGCGATTGGAGAGAAACAAAAAGTGGGCCCGCCAGGAACGGCCGTCATCACCACCGCACAGGGAACAACGACGGTTACCAATATCCAACCAGGACAGCCGCAGGCTGGCGCTCCGTTCGTGGCGTTCCCCGCCGCGATTTCAAGCAGCGTTTATCGCATTACGGCCGAGGGAGCACCAGAAGAGCTGTGGACCTCGCGAGAAGAAGTGGTGTATTCCCTGGGGCTCAATGCCGATGGGCGACTGCTGGCCGGAACCGGAAACAGCGGATCGCTCCTGTCGATTGACGGCCGCGGCGTCTACGCGCAATTGGCGAAGGCGGGTTCCTCACAGATTACAGGGATCGCTCGGGCTAATGGCGGCAAGATGTACCTCTGCACGGCCAATCCGGGAAAGGTATTTTCGCTCGGGCCGGAATTTGAGGCCGAGGGCACGTTTGAGTCGCAGCCTTTTGACGCCAAGCTGTTCTCCCAGTGGGGCCGAATCGAGTGGTGGGGGCTGCCCGCAAGTGGCGGGCAGGCAAAAAGCGCCGAAGAGCCAAAGCACCCGTACGTAGAGTTCTACGTGCGCAGCGGAAATACAGAGGATCCCGGGAAGGAATGGTCCGAATGGTTCGGGCCCTATGCAACGCCGAATACGCAAGCGGAGGCGCCAGCGGCCCGGTTTCTGCAGTGGAAAGCGGTGATCCACGACGGGCGGACGGACAACGGGATCGATTGGGTCAGCGTGGCGTACTTGCCGAAAAATGTAGCTCCGGTGATCGACGGAATAGCGGTGCAGGAATCAGGCGTGCGGGCTCAAGCCGCTGTAGGTGCGGTCGGGCCACCGATGAACGTGCCGCTGAAGCAGCCTCCAACGCAAGCGCCAACGCCAGCCGGAATTCCGATATCGACGACAACGGCTCCCAAATTTGAGCTGCAGCCGCAAGGAATGCCGCAAAGAGGCTATCAATCGGTCCTGTGGAGCGCGCACGACGAAAATGATGATGAGCTGCGTTACTCGGTTTACTACCGCGGAGAAAACCAGCGCGACTGGCTGCTGCTAAAAGACAACGTGGATCAGAAGTTCTATTCCTGGGACACGACCACCATGCCAGACGGGGCTTACTATTTGAGGATTGTGGCGAGCGACGCGCCGTCAAATCCTCCGTCGCTCGCGCTGAAGACGGAACGCGAAAGCGAACGGTTCGAGGTGGATAACACGCCGCCGGCCATCGGGAAGGTAGAAGCGGTCGCCGCGGGGGCGAACGCAGACCGCTCGCGCGGTGTCTCCTACGACATTAGTTTTACGGCCAGCCATCCGACCATGAGCATTGAAAGGGCGCAGTACAGCGTTGACGGTGGGGAGTGGATTCCGCTCGCGCCGACGGCCGGCATCACCGACTACAAAACGGAGAAGTACGCGTTCACCGTGCACGGGCTCGAGCCAGGCGAGCATACGGTGGCTGTGCGGGCCTATGACCGGTTCGAAAACGTGGGCGTGGGAAAAGCGACGTTTACGGTCGCGGGAACGAAGAATTAAGGAAACCAAAATCACGAGCCCCCTCCCGGCAACTTGTCAGTACCGCTAGGTAGGACAGGCTAGAGCGGCGTCTTTGGGGCCGACGGCTCTCGGGACAGGGTGGCCGCCTTAGGGGACTCGACCTTCCTTGGCTCAATAAATGCTTCAATTTCAGCACCGTAGCCCATTCGCCCGTCGCTAAAGGCGTTCGGCTTGGCGTGTACCAGGCGAGCTCGGCAATGCGTTTCGTGCGAGCTGCCCCCATCCAACTCGGCGGGCATCCTGAAGGTGGCCTCAATGGGCATGCCGACCTGCAGCGGGGCCGAGGTAACAAAGAAAAAGCCGCCGCGGGAGATGTTGAGAACCTCAGTGAAATGCTCGCTCTTGTCGGAAGCCAATCCTAAAGAACGGAAGCGCAGAGGAATGCGCAGAGTGTAGCGCTCGCGCTGTCGGCGTTCTGAGTTGGGCATTCCGATTCCGCGCTGGGCGGGGAGATGAACCTCCCGCGGTGGCGCGCCTTGCCGGTAATCTACCAGAGAGTGCCTAGGAATAAAAGATTCAGTACTGCTAGTATTTCTTGGGTTGGCCGTCCGGCTGCTCGCCTAAGCACGGGGACGGAGTAAACTTCGAAGCACCGCTATCGCGAACTTGAGTCAAGAATTCAAACCCGGCGCGATTCAATGGGCCACCATTGTCGAAGCGCACGAACGCATTCGGCCACGAATTCATCGCACGCTGGTGCTTACGAGCACGACTCTCAACGCTCTGGCGGGCGCTGAATTGTTTTTCAAGTGTG
>DATFTB010000159.1:0-3913 GCA_035262325.1 Candidatus Acidiferrum sp.
CGATCTTGAGCACATCTGATTTCTTCCGTGCAACGAGCACTCGGCGCATGTTGGTGCAGCGCATTCTGGCCACTGGTCGCAGCGTGGCGGTGGGAGGAGCCGTGGGAGTAGCCGTCTTAAGCCGTGGCATGAAATCCGCCCACGCAGCGGACGATCCTGTCATTGACTTTGGCAACGCTGCCGTCGGTGCTGAGCGGATTGGCATCGCATTCTACAGCAACGCATTGGGCCAGGAATCGCCTTTCGGCGTGGCCAGCGACTTGGCCAAGGGCACGCTGCTCAACAGTGCGCACCGCACTTACTTCGTGGCAGCCCGCAACCAGGAAGATGCGCATCGCTCTGTGCTGCAGAGTCTGGGGCTAGATTTTCCGTTCAGCGTCTTCGGGTTCCCTGCCGGAACATTCGATAGCGCCGCTGCCATGCTTGCCTTTGGTGAACGGCTGGAGTCGGTCTTCATCGGCGCCTACCTGGGGGCGATCAAGGTTGCCGCCAACGCGACCAACAGCTTCATCGCCGAAGCCGCCGCCCAGATTTTGGGTATAGAGTGTGAGCACCGAGTGCTAATTCGCGACATCGCTGGCGAAGACCCACCTAACGACCGCTTTTTCGAGGGGGATATCGGGGCCCCAAGTAGCACTCTGGGCAACGCAGGCACCCGCTCGACGGTCTATGCCAGTGCTGTCGATGCCGTCAACGCGCTTCTGGCGCTGGGCATCACCCCCCTGCGCTGAGGCCTCGGTTAAAGGCCGCAGGGCTCAGCTCTTTGCGTCGAAGTGTGCGTTTTCCGGGGGCGGGCTGATGGCAGCGCGAACAAATCGCGTTGGAACCCTTGCGCGGGCGCACAGTGATTTCAATGCTCCTGCGATCGGAACTGAAGTGAGCCCCCTGGTAGACAAATCCAACAAAACTACCGGGACAGAAAGGTAATTGAACGATGCTCAACCGAATCTTGTCTCCTTTGACTCCTCTTTTCCTGCCTGCTCTCTTGACATCCACTGCCGCTATGGCCGACGAAGGCCAGCATCTCGGCACGACACATTTCTTCATCCGCAGCGCTCAAGTGAACGCCGATTTTACCCAGGTCACGCTGCCGCTGTTTCGCGGCACCAGCCACGGGCAGACGGTCTATTACGTGATCACCGATTCTTCCGACCGCAACGACGCAGCCACCCGCGGAGTCAACTATGCCCCGAAGCTCGCAAACGCCAACGGTACAGCCGCGGTCCAGATTGTCACCGTGGTGAACGGCGTCGTTGACTTTCCGGCCACCGTGGACTTCAGCCCGAGTCAAATGCTCATACCGGGCCCCACCGGCTTCCCGCCTGCCCTTGCCTCTCCGGGCGCGGTGGGCGAGCCCGGCTACTCGCCGCTGATCCAGATGCCTGACGGCACAGTTCTCAACGCGCCGCAGATCGCCCGCGACGCGAACGGCGACGGCAGGATCGACCCGCACACCGAGTCGGCCGATAAGATCGTCGCGCTGAATACGGCCGCAGGCTTCGTCACCTACCTCCTGACTCCCGGCTTCTACGACAATCGCGTGGTGCACTACGCGTCGTTCGATTCCTCCAGCCCGGTGGCGGCCACACTGGAGGGCGTGACATTGGCGCCGAATCTGGACGCGGCCCCATCGGTGGGCGACCAGAGTCACACGTCGGCCCGCGAGGCTCTGATCGCCTTTACTAACGGTCAGACCGGCCTGTCGAATCCGCAGCGGCAGGGACTCACGTCGGCGATCCTCGACGGGGCGAGCCCGTTGCAAACGTTAGAGGAACTCGAAGAGGGTCAGAGCGACCCGGGGTTCCCGGCTTACAGCCCGCTCTGGGACGTCCACTTGGCGGAGTGGACGCAGTCGGCGGTTGTGCAAGGACTGAACACCCGGCAAACCGACTTCGGCACGGAACTCGGACTGGTGGCGAAAGGCCTCCTGACCGGTCCGGGTGGCAAGCCCTTCGGGGCCTCCGGTTTTATCGTGAACTGCCCACCCGTCATCCTGGAGCGCAGTAAGTAATCTTGGACGAAGCCAATTCGCGGCAGTGACGAGCGGCGGATTGCACTTTGTCAGGACGATTGCGCCGGAGCGGGCCCGGCGGACACATCGCGGCATTATGAAGCCGTTCGCTAGCCCAATCCAACGTGAACGCCTCAGAATGTAGGCTCCACACAACCCCCATCAAGCAATCCTCCTGACAGAGAAGGGCGGTGTCTTCAAGGCGCCGTATCGGGAATGCGCCGTTCAGCCTCAACTTGCTTCAGGGACATGCGGCGGCGCGCTCCCGATACAACCGAAAGAACTCGCATTCGATTGCGGGACAACCACTTCCGGCTGATCAACACGCTTGGCCTGATTCGCACACCAGAGGTTTGTGCGCCTTCCAATGGTTAGAAAACGCTGGGTTTAGAGCCGCACCGTCAGGTAAACGGATCCCGCCGGCCCAGCTTTCGCACCAGTGCCCGTCCCATGACCGGCCCTACTGGACAGGACCGAAGGGGGCTTTTGACCCACTCCCCGACAATCCAATCAGAAGGCAAGTCCATGAGCGCGAGTAACTTTCCGCTGTTCGCGACGAAAGGAATATTTCACTTGGACGGGAGCATCTATGGAAAGAGTGGGTGGGAGTTGAACAGCTTGCCTTTGGCAGCCCGAGAGAGCGGTCGTGGTGTCGACGATGACGTTGCACTTGTAACCGCCGTTTTGCAAAGGGATCGCAAGGCCACGGCGGAATTCGTTAGCACCTATACCGACGCCGTCTACTCATTCGTGCGTCGCCGGCTGTCGCCGCGGCACGATCTCGTCGACGATCTGGTTCAAGAAGTCTTCATCGCCGCTTGGGAGAACTTGGACAGCTTCCGCGGAGTATCTCCTCTGCGGGCTTGGCTGCTGGGCATTGCACGTCATAAAATCGAGGATCACTATCGCAGACTTCTGCAGTCAGCGCAACTTCTCGAGCCTGAGGCGGCCGAAGACCTGCCTGCCTCAGAACTGGATATGGAAGCCATAGCTGACCGCAAGCGTACTGAGCAGAGGGCTCGCCAAGTGCTCGCAGAGTTACCCGAGCATTACAGTGTGGCGCTCCAATGGCGCTATTGGGAAAAGCGCAGCGCGAGGAAGATGGCCGAGGCGACCGGCCGCAGCGAGAAGGCCATTGAGCGCCTACTCGCTCGCGCGCGTGAGCAATTCCGAAGGAGGTGGCTGGCATGAGCGAGGATTTCCGAGCGCCGTCACGCCTCAAGTCCAGAATCTATTCCGCTCTACTGAAGCGGCAGCGCGAGGATGGACCACTGCTGAACCTCTCCGAAGTGAAGGCGCGAGGAGGAAGACTTTGCGTTTTCGAAGAACTTGTGCAAATCGCTCCGGTAGGTGAGTCGGCCAAGCAGCCTAACCTCTGCCGCCTCTGCCACGCGCGTGTTCTAGCGGAAAACATCGAGAATGCCCCAGTTTACTGGCCCGGCTGCCCCTATGCACAATTCCAGAACCGCTGAGTAGTTTTCCGCGAGCCCGCGCGCTCTCCCGGTGATGTCCTGATGCGCGCTCGGGCTCGGTCACGGTTCTCCGGGGGATTTTGTTCTCTAGCGCGACGAGCATTCACGGACGTGTCGCCGCATCGAGCGCACTCGGCATTTCCAGTAAAGGGGAGAACAAGGAATGATCTTTTCCGGACACCGAACGAAGTTACTAACCCGCACCCTGTATATCTGAACCGATGGGTCGGATGCAGACGTAGCGATGACCTTCAAGACCAACTACGCGCCGGCGCCGGTGACGACCAATGAAAACTGAGCCAAACGGAAAAGAGGAGTTCGTTTACCCGATGGAAGCGATCACGGGTGCTGAAGTCGCGAGCGATTCTGGCCGCGACTTCTGCGCCTTGGCTCGCACGCTGGTCAACGACCTGCGAAGCCCTTTAGCCGC
>DATFTB010000160.1:0-4889 GCA_035262325.1 Candidatus Acidiferrum sp.
TGGCAGTATTTCTACCGCGGCGCGTACTGGCGACGGGGCCCCGTTACCATGACGGCGATTGCGGCGATCGACATGGCGCTGTGGGACATCAAGGGCAAAGCGTTCCGCACACCCGTCTACAATCTCCTCGGAGGCAAGAGCCGTGATGCTGTCCTCGTCTATGGCCACGCGAACGGGAGAGACGTCGAAGAAACCGGGGATGAAGTCGCAAAATACATCTCGCTCGGTTACAAGGCCATTCGGGCGCAGACCGGTATACCCGGTCTGCCGTCAAGCTACGGCGTGGCCAAAGACAAGATGTACTATGAGCCCGCCGAGAAGGGACTGCCGCCCGAAAACTCCTGGTCGACGGAAAAGTATCTCCTTCACATACCCAAGCTGTTCGAATCGCTTCGCGTCAAGTTTGGCGACGAAATTCATTTGCTGCACGACGTGCATCACCGGCTGACTCCGATCGAAGCGGCACGTCTCGGCAAGAGCCTTGAGCCGTATCATCTGTTCTGGCTCGAAGACGCGGTGACCGCGGAGCTACAGGAAGGTTTCGGGCATCGTCCGCCAGCACACCACGACTCCGCTCGCTCTCGGCGAAGTGTTTAATTCGATCTGGGATGCCCACATCCTGATCACGGAACAGTTGATCGATTATATCCGGATGACCATCGTGCACAGCGGCGGAATCACTCACTTGAAAAAGGTCGCTTCCCTCGCAGAGCTCTATCACGTTCGCACGGGCTGTCACGGGCAACGGACCTTTCTCCGGTATCGATGGCCGCCGCTCTGCACTTCGATATGGCCATCAATAATTTTGGTATCCAGGAATACATGATACACACGAAGGAGACAGACGAGGTTTTCCCTCACGCCTATTCCTTCAAGGACGGCTTTCTCTATCCTGGAGACGGCCCCGGCTTCGGGGTTGATTACGACGAATCGCTCGCAGCAAGATTTCCCTACCAGCGCGCGTATCTGCCCGTGAACCGCAAGGAAGACGGCACGATGTTTAATTGGTAGCGGTCTCGCGCAACCGATCGCCTCGAGGAGCGCGCTCGTCCGTGCCTGCGGATATCCCGGGCTTGGTTGCTTCAGTGCGAAGGGAGAGGAGGTGCGCCGGGCGTCTGATTATGCTCCTGCTGAATCTGCTTGCGCTGCTCGTACAGTTGCTGCATGTTCTGGATCATCTCCGCCGGGCTCTTGCCGGAGGCGGGATCGGGCATGGCAGCAGCGTTTTCCGCAGATCTCTCGTAGTTCGTGGGAATAGGCGTAGCCCCGGCCGCTGGCCGTGTTGCGTCAGCGGTCGGCTGCGCCTGAGGCGCACCCTCGGGACGTGTTGCATCAGCGGAAGGCTGCGCTGGAGCAGCACCCTCGGACCCCGGCGTTTCTGGAGCAGGTTCAGGAGTTACCGGCTCGGGAGTGGTGCGCTGCCGACTCGCCAGCGGCTGCCGATTGGGCCCCAAAGCTGGTGTGCCGGCGGCCGCGCCTGGCGCGGACTTGGTCTTGGGGAACAGCATGATGCTTTGAATCGTCACGCCATCCACATCCGAGCCCTGAATCACATAGTCGAAATCGGTCCAGCCAAGAAGCGATGAGATCACTTGGCGGGCGGGGCCCGGCCCGATTTTCACCGTCATGTGCTCGGCGGCGGGGCCCGAGAAATCGATGCTTGCTCCGGTCTTGGCGCGCACCGCGTCAAGGATTTGAGCCAGCGCGCAATCTTTCGCCTGAATCGTGAGCTCGTTTCCGTCGGAGGTCACGCGCACGAAGCTTGGCCCCTCTTCTTGTGGCGCATCAACGGTCGCGCTCTTGGGCTTGGGCACCGGAATTGTCAAGGGGCGAGACCGCGCGGCGTTTTCGACATTGCCTTGCGGCGTCGCGAGAGCTTGCTGCGAAATCACGGCCGGAGCGCAAACAACGGAGAAAACGATGGCCGAAATCGCCGCGAGCCTTCGAACCACGCTCGGCGAAGAGGTCCCTGGCTTGGGGAGCACTTCAGAAATTGACGAGGGCAGTCTATTCACGGCTAGGGCCCCTTCAACGACACCACTACTCGCCGAAGCCCACTCGGCGCCCCAAAGGGGACAGGATGGCGCTTTTATGATTGACGAAGGGGCGGCGACTGTCTTTGCTGGTGCGCAAGTTCTCCAAAAGCAGCTGTTTAGCGCAAGCGGCCGCTTTGGCATAGCGTCTCAGGCGGAACCTGCTAACTAACGCACTCATTCCGAGCAACTTGCAAAAAACTGGGGGTTCAGGCCGCGCTTGCTTCGCGCCATCGGCGAAAGCCGGTGCCAACGCCTTTCGGACTACGCAAGGCGAGCTCAGGTGCACCTTACAGCTATTTTGCGCTCGTGTTACATGTTTTTACCGCCAACACGCCGCGAAAGAGAGCTAAATAGAATGAAGAGCGGAAGAAGGCCAGGAGAGATAGTGACAGGCATTGCGGTTTAGAGCACCGAGCAGCGTGATGCCGTCACTGCGTTCTTGTGACCTTGAGCGTTATTGAGGCTTAATCATGAGGGATCGCAAAGTGCGAGCTGCGAAACGTCCCCGCGCAGCGCGTAGCTTTCACTCCACGAAAACGCCGTCGAGAAGGGGAGCCAAAGTGAGCTTACTGCGGATAGTAGGGCCCAGCCGAGTAGAGCACAGGGAGCACCACCTCGAGCATGCAGGGCTTGATGAGGCGAGAGAAGCCCTTATCGAGCTATTCGATCTTCTGGAAGAGTACGCACCGGTCTGGTACACCGAGGCCCATCGCGAGCGCGCTCTGGCCGCCATGACGGCCACGGAAGAGTCCTAGACTCGGCTTGGGTTCGGAGAGTTTCAAAGCGAGAGCTCGATCCTCGTTTCTTATCCCTGAAATTTGTAGCCCAGTCCGGAGATCGTCAGGATGATTTCCGGCTTTTTTGGAAAGCGTTCCAGCTTCTGGCGCAAGCTAGCGACATGTACGTCCACCGTTCGCGTGAACGTGCCAGCCTCATGGCCCCACACCTCGCGCAGCAGTTCGTCACGAGACAGCGTGACTCCTTGGTGCTCGACAAAGTAACGAAGGAGCTGAAACTCCCGGGCCGTTAGATAAACCGCCTGACCATCGCGCGTCACTTGCGTGCCCCGAATATCGAGCGTAATGGGGCCAAACTGATGAATGCCGGTACCGCCGGCGTTAGCAGCTCCGGTTTTTGTGGGCGCCCGACGCAAGAGCGCTTCGATGCGTGCCATGAGCTCCAGAGTGTCGAACGGTTTGGTGACATAATCGTCCGCCCCGAGCTTGAAGCCCACCACTTTTTCGCTGGTCTGACCGCGGGCCGTCAGCAAAAGAATCGGAGTCGCCAGCCCCGCGCGCCGTATGTCCATGCAGACGTCCAGGCCGCTACGGCGAGGCAGCATAATGTCGAGGATGATCAGATCGAACGGGAGCTGAGTCGCTTTCTCGGTTCCCTCTTCGCCGTCGACGGCTAAATCGACCACGTACCCTTCGCTCCGCAGGCGGTCCTGAAGAGTCATGCGCAAGGCTTCTTCGTCTTCAACAATCAAGATGTTCTCGTTCATGTTTGTTTTGAGGAATACGGCGGGCTTGCCACGCCGGTCATCTCCAACCTTTCTCTTTCCACGATCGGCAGGTGCAAAGTGAATGTACTACCGACCGAAAGCTCGCTGACGACGGAAAGTCTTCCGCCCAAGGTCTCTGCAATGCGCGTTGCCAGAGACAGTCCCAAGCCAGTTCCGTGAATCTGCATTACCCGGGGGCTGCGGTAAAAGGGCTCGAAAATGTGAGGAATCTCCGAACGGTCCATGCCGATGCCCTTGTCGGATACGGAAATTCGGACCTCCTGATCCGGCGGATGTTCGGCGGGACCCATCGAGGCACCCAAACCAATCCAGCGGCTCTGAGCGCCATACTTCACCGCGTTCCCAACCAGATTCTGCAAGCACTGAGTGATCGCGGAAAGGTCACCCATCACTTGGGGCAGACCCGGTTCGATGTGCCGTTCAACGACGAATCCGGCACCCTGAATCAATTCACGGGTGCTCGACTCGAGCGAGGCGATGATCTGCGCGACATCCAAGGGTTCTAAAACATAACGCTTCTTGCGGTCCTCGGTCGAGGCAAACAACAGAATCTGGTCGACCAAGCCGGTCATTTGCCGGCTTTGGTTTTGCAGCACCCTGCCGTATCTTTCGAGATCCGCCTTTTCCCTGACAACACCGTCGGCGATGTTGTCTGCCGCCGAGCTCAAAACCGCAAGCGGTGTGCGCAGTTCGTGAGAGACCGAGGCAACAAACTCCATTTGCAGTTTGGCCAGTTGGATGGCACTGAGCATTCTGCTCCGCTGGATGGCCCAGACCGCGGTGCTCGAGAGGAGGAAGGTGAAGCCCAGGATTCCGATCAGCCGCTCCGCCGAGCGGCGGGAAGTTGCCACAACATTTCCGAGGCGTTGCGAAGCCTGGTCGTCATACAACCGCTTGACCTCGTTCAAGTCCAGGCGGACGCGCTCAAAGGAGGGCACCCCTCCGGAAAGATCGAGGGTCACAGCTTCCTTCGTGCTCCCTTCGAGGATCGAGGCCAGGACCTCGTCGCGGATGCTCAGATAGTTGGCCCAGTCATGGGTGAGCCGCTCGGCAAGGGCCATCTCTGCCGGCAGTCTCGCCTGGTGTCTGTATTGGGCAATACCGTCGGTGACTCGTTGATCCGCACCGCGAGATTGATCGGCGTACCCGACCTGCAGGTTGCTGTCATTCGTGGTGAGGGCATAAAGCGTAGCGCGGCGAGTTTCTTGGGCGTCGAACTGCAGCTCACCAATTTCGCGGAGTCCCTGCACCGAAACGGCGTATATGTTTTGCGCCTCGGCATTCGCGGTTTGCAGGTCGCGGATAACAAATACGCCTACGACGGCCAC
>DATFTB010000161.1:0-14302 GCA_035262325.1 Candidatus Acidiferrum sp.
ACATCGAGTCCGAGCGGGCCGACGAGTTCGTCGTTTCTGAGGAACCTGCAATTTGATGTTGAGGCCAGTTCGACGCCGGATTCCCGCATGGAATGGCCGGGGGCGCATCTCGAAGCCGAGGCTAGCCTGCGCGTGCGCGGCACCGCCGAACACCCCATTTTGCTGGGTCATATCCATGTAATTTCAGGCGATCTCTACTTCCGCGACAATCGCTACAAGGTGACGCGCGGGGACCTGAATTTCGCGAATCCCTTCCGCCTTGACCCGGTGATCAACGTCGAGGCCACAACCAACATTCAGCAGTACGAGGTCACGCTGAATTTCAGCGGGACGGCCAGCAAGATGAGCATGTCGTACCGTTCCGACCCGCCCCTGCCGGGGAACGACATCATTATGCTGCTGGCGCTCGGCCAGACGACTTCGGAGGCCACCATGCGCTCCGGCAGCGCCACGCAAAGCGGGAGCGGGGCCTCTGGCGCCTCGGCCCTGCTTTCGGAGGCAATTTCGAGCCAGGTAGGCGGCCGCGTGGAGCGGTTATTCGGCATTACCAGGTTTCGCGTGGATCCTGGCCTCGGCACCAGCGGCTCCGGCCAAAACGCGGCGGCGCGCGTCACCGTGGAGCAGCAGGTGTCGCCGACCCTGAACGTAACCTACGTTTCAAACGTCAGTTCAACACAGCAACAGGTGATCCAGGTGGAATACCTCGTGACGCGGACGATCTCGATTGTCGCCTTGCGCGATCAGAACGGGACGTTTGGCGTCGACATCAGGTTCAAGAAGCGCCTTCCCTAGGGTTTGTGCGGGCCCGGGCGGTTCGGAAGCGTCTCTCGCGGGCTACAATTTCTAAGCCCTCGGCAACTCTTGCGGCCCGGGAGCCGCCAGGCCCGGAATCAAGCTCCCCTGAAGCTACCGCGGATCTTGCTGCTCGGTGGTTTGCGGCGAACTACCTGGCTCGAACCCACGGCGCTGCTGGCCAAAACGGTTCTGCGCCGCGCCGCCCAGATGCGCGTTCTGTCCGATCCCCGGGTTTTCCTGTTTTGCATGCTCGAGCGCCTCGCGCACGGTCTTGATGGAGGTGCTGCGCATGGCCTCCTGTACTTCCCGCGCAATTTTGGGTTGCTCGGCCGCGACCTTTTGCCCGAAGGGCGTACCGTAGAACTGTAACAGCCCCTTGATCTCGTCATCGGTGTAGTGCTTGTCGTAGATGGCGACCAGTTGTCTGATCACATCGTCGAGAGCGTAATTTTTCTCGTACTCGCTGATCACGGAGTTGATGAAGGCCTGCCCCTTATCGTTATTCGGTACGGTGGCCAGAAGCTTTTCGCGGTACTGCTCGGCCGAGGTAGTGATGGAGTCCTGGATCTGATCGCGCGCGCCGACGAGCTCGATCAGCGCCCGGATATCCGCATCTTTCGCCGGATCGATCTGCGGGGTGTTGCTCTGTTTTGTGGTGTTTTGTGCCGCCGCCTGAACCGGAGCGGACGAGCCACCCTGAATCGCCACAAGGAACATCGCCAAGTAAATCACAACCAATGCCAGTACCGCCTTCATGACATCCTCCGCCCGAGGAAAAAGACAGGAAATTCCCTAGGCATTGAATTCTAGAGGGCCGGAATGTGGAATACGCCTGCTCCGGGGTACAGCCTTGTTGCGAGGGTCACTGTTCGAAGGTGCAATCCGGGCGATGCTCCGGAGCTTGGGCTCGTTTTTCGCTTGTGACGGTACTTCGCCTGGGGCCATCGTCGAGGGTATCGGCTACACTAAGCATATTGCATTGATGCTGCCACCGAACGGGCACTCGGGCCGCGATGTGACAGACGCGACTCGACCTTGGCTTGACTCGATGATCGACGATCCCTACGTGGAATTTCGCCGGGCGATGGTGGACGCGCAGATTCGGCGGCGCGGCATTGCGGACGAGCGCGTCCTGGCCGCCATGGAGAACGTACCGAGGCACGAATTTGTGCCACCGCAATACAAAAGCAAAGCCTACGAAGACGAACCGCTGCCCATCGGGGGCGGCCAGACCATTTCGCAGCCGTACATCGCGGCGGCAATGACTGCCGCGTTACGGCTTGGCGGCAGAGAAACAGTGCTTGAGATCGGGACGGGTTGCGGGTATCAAGCTGCGGTGCTTTCTCTCCTTGCGCAAAAAGTGTTTACAGTCGAATGGCGAGCGGAGCTGGCGCGCGGGGCCGAAGAAAATTTGCAGCGGCTCGGATTCAGAAACGTGCAGGTCTGTTGTGGGGACGGTTCGCTGGGTCTGGCGGAATTCGCGCCATACGGTGCCATCCTGGTAGCGGCCGCAGCGCCAGCTTTACCCGCGCCCCTCCTCGAGCAGCTTGACGAAGGCGGCCGGATGATCGCGCCCGTCGGAAGGGAAGAACACCAGCACCTGCTCCTGGTGACGAAGAAGGGAAGCACCTGGTCGACGGAGAAACGCGACAGTTGCCGGTTCGTGCCGCTTCTCGGGCAACACGGGTGGAAGCCTTGGGAGCTCTTGTGAATCCGCCGCCGGATCTATCCATCATCATTCCCTCGTTCAACGAAGAACAGCGGCTTCCCGACACGCTTCGAAAAATCGCCGCGTATGTTCGGGAGCGCCGGCCGGACACGGAAGTCATTGTGGTCGACGATGGCTCGACCGACAAAACCGCAACGGTCGCGCGGTCCTACCAGGCAAGAATTCCCCTTTTGCGCGTGCTTTCGAACGGAACGAATCGCGGCAAGGGTTTCAGCGTGCGCCACGGCTCGCTCGAGGCCCGGGGCAACATAGTTCTGTTCACCGACGCGGACCTGTCGTCACCGATCGAGGAAGGAGAAAAGCTGCTAGCCGGGCTGGCAACGCATGACGTGGCCATCGGCAGCAGGGCCGTGGACCGCAGCCTGATCGAAGCGCACCAATCCGCTTTCCGCGAGTCTGCCGGCATCGTTTTCAACCGCATCGTGCGCATCATTCTGCGCCTGCCTTTCGTGGATACGCAATGCGGGTTCAAGGCGTTCCGCAGAGAGCGCTGCCGGATCATCTTCGAACAGCAAACCATCGAGCGGTTCGGGTTCGACCCCGAACTGCTTTACCTCGCCCGCCACCACGGTTTGTCGACCATTGAAGTACCGGTCAGGTGGGCGCACTCGCCGGCGACCAAAGTGAGCATGTTAAAAGACAGCGTGCAGATGTTTGTGGACGTGTTTGTGATCCGGTGGAATGCGTTGCGGGGACGGTACCGGAAGGCAGACTAGGTCCTGTACTTTATGGCGTAAAGTACTTGACACCGTTTCCGCGCCTCGCTATCCTTTTGCGCATGGCGAGTCCGAAGCCAAGCCGCTCTCCGCTGCGCGCTCCCATTCCGATCGATTCGCGCGCCGCCGACCATCTCCGCTACATCCGCGAAACCATGGAGCGCGCCGCCGAATTTACGGCCGTGCCGGGCTGGGGGGGCGTCACCATCGGGCTCACGGCTCTTGCGGCAGCGCTGCTGGCCTCCCGGCAGGCCACACCCCGTGCCTGGGTCGCCGTGTGGCTTGCAGAGGCATTCGTGGCTGTGGCGATCGCTGCACCCGCAGCCGCCACCAAGGCCCGCCGCGCCAATTCCTCTCTTTTCTCAGGTCCGGGCCGAAAGTTCGTTTTGAGCTTTGCGCCGCCCATCATCGTCGGTGGGTTGCTGACCGTGGCTATGTATAATCTGGGCGTGATTGCGGCATTGCCCGGTGTCTGGCTCCTGCTTTATGGAACCGCCATCGTGACCGGCGGGGCCTTTTCGGTCCGCGCCGTCCCAATTATGGGGCTCTGCCTGATGGCGCTCGGCGGGTTTGCCTTGTTCGCACCGGCGTCGTGGGGGAACCTTTTCATGGCCGCAGGATTCGGCCTGGGGCACATTGTCTTCGGCCTGTGGATCGCGTTGCGCTACGGGGGATGAGGGGATACAGGAGAGGAAGACCGGGACTCTTATGACCAAGGCATCGACAATTCGCCAGGAGCGTGGCGCCAAGGAGGAAGCTCCGTCGGCCGTACGGGCCCCTGCGGCGCAAACGGTTTCGGCGAACCTCGACCGGCTGATCCATGAACGAATCCGGCTGGGCATCGTCAGCGCGCTGGCGGTGAACCGCTCACAGACTTTCAACGAACTGAAGGCGCTCCTAAAAACGACCGACGGAAATCTAAGCGTGCACGCGCGCAAGCTCGAGGAAGCGGACTACATTGTTTGCACGAAGTCGTTTGACGGACGCCTTCCGAAGACCGAGTACCGCCTGACGGCGGCGGGCCGGCGGGCCTTGGAGCGCTACCTCGATCACATGGAGGCGCTGATCCGGGCGACCCGCGACCGGTAAAAATTTTTTTGGCCCTTAGCTTTGCAACGCAAAGTACACTACACCACGTAGCGGCGGAGAAGGAATATGCTCGTGCAGCCCCAAATCATCCAGAAACACACGCCGAAGGCTCCCGCGGCGACTCGAAACGGCCTCCACGTGGCCATCATCTGTGACGGCAACGGAAGATGGGCCACCTCGCGCGCCCTCCCACGGTCGGCGGGACACCGCGCCGGCGCCGAAACGGCCAAGAACATCATCCGCATGGCCCCGAAGTTGGGAGTGCACACGCTGTCGCTGTTCACTCTGTCCTCGGCCAACTGGCAGCGGCCGCAGGCGGAGGTCATGGCCATTCTCCGAGTCCTTCATGAATACCTCCTGGCCGAAACAACGCACTGCATCGCGGAAGGGATTCGCCTGAACCTCATCGGACGGCGCGACCGGCTGCCGGCGACGTTGCGCGAAGCCGCTGCGGAAGCCGAGGTCGCGACGGCCAAAGGAAAGACTCTTCATCTGCGGCTGGCAGTCGACTACTCGGCGCGCTATTCCCTGTTTCAGGCCGCCAGCAAGTTTTATAAAGCCACCGAGCTTTCAAGCGAGGCTTTTGGAAGCGTGCTGGCGGAAGTGCTGCGGGGGGGCTCGACCGACGTTGACCTGCTGATCCGCACGGGCGGCGAACGGCGGCTCTCCGACTTCCTGCTCTGGGAATGCGCTTTCGCCGAATTCGTGTTTCTCGAAAAGCGCTGGCCGGATTTCACCGCGGCAGACTTCGAAAACGCAATCGCCGAATTTGAGAAACGCGAACGAACGCGTGGCGGGCTGCCGCGAGAGTCGCTGGCCTGAGAGCGGGGGAAGCGCTCGACCGCCGTGCGGCTCCCGCGCCGGCGCGTCGACTGACCAGAGTCTGCGCAGTAACCTATTCATTTAGAGCCTCTTGGATCTGTCAGGGTGTCAAGGTCGACTTCAGACCATTGCGCCCCCGCCGTCGTCTATACCCCAGGAGACACAAATGGGATCCGTCGGATTTACGCTGCCCTGGGAGCATAGAATCTCTCCGGTAGCGCGCGAGGGGGAGTCGCGAGTGCAACCTTCCGAACTCCAAGCGGGACAGAATCGGACCGGCGGAGGGAATCCCGAAGATGCGGCGTTGGCAGCGGGCTGCCTCGCGCTAGACATGCGCGCCTTTGAGCAGCTCTATCGATCACAAGGGGCGCGAATGAAAAACCTGGCGCGGAACCTTCTGGGAACCCAGAGCGAAGCCGAAGATGCCGTCCAGGAAACCTTCTTGAAAGTGCAGCGAAGCATCGCGACCTACCGCGGACAATCGTCGTTCGTAACCTGGGTGTTTCGGATTCTGGTGAACACGTGCCACGACCTGCGTCGCAGCCGCCTGCGGAGGAAAGAGCAACAGCCGGACGAACCGGAAGAGGGAGCCCAGCAACCGGAACCGCGCGCGCCCGGAGCCCATCCCTCGTTGCGCATGGCGCTTGAACGCGCGCTCGCCGAGCTGACAGAGCACCAGCGCGACGTCTTTCTCCTCTACGAGGTGGAAGGTTTTCGTCACGCGGAAATCGCCGGGATGCTGAAGATCAGCGAGACGGCCTCGAAAAACACGCTGTTTCAGGCGAAGAAGAATCTACGAGGAATGCTCGAGCCACCGCGGAAGAGCGCGGCGGGAGGAGTGTCATGAGAGTCGATTGCGCGGACAGGGAACGGGTTTTTCGGGATGGCACGGCCGAAGAATGGCTCGGGCTCGAGCGTCACGCAGAGACGTGTTCGGCTTGCGCGGAGGAAATCCGCGCGTGGAAGGCCCTGAGCGTTGCGGCAGAACAGCTGCGTGATCACCGGGAAGACCCGGCGTTGTGGACGCGAATTGAAGGCTCCCTGATCGCCGAGCGAGCGCGGGGGATAGCGCGGCCCACCTGGTGGGAGAAACTGTCGTCCTGGCGCGGCCTCCCACCGGTCTGGCAGACAGCCCTCGCAGGCGCGCTGGTCCTGCTCCTTGCCGTTGCCAGCGGATACGTTTACCGCCACCGCAGTGTTAGAGACGATGCCGCGGGAAAGCAACTGCTGAAGAGTTCGACACTGGCTGAAGTGGAGCGCACCGAAGGTGAATACATGAAAGCGATCGACAAGCTTGCGGTGGACGCCAAACCGCAGCTTGATTCGCCCGCATCGCCGCTCATGGCCAGTTACCGGGAGAAGCTGATGGTTCTCGACGGAGCCATCGGCGAACTGCGCGCCGAGGCCGGGCAGAATCCTTCGAACGCGCATCTGCGGTATCAGCTTTTGGCCATGTACCAGGAGAAGCAGAAGACGCTCGAGGAAGTGCTGGAGACGAAGAATGAGCGTTGACCCCAGGTCACAAGGAGTGCTGTGGAAGTTCGCAGGTTTATTCCTAGTTTGGGCGGCGGCGGCTCTGCCCGTCGTCGCCGGACGCTCGGGGCAGAGCACGGCGACGAAGGAGTTTCAGCAGACCTTGACGCTCGGCGCAAACCAGACCGTAAGCGTCGACCACAAATACGGAGAGGTACGTATCCACGCCGAGGGCGGGCGAGACGTGAGAATTTCCGCGACGATCCGGGCGCAGGCCCACTCCGAGGAAGCCGCCAACAAGTTTGCCGAGCAGGTGAAAATCGAGGTATCGCAGGACGGCCAGGGCATCAAGGTCCGCACCGTCTATCCCGACGACGGTTCGGGACTCTTCAAGATTCGCGTCGGCGGCCCTTCATACTCGGTGGACTACGACATCGCGGTGCCGAGTGACGCGAAATTGTGGGTGAAAAACGGTTTCGGCAACGTGGAGATTGCCGGGGTGCGCGGCTGGGCCGACATCGAGAACAGCCATGGACAACTCAATGTCCGCGACGGCGGAGCCAGCAAACTGGCAAACTCTTTCGGATCGGTGGAAGCCAGCGGAGCGGACGGCAACGTGACGATAGCCAATACCAACGGAACGGTCAGGGCATCGTCGGTAAAGGGCACCCTGGAAGTGAGGGACCGGTTTGCGTCCATCACCGTAACGAACGTTGCCGGAGCCGTGACCATCAACGGCGGCAATGGCGCGGTGGAACTGACCGACAGCGGCGCCGCGAAGATCAACAACTCGTTTGGCTCGGTCAATGCGAGGAATGTACACGGAGACTTGACCGTCAACAACAACAACGGCTCGATCGAAGCCGATACGGTGAGCGGCGGAGCGCAGTTGAACGGCAGTTTCGGGCCCATCAGCTTTGCGAACATGAACGGCTATGTGAAGTGCACTTCTTCGAACGGGAAAGTCACCGGCCGAGCCACCGGCAACGAAGTCTATGTGAAGACCACGTTTGGCGAGGTGGTGCTTGAACAGATCGGCGGCAACGTCGTGGTCGAAGACTCGAACGGCGCCGTCAACGTACGGGACATCAAGGGGAAAGCCACGCTCGACACCTCGTTTGGAGCGATCAACGCGAGCGGCCTTCCAAGAGGCGTAAGGGCCACGACCGGAAACGGCCGGATCGAACTGCGGGATGTGGGCGGGGATACCTTCGCCAAGACGAGCTTTGGCGCCGTCAACGTGCAGCGCGTGAACGGAAACCTGACCATCGAAAACACCAATGGCCCGGTATCGGCGAACTCCGTCAAAGGCGACCTGACGGCCAGAACCAGTTTCGGCGCCGCGTCGTTCGAAGATATTGGCGGCTCGATTTCGGTCGACAATCAAAATGGCGTGGTCTCGATTTCTGCGGCGCGAACGTCGGGAGGCTGCAAGAGCATCACCGCCAAAACTTCCTTTTCGCCGATGCAGATTCGCCTTCCCGAGAACGCCAGCTACGACCTGACAGCCCGCACTTCGTTCGGACACATCACGAGCGAACTGCCCGTTACCGCGAGCGGACAAATCGGAGGAGACTCACTGAACGGCAAAATTGGCGGCGGCGGCTGTACGCTGTCGCTCACAAATTCGAACGGGAACATTGAGATTCTGAGACTGGTGAAATAGCGGAAGCCGACAACCTCAGCCGGCCACGCGGCGTGCACGGTCCATCGCAAACGCCTTGCGGAGCACGCGGGTGGCGGCGGTAGTGAGTCGAAACCTCCCGAGTTCATCTTCGCGAGCAAACGCCACGTCGGTTACGTCGCTCCCCGGGCGCGGCTCGCCCGAAATCCTTTCACAGAGATAATCAATGATCACATAGTGAAACTTGGGCTTCTGGGGCGTGCCACCGCCGCCGGCACCGGGCTCCGTAAAGATTCGGTCGAAGACTTCTATGAGGTCGACGATACGCACCTCGAGTCCTGTCTCCTCCAGCAGTTCGCGGGCCACGCCGGCTTCGAGCGACTCGCCAAGCTCCAGCGTGCCGCCGGGAATCGACCACTGCCCGCGCAAAGGCTCGCTTCCGCGCCGGATCAATAGGGTCCTGCCATCCTCGATAACCACGCCGCCGACACCGACGACGGGGCGCTCCGGATATTCGCGGGCCATGGCTCATTTTTCCTTCCCCCGACCTGATGGGGTACACTGAAGACAGGCGCGGGAGTTGGGGTTGACTTCTTACGCCGAGGTATATAATACGCCGGAAGGCGAAGCCCATCGCTCGCCGATTCGTGGAAAACTCACTTCGGAGGAATGGTGCCGTGCTCCGTTGCCCAGAATGTTCCGCAGAAATCGACGTGGACGAAGACGAGGTAGAAGAAGGCGAGATCCTCAGCTGCCCGGAGTGTGAAACCGAACTGGAGGTTTCACAGACACATCCAGTGGCGCTGAACCCGATCTCCGACGACCTCGACGAAGATGAGGAAGAGGACGACCTCGCAGAAGAGGACGACGAAGAATTTGACGAAGACGGCGACATGCCCGAAGAGGATGAAGAGGAAGACGACGAAGACGAGGAAGACGAGTAGCGTGGGCGTCCCGTCGGCGAGGCATCCTGTGGTTTGTGCCTCGCCATCTAAGAGGAAGCTGGAGTTTCTCCGTTTGCCAAAGTAATGAGAGTCATCGTGTCCATTTTGCTGGCGGCGTTTGCCCCGCTTCGCGGAGCTGCGCTCACACCGCTGGCCGGTCAGGCTCCGGCGGCTTCCACTCCTCAAGCTGGACCAACGGCGGGAAGTCCGCAGGCAGAGAGCGGCACCAAGGGTAGCAGCAAGAACAAGGCGAAACTCGGTTTTCTGATCGTCGGAACTGTCTTCGATGAAAGGGCCTTGTCGTTCCCCGGGGTGCAGGTGCGCATCCGGCGCGCCGATGAAAAGAAGTTTCGCTGGGAGACCTATACGAACACGCGAGGAGAATTCGCCGTAAGGGTCCCGGAAGGCTTTGATTATGAAGTGGTGGTGCGAGCAAAGCACTATCAGGATCAGGCAAAGAGCGTGACAACCAACAACGGCGACGCGCAGCAACGGCTCTCGATCAAGCTGGAACCGGTGAGCCCGGCAAAAACGGGAGCAAAATCGTGAGGCCGCGGCGCAAGTTGCTGCTATGGAGTTGCGCGCTGCTGCCGCTTCTCTCGGGAATCGCCGCGGCACAAGATTCGAAGCAGGAGGCCAAGAAAGAAGCGCGTTTGCGCAGCGTGCTCGGTGTGGTCACGGACAAGTCTGACAAACCGGTGGCGAACGCGATTGTCTTTCTCAAAAATCTCCGCACGAACGTGGTCATCAGTCACTTCAGCGACGCCCAAGGGAACTACCGGTTCACCGGACTGGACCCGAATGCCGACTACGAGCTTCGTGCAGAAGTCGGTGGAGAGAAATCGGCGTCCCGCACGATTTCCTCACTCGATAGCAGGAAGGAAATGAATCTGAACTTGAAGATCGATCGGAAGAGATAAGGCCTGGAGAGCGAGGTTCACTTCTAGAACAGCACCCGGAGGTCTGCGTTGGGGTTGCCATAGTTGTCGGGTAAACTGCGTTTACCTGCAATCGGCCGTGGGTCTGCGGCATTCCTAAGAAACAGAGGGAAGAAGTAGTTGATGAACAAGCGTTCGATAAACTGTGCGGCGTGCCTGGCGTTTCTGACGCTGCTGTCGATGGGAATGCCGCTGCGCGCCCAGGAAAAGCCCGACAGCCCGGAGCCGAAGATTGCAGCCGACCAGCCGATTCTGCCCAAAGCCGATCCGGACAAAGACGCAAACGACGAAGTGCCCAAACGGATTTTCTGGATCATTCCGAATTTCATGACCGCGAACGACCAGCCGGAGAACAACGGTCCGCTGACACCCAACCAAAAATACAACATTGCGTGGCACCAGTTTTGGGACTATAGCGCGCACTTTGGAAATCTCATCCAGGCGAGCATTTCGCAAGCCGCTAACGCGATTCCGCACTACGGACAGGGCTGGGGAGCGTTCGGCAAAAGGTATCTGGCGCAGGAAGCAGACCAGTTCACCGGGAGCATGTTGATCTACGGTGTGCTGCCGAATATGCTGCATCAGGATCCGCGCTATTTCCGCAAGGGGCGGGGCTCCAAGTGGTCGCGAATCGCCTACGCTGCCTCAAGGGTGGTCATCGCCAGGACCGATTCCGGCAAGCCGACTTTCAATGCTTCGACGGTGTTCGGACAATTGGGCCAGGCGAGTATCTCGATGCTCTACTACCCGAAGCAAGACCGGGAAATCAGCGGGATCCTTACCGGCTGGGGCATCAACCAGTGCTACAACATCGGTTGGAACCAACTGAAAGAGTGGACCCCCGATTTGGGCGCCGTCTTAAAGAGACACGCAAAGAAGCCCAAGCAGAATCAGATCAACGACGCCCGTTCCCCCATCACCGCGTCCGTCTCTAACTAGCGAACCCCGAGCGACGGCAGGACGCAACACCGAGACGGCTCGGGGGAGCACGGAAATTTCCACTGGAGTGGGTCCGAGAATCTCACCATCGCCGTGGAACAGACACGGTCTGTCGGTTTCGATGCGCACCCAGCGGATGGCAAAACGGCGAACCCTCCGCGTCCCAAGTTCCCCGGTGGCCACGAGCGAGCGCAGCGCAGCAACGATCTCTGGCAGGGTCAAATCCTCCAAAGCCACGAGATCCAGGCACCCGTCGTTTGGCCTGGCGGCCGGTGCCAGCCGCAAGCCAGCGCCGTAACTCGGAGTGTTCAGCACGCTGAGTACAAGCACATTCGCTTGTAGCTCTCCTCCGCCCGGTTCGAATTGCACGCGAACGCGAATGGAGTGGAAGCCGATCAAGGCGCGAATCGCGGCCAGCAAATATCGTGAGCGTCCGCGCAAGTGCCGAAAAGCCCCACCGGCATAGCGCGCCGCTTCGGCGTCCAGTCCCACGCCGCCTCCGCCGGCATAGAGGCGCTTGTTTCCGTCGGCGGTCGACGCTTGCGCCACGTCCAAAAAGGCGCTTACGCCATTGATCAGCAACGACGCAGATTCTACGGGATCCGCCGGCAGCCCAAGCGAGGCTGCAAGGTCGTTGCCCCCTCCAGCAGGAAGAATGCCCAACTGAACGTGGCTCGGCAGCTCGATCGCGTTGAGTAGTACCTGGAAGGTTCCGTCGCCTCCAAGAACGAAAATTTGACGCGCACCATCGGCAGCGGCTTCGCGGGCTCGCAAGGCAAGATCCTCGGCGTTCGCGGCGACCTGGAATTCCGCATTCCATCGCGCGCGGGTTGCGAACCGCCTCAGCGCTGGCAAGGCTTCTCGGGCGCGCCCACCTCCGGCGGCGGGATTCGCCAGCACGAGGACGGGGTTGGAATTGTCCTTGAAAGAAGAAGGCACGTTTTCTGCAATGCTGACCGAAGCCGGCGCTGCCTGTCAATCGGCGCGATGAGAACGCGAGGGCGGACCGCTTGGTTCCGTTGCTTGCGGTGTGCTGGTCTGGCGGGCAAACAATTTGGCCACCGTCTCTAGGGTGTCAATCTCGCCTAGCAATTTGTCCCTGCGCATGCGAACAATTCTTGGAAAACGCAGCGCATATCCGCTGTCATGACGCGCGGACTTCTGGATGTTGTTGAACGCTACCTCAAGCACGATCACGGGCTCGACGGTTCGTCGATGCCCTTGATCCGCGATGGTATGCTGCAGGAAGAACTCCGTATTTTCGCTAATTTCGGCATCGGTTAGGCCCGAATAGGCCTTGCCGATGTTCAGGAGCTTCTCTCCCTCGCGTACCGCGAAGGTATAGTCGGAAAGCACGCTGTGTCTCTTCCCGTGACCATACTCGACGGCGGTCACGACAACATCGAGGGTCGCAAACGGCTCTTTCAGCTTGAACCAAAAGCCGCCTCGCCGGCCCGGGGTGTAGGGGGAATTCTCAGTCTTCGCCACAATCCCTTCGTGCCCGGTCCCGAGCGAATTGCGAAAAGCCGCCTCGACGGCTTCTGCCGTTGCGCATCTGACGCTTCCCGCCACGCGCACCGCCTCCTGGGCATTCGCACAAACCGCATCCAAGCGCGCCTTGCGTTTGATTAAAGGCTCGTCAAGCAGCAATTCGCCGTCTTGATAAAGCAAGTCGAACGCCACAAACCTCACCGGAATGTCGTTTTGCACGAACAGGTCCAGGCGCTTACGGCCGAGCCGCTTCTGCAATTCCGTGAACGGCAACGGCCGGGCGTCGCGCCAGGCCAGGATCTCGCCGTCCAGGATCAACTCGCCCGGCAATTCCGCGATCGGCTTCAGCAGCTCGGGGAACTCTGTGACCTCGTCGAGCGTTCGCGAGAAGATTCGCACCTTCCCGCCGCGATCCTTGTGAATCTGTCCCCGGATTCCATCGTACTTTTCCTCCACCCAGAGGGACGGCCAATCGAGCCCGGCCAGTTCTTTGTTGAACAGATCCTCGGGAGTCTCAACCGGGGCCGCGAGCATGAATCCCATGGGGTGAAACAGACGCACCCTTGCACGGGCCAGACTGTTTTCGGCCGCCAAAGCCAACGTCTCCCCGATGTCGCCCGTAAGCATGTTGGCGCGGCGCACCTCCGCGAGCGGCCGCTCGAATGCCTTGGCGATGGCTTCTTCGACGAGGCTCTCTTTCGATCCAATCCGCAGGTCGCCGGTAATGATCTTCACTATGTATTTCACGTCGCCCGCGCTGCCGCGCCCGAACACGCTCGCGAGCAGCTCCGCTTTTTGCGATGCCCCCCGCGCGGCTGCCAGATCCTCAAAAAGCCGGGCCACATCCGACAGCGCCAAATCCCGTTCGACGTTTGTGCCACGCAGGAGCTCTGCGGCCATGTCGCCAAGGTCTCCGTGCTTTCGGTATGCGGTTGCGAGGTTGTCGCTCGCTTGGCCGACGGTGTCTCGGATGACACGGAACAGATTTGTTCCGCCGACCCCGAGCGTGCGTTCGTCGTGCGCCGCGAAGGCGTGACCCGAAAGAAACCGGGCGGCAATCACCGCGTCCGGGATGCGGAGCGATTTCAGAAATTCGCTGATCAAACGCAGCTTCTCAAGCTTTTTGGAGGTGGCGCCGACAGCATCCGCGATTTGTACAAAGCCGCGCACAATGCCCCTTCGCGACTGGCATATGGATTCCAGCATGCCGCCGCGGGTTTAACAGTTTGCGGCATTCGAGCAAGACTCTAGCAGGTTCCATGGTGCCGGCGGGGGGAATCGAACGATACGCGCCTACTCATTCTACGTAACTTATTGCAAACATACGAACGCAAGAACCGCAAAACCCGCTGTATGCCCGCCTCCTATGTACAAAATCATGTACAAAAGTTCGAAGGCCAACTGAGTGATCGAGCTCGCTGCAGCACTCGGCCAAGTGCACAGACGAGGTCTAATTCACAAAGACATCAAACCGTCCAACGTGCTTGCCAATGCTGCCTTGGACCCCGCCTGGCTGAGGGGCTTCGGTATTGCCTCGCGATTGCTCGACTGGACATCGAGGTTTGACTTGAGTTGAAATGCCTATTATGGACGACCTCAACCTTGCCGCCATCGTCAATACGATCCCCACGGCGGCATGGACTACTCGTCCGGATGGCTACTGCGACTTCATCAACCAGGTGTGGCTCGATTACACGGGCATAAATGCGGAAAAAGCGCAGGGCTGGGGGTGGGCGGAGGCG
>DATFTB010000162.1:0-4298 GCA_035262325.1 Candidatus Acidiferrum sp.
TTCCTGCGTATGCTTGTGCTGCAACAGCACGGCGCTGCCGCTCGTCAACCTCGCCTGCAGCAATATCAGTGCTCCGTGCGCGTTGATGGCCAGGGTGGAGGCCTCTTCTTCAAACTTCCTGCCGTGTGCGTCCGTACCGCATATTTTCACCGCTACCTGCATCAATACCCGCTGGCTTCGCCGGCGTGCACTTGGATGGTTTTGGGAGTTCGGCGTTGTGGCCATGGAACCTCTTACTCCTCAAATATACCGTTGGCCAAACGAATGTCGATAGCCAACCAGTGTCTCGGTATGCAAAGAACACACGGAAGGAAGCCGGCACATTGCGCTCCCGATGAGCGGTTCCTATTCACGTACGTTCGTCTTTCCGGTGGCGAACCGCAGCCCGCAGGTTGTCGCGAGTTCGCGGTCTCCTCGGAGCGAGCCGTAGTTGCCAGGCTTAGCTCGGCTTTAGCTTCAGGGCTTAGGCCTTCGGTTTGCCATGCGCCGGTTGGTTGGCGATGCGCGCCGCGGCCGGGTCCGCGGGCAGCCGGTCTTCGATCGGTTCGTACGGCCGCGTCTCATGCCCCAGATAAATCTGTCTCGGCCGCGCGATTTTCTGTTCCGGGTCCAGCAGCATCTCTTCCCACTGCGCAAGCCAGCCCGACATGCGCGGAATCGCAAACAGCACCGGGAACATGGTCATCGGGAAGCCCATCGATTGGTAGATCAGGCCGGTATAGAAGTCCACGTTCGGATACAACTTGCGCTTGATAAAGTATTCGTCTTCGAGCGCGATGCGTTCGCATTCGAGCGCGATCTCGAGCAGCGGGTTTTTGCCCATCAGGTCAAACACTTCGTACGCAATCCGCTTGATAATGCGAGCGCGCGGGTCGTAGTTCTTGTAAATGCGGTGCCCAAACCCCATCAGCCGCGTCTCTCCCGACTTTACCTTCTTAATGTACTCCGGCACTCTCTGGACCGATCCGATTTCCATCAGCATGCGCAGCGCTTCTTCGTTCGCACCGCCGTGCAGCGGCCCGTAGAGAGCGGCCGTCGCCGCCGCCGACGCCGAGAACGGGTCGACATGGGAGCTGCCCACGCCCCGAATCGTGTTCGCCGAGCAGTTTTGTTCATGGTCCGCGTGCAATATGAACAGAACATCCAGCGCCCGCTCGAGCGTCGGGTTCGGCCGGTAGCGCGTCTCGCTGGTCCGGAAGAGCATGTTCAGGAAATTCCCCGTATAGCTCAGATCGTTGTCCGGATACACGTACGGCATCCCGAGCGTGTGCCGGTAGGCGAAGGCTGCCAGCGTCGGCATCTTTCCGATCAGCCGGTAGATCTGTTTCTTCCTCGATTCCGGATTGAATATGTCCTTGGCATCCGGGTAAAAAGTGGAAAGTCCGGCAATCGTCGAAATCAGCATGCCCATCGGATGGGCGTCGTAATGGAACCCGTCCAGGAATTTCTTGATGCTTTCATGAATGAACGTGTGGTGCACAATGTGGTGCTGCCAGTCCTTCAGTTGGTTCGTGGTCGGCAGTTCGCTGTGGAGCAGCAGGTACGCCGTCTCGAGGTAATTCGATTTCTCGGCCACTTCTTCGATCGGGTAACCCCGGTACCGCAATATTCCCGCGTCTCCGTCGATATAGGTTATGCGGCTGATACACGCCGCGGTGTTGTTGAAGGCCGGGTCGTAGCTCATCATTCCGAAGTCCGCCGGATTCACCTTGATTTGCCGAAAATCACTCGCGCGGACGGTGTCGTGGGTGATGGGAATCTCGTAGGACTTTCCCGTGCGGTTGTCCGTAATCGTGAGGGTGTCGCGCTTTGTGGCTTCGGCGTCGCTCGATTTCAATTGCGTTGCTGGGAGTGCAGAGTCCATGCAAACACCTCAGAAAAGGGAAAGGGGCCGTAGGGATACCACTGTACACCAAAGAAACGCAGGGGGGAATGCGGGTCATCCCGCCGCGACGCCCTGGCGGCCGTCGAAGATATTGAGTCCGAAGGAGATAAGGCTTGTGCGAGCGCGGCCGATACACCTCTTGACAATTGTCGTGATAACGACTATTATTCCGCAGTGACGACTCCAAGGAGGTCCTGCGATGATCACCATTCGCAAAAGCAACGACCGCGGCCATGCCGACCACGGCTGGCTCAACACCCGCTTCACCTTTTCCTTCGCCGACTATTTTGACCTGGAACACGTGCAGTTCCGCACCCTGCGCGTGATGAACGACGACCGCATCTCGGGCGGTGGCGGCTTCCCAACTCATCCGCACAAGGATATGGAAATCGTCACTTATGTTCTCGAGGGTGCCCTCGCTCACAAAGACAGCATGGGTAACGGCTCGGTCATTCGTCCAGGCGACGTGCAGTACATGAGCGCGGGCACCGGCGTGGCGCATAGCGAGTTCAACGCTTCCGAGAAGGAAACCGTGCACCTCTACCAGATCTGGATGTTCCCCGACAAGAAGGGCTACAAGCCGGTCTACGACCAGAAGCACTTCGGCGAAGCCGAAAAGAGCGGCAAGCTGCGCCTGGTTGCCTCGCCCGACGGCCGCGACGGCTCCGTGAAAATCCGCCAGGACAACGAACTGTATGCCACCGTCCTCGGACCGGGCGAAGTCGTCAAGCACGAACTCCGGCCCGACCAGCACGCCTATGTCCAGGTGGCCCGCGGCTCGGTCGCGCTCAATGGCAAGAAGCTCGAAACCGGCGACGGCGCCCGAATCTCCGGTGAGCAAGCGCTCGAACTGCGCGGTGTCGACAAGGCCGAAATCCTTCTCTTCGACCTCGCCTGACAAACCGTCGCCGGCCGGCCGCGAGCTGCGCGGGCTGCCCTGACCGAGGGCGAGGGGCGGGCCGCTCCATCGGCAGTTGAACCCATCGAATCGCGATTCAGGAGGCTTTCGGCCGCGGCGTCCACGACGGAGCGGCGCACAATAGCCCAATCACGATCGCGCCGAGCAGGATAAACAGCGCGGTCGCGAGCGATGCCGGTTTCGCCGTCATCAGGTAGACGATCCCGAGCGCGAGCAGGAATCGCACGCGGATCAGCCTCACGACCAGGGGATCCTCGACCCGCTTGAGCGCCGTCTCCGGCAACGGCGCATTCCCCGCGGGCAGCGCCGCGCGAATGCTTCGCACGCGCGGCAGAATAAAGGCAAACCCGATTCCCAAAGCTAGCAGGATCGCGAGGAGCGACGACGAAATCCAGGCCTGCTTCATGCTTCCGGTAAGCGACGCAAGGTACCCGCCGCTCAGAATCAGAACGAGCAAGCCCGGCCCTGAAATCGGCATCGACAACCGGTAGAGTCCGAGCGCCGCGCGCGCCTCGTCCGCGGAAGTCGCACGCCGCAACAGCGACGACCCGGTCCATTCAAGTCCGTAACCTACAAACAGCCCGACCAGTCCGAGAAAATGGAAAAACAATCCAATGGCGTAGGTTGTCATAGCGCCGTTAGTTTACCGGACCCGCCCCGCCCTCGGGATTGCTATTTTCCGGACCGAACCCCGGCGTGCGAGGCGGGAAGGGCGGGCCGATCGCGCCTGGCGCTCTCATCCACGCGTGCGCTGAAACTCCCGCATAAAGGCGACCAGCGCCTGGACCGCGTCCAGGCCCACGGCGTTATACAGCGAAATGCGCATCCCGCCGACGGACCGGTGTCCCGGCGTACCCACCAGGTTCCGGGCCGCCGCACCATTCGCAAACTCCTTCTCCGCCGCTTCGTCGCCGCCCGCCACGCGAAACACCACGTTCATCAGGGAGCGCGAAACGCTTAGGACCGGACACCGGTAGTATCCGCCGCTGCCGTCAATCGCGTCGTAGAGCAGCCGCGCTTTCGCTTCGTTCCTCTTCTCGATCCCCGCGAGCCCGCCTTCGGCTGCGATCCATTCCGTCACGAGCCCCAGCACGTACACCGCAAACGTCGGCGGCGTGTGGTACAGCGACCTCTCCTTGATATGCGTGCGGTACTGCAGCACCGTTGGCAGATTTCTGTCGGCGCGCTCGGCCAGGTCCTTCCTCACGATCACCACGGTCACGCCGCTAGGCCCCAGGTTTTTCTGCGCCCCAGCAAAAATCAGTCCGAACTTCCCGACCTCCACCGGCCGAGAGGCAATGTCCGACGACATATCGGCCACCAGGGGCGCTTTCGATTCTGGCAGCACGTGGTACTGCGTTCCCTCGATCGTATTGTTCGTGCAGATATAGAGGTAGGAAGCCGCGGCGGAAAGCTTCAGCTCGTCCTGACGCGGCAAGCGCAGGAACTTCTCCGCCTCGGTCGACCCGGCAATGTTGTGAAGCGTGCCTTTCT
>DATFTB010000163.1:0-3858 GCA_035262325.1 Candidatus Acidiferrum sp.
GGTGGAGGACATCACCTACACGACGGAATACCGCCTCACTTTACCGGGGCGTGTCTATCGGGCCGCGGATGGTCCGAACCACTACTCCGTCACCGTGATCGACTATACGGAAGTCGAAAAAATGCACGCCGAGCGCAACAAGCAGTGCAAGGCTACCGACGCGTATCCTGATATATGTGGCGACCGCTCAAGGGCTGACTTGCGAGGAGCTATGGTGTGGGCCACATTTCACTTCCTTCAACGGGACGCCAAAGTTACGTTTTTCGCTTGGTATAACGCGGACTTAGTTGAAGGACATCAGTTGCAACTCACGAACACTGATGGAAGCCGCACTTTCGCAGCGATCCACATGCACGAAAACCGTCTTTATATCTTTGAGGGAACCGTGCCCAAGGGTGCACCACAACCTGCGCTGTTCCAACAATCTCTGGGATTCATCGACAAGGAAGGAAAAAGAATTCGCTACACTACGACTTACTCTAACGCATACCCGGCTCCGCCACGTTTGCCGAGATGACTGCTGGGTCGATCGATCACTTATTAGCTTGCTCGGGAGGGGAAGCATGCGGTTCAAAATAAGTCTCGCATTTGGTCTAGGCGTGATTGTTGCTGTCGCTGTCAGTTTGCCGGCGTGGGCGCATCATTCTCACGGCAACTACAACACCGATGAATTTATTGATCTCGAAGGTGTGGTCAAGGAAGTCCACCTCGTTGTCCCGCATTCCTGGGTCTACCTGGAAGTCAAAGATGCGAAGGGCGGCGAGCCGGAGGTATGGGCTCTGGAAGCCACGGGTCGCGTCGGGCTCGAAAAGATTGGAGTGACGCGCGATTATCTGAAGCCGGGCGACACGGTCAAAGCGCGATGCCACAAACTCCGAGACGGTTCGAATGGTTGCCTTCTTGGGTTCCTGAAAGCTAAAGACGGAACCGTCAAAGATTGGGACGGAAACAGCGCAAAACTACCGACCGACTTTTAACGTTTGGTTCTACTGTAGGGGGCGCTCCATTAGCGCCCTGCGCGGTCCGCGGAGCGCAAGCGCGATAGCGCGCAGCCGTAACGAAGCCCGCCCCTACAGAAATTTGGGCAGGAGGCTGCATGCGCACTGCGAGAGTCGCGACAATCCTGCTTTTCCTCACAGCATCTTCGACAGCGGTTGCCGCAACGAAGGCGATAAAGTTCGGCAAATTAGTCGATGGGACAGGACGGGTGTTGACCAACGCCGTGGTCACTGTCGACGACGACCGCGTGCGAAGCGTCGCCAGTGGTAATGTCGCGATACCGAGCGGCGCGGAAGTGATCGATCTTTCCCGATACACCGGTATTCCCGGCTTGATCGACGCGCACACCCACATCACGTATTACTGGGATGGGAATACCACGCCGCGGTATGAGCCTCCGCGGCATCCCGCAGTCACTGCATTTCTCGCACAGGAGAACGCGCAGAAGGCGCTCGACGCCGGCGTGACGACGATTCGAAATCTCAACTCGCTGGATGGAATCGATCTGGCAATGCGCGATCTGATCAACATGGGCAAGATGATCGGTCCGCGCATGTTTGTCTCAGGCCTCGGCATTCGGATCACTCGCAGTACCGCGCCGCCCGCGCCCATCGGTATCATGGCGGATGGCGTGGATGCGGTCATCCACGCTGTGCGGCAAGTTATCGCGTCTGGAGCCGACTGGGTGAAGATGTATGGATCAACCGGCGGCTTCGATGATGTGACTCAGGCCCAGACCTTCACCTATGAGGAGATGAAGGCGGCCGTCGACGCCACACACGCGCTTGGAAAGAAAATCGCGATTCATTCATACGGCCCCGGAGGCGCACGCGATGCCGTTCGCGCGGGAACCGATTCGCTCGAACATGCAACCGACATGGACGATCAAACCATTGCGGAAATGGTCAAGCGAAAGACTTATTATGCTCCGACGATCGATCACAACCAGTACTACGTGGAGAACGCCGACACGGTCTACCACTTCCCGCCGGGCGCGAAAGAGCGGCTCCTCGATTACATTCAGCGGAATTTCGAAACCGCGAAGAAAGCATTTCAAGCGGGCGTGCACATGATCGTCGGCTCTGATGCGGTCTATAACGGTTGGGGCCTGAATATGCGCGAACTCGATTGGTTCGTGAAGATGGGAATGACGCCCGAGCAGGCACTGAAAGCCGCCACGACCGAACCCGCCGCCATGCTGGGCCTGGAGAAAAGTCTCGGCGCCGTCGCACCCGGATTCTATGCCGATATCGTTGCCGTTGAAGGCGACCCGCTGGCCAACATCACCGCCGTTTCAAGAAGAGAGAATATTCGTTGGGTGATGAAAGCGGGCCGAGTCGTAGTCGACAAGATCACGCGCTAAGGCTTCCTGGATACTCACGACATTCACAGCACTTTCGCCTGCCGCATCACCGCCTCTGCCTTCTGGCGGATCTCGCGCGCCACTTCGTACGGATCGCCCTGCTGGAATTTCGGCAGGAAAAGCTCCACGGAAAGCGGCCCTGAGTAACCTTTGTCCGCGAGTTTGCGCAAGATCTTTGTGAGTGGGCTCACCCCGTCGCCTGGGATAAAACGCGATGTTTGGTCGAGCAATTCGCGCGGCGTATCCGGGACGTCCTGAAAGTGAACGTGCGCGATTTCGCCGGGGCGGATGCCATCAATATCTTCGAGCTTATTGTTGCCGGACCAAAAGTGGTAGCAATCGAAGAGAATGCCTAGGTTCTGATGCGCGGCCTGGCGCATGACGCTCGCAAGCGTGTTGAGAGTGAAGATAAACGCGGAGGCACGCACGAATTCCACCATGGCCTTCATCTTGAATTGCTGCGCAGCTTCGGCGACGTCGCGCAGATTTGCAGCGGCGGTTTTGTAATCGTCCAGTGTGTACTTGGGCGCGTTGACAGGAGTGCCGGTGGTTGTGTAGGTGCGGTTCAGGCCCAATTTCGCGAACTGCTCGCATCGCTTTTTGAAATTGTCGAGAGCGGCCGCGCGGCCGGGATTCGGTTCGATCAAAGCAGCGACGCCGCACGCCGACGAAACAGGCGTCAGCCCGTTGTCGGTGAGCACGCGCCGCGCGGCATCGAGCGAATCCGCTTTCAAGAAGTCGTCGAGCAGAGCACTGGTGATCTCGACGTTCTTGATGCCTGCGCGCCCCCAGCCCTCTAGCGACTTCCGGTAGCCCGAACCGGCCGAAGTGTTCTGGTGCATCGCCAGCGTCATCTTTCCGGTGGCGGCAAAAGTCGTGCGGGTGATCGTTTCGGCGGCCAGCGTGGACAGGAGCAAGGATCGTCTGGAAATCATGGACTCCACTATACCCGTAGTCTGATACACAGCACGCAACCAGCAAAAAATTTCCGCGTTTGGATGTGAATGGGTTGTGGGGAGTATAATCCCACAAAATTCCGAACAAACGCGGGGGTGCAGAATGCTTTCAGAAAGCAGATCGTTGGCGCACGCTTTGGTGGGCCTTGTTTTCTGCATTTGTCTTGCAGCCGGCCCAATTCGCGCACAGGTGACCGCCTCTGTTTCCGGCAGAGTCGAGGACTCCACTGGGGCTGCAGTCCCGGGCGCGAGCATAACTGTTACGAGTCTCGAAACGCGAGCGGCGCGCACGTTGCGGTCCGACGAAGCGGGAACTTACCGGGTGTTGTCGCTGCCGGTGGGGAGATATGAAGTCAAAGCCGAGGCGGCTGGCTTCAGAACGGCCCTCCAGACCGGGGTCAGCCTGGATGTTGGCGAAGCAGTGGTTGTGAACCTGAAGCTCGAAGTGGGGGCAATTCAAGATGAGGTGACGGTAACTGGAGAAGCGCCGCTGGTGAATACCACGACATCGTCGGTTTCAGGACTGGTTGGGGAAAGAGA
>DATFTB010000164.1:0-4661 GCA_035262325.1 Candidatus Acidiferrum sp.
GGGATTGATCACCGACCCCCGGTCGCTCCACCTTAATCACATCGGCTCCGAAGTCGCCCAGCATCATCGCGCAGTAGGGCCCGGCGAGAGCTTCGGTGAGTTCAACGACCCGGATGCCGTCAAGGAGGCTGGCCATGGAGAGTGATTATATCGAAGGAAACTGGGGCCGGGAAAAATAGGCGTCGCCTTAGGAAACAAGCTTGACCGTCTAGCTTGCCTGCGGGGCGTTGATTGCGGACAATAGGAACTTTACAAAAGGCCGTCTAGGTTCGACTGACCGGGTGTGACGAGCTGGACGGAGTTCCAAAGACAAAATGGCCAATTTGGCTCATCCACCAAAGCGATTTGTTGCATATTTCTCCATGGAGATTGCGCTGGAAAATGCCATGCCGAGTTACAGTGGCGGACTCGGCGTCCTCGCGGGAGACACCATCCGCGCAGCAGCAGACATTCGGTTGCCGATGGTCGCGGTATCCTTGCTCTACCGAAAAGGCTACTTCCACCAACGTCTGTCAGACGACGGCGCACAAGTGGAAGAGCCGGTGGAGTGGAGCGTAGAGAGATTCCTGGTGGAAGAAGCGCCTCGTGTCTCGGTGACGCTGGAAGACCGGCGCGTCGAACTGCGCGCTTGGCGATACACGGTAATAGGCGTGCGCGGCTACGAGGTGCCCGTGTATTTTTTGGACGCTGACCTTCCCGAGAATGATCCGCGCGACCGCGAATTAACCGGCTCGTTGTATGGCGGCGATCCCTATTACCGCCTCTCGCAGGAAGTACTGCTCGGCATCGGTGGTGTGCGCATGCTGCGCGCACTCGGGCACACCGAGCTCATGCGCTACCACATGAATGAAGGCCATGCGGCGTTGCTGACCATCGAATTGCTCGACGAAGAGTGCCAGCAAGCCGGCCGCTCCTCGATTAAAGGCGACGATATCGAGAAGGTGAGGAGCAAGTGTGTTTTCACTACCCACACGCCCGTGCCTGCCGGACACGACAAGTTCCCCGTCGAATATCTCACGCGGCTTTTTCCCGATCAGAATCGCTTGTTCGATCAGAACGACGAATCTTCGGTCGACCTTATCAAGAGCATCTTGCAGGTCGAGCAGTCCTATCCCGATTTGCAGGAAGCAGCGAAACGCGGAGCTTCCTTGAACATGACCTACCTTGCCCTCGGCCTTAGCAATTATGTGAATGGTGTGGCGAAGCTTCATGGTGTCGTTTCCCGCAAAATGTTTCCGAACGTGCCCATCGAAGCGATCACCAACGGCGTGCATGCGGCGACCTGGGCCTCGCCGTCTTTTCGTGATCTTTTTGACCGGCACATCCCATCGTGGCGGGAGGACAATTACAGTTTGCGCGGCGCTCTCGGATTGCCGCCCGAAGAAGTGTGGGCCGCGCATTTGCTCGCGAAGCACGACCTGCTCGAGGCGGTGCGGAAAAAGAGCGGTCTGAGACTTGACCCGGAGGCGTTCACCATCGGTTTTGCGCGCCGCGCGACCGGCTACAAGCGCGCCGACCTGATTCTGAACGACCTCGATCGTCTGAGGCAGATCGCCAAAAATGTCGGTGCGTTCCAGATTGTCTTCGCCGGCAAAGCGCATCCGAAGGACGCTGGCGGGAAAGAAATCATCAAGCGAATTTTCAAGGCCAAAAGGGCATTGAAGAAGGCCGTGCCGATCGTGTTCCTCGACGACTACGACCTTGACCTCGGCGGGAAGCTGACGGCCGGCGGCGACCTGTGGTTGAACACGCCACAATATCCTTTGGAGGCTTCAGGCACCAGCGGAATGAAAGCGGCGCTGAATGCCGTGCCGAGCCTCAGCATTCTCGACGGCTGGTGGGTCGAGGGCCACATCGAGGGCGTGACCGGCTGGTCGATTGGCGAACCGCACCGTAGCGACCCCGCTCCCGACACCGCGACAAACAACGCGGCTGACGCCGAAAGCTTGTATTCGAAACTCGAAAACGTGATTCTTCCGCTCTTCTACGAGGATCGCAGCCGCTACCTTTCCGTCATGCAGCACGCCATTGCCATCAACGGATCTTTTTTCAATACCCAGCGCATGGTGCAACAGTACATTACCGACGCCTACCTGCGCTAGCGCGTCCCTACCCGCTCGGCTCTCGTGGTACTCGTCATGGATTCTGCGCACGTGAGAAGTCCCTCTACTCCAGTCGAAGTGCCTCGTGCGATGAATACCCTTTTAGTTTGTCCGAACAGCGTTGGCGCGCCGCGCCGGCATCTTTTCCGGTGGCCGCACATCGAGCAGCATCACTTTGCGCGGAAGAACGCGAAAGCCAGCCTTGCGATAGAACGTCTCTGCCGCTTTGTTGCGGTGAAGCACCTGAAGTTCAATCGCGCGGATGCCCCGCTCCCGGCAAAAATCCTCGATTTCATAAAGGGCCAGCGACCCCACGCCGCGGTTGCGGTAATGCTTGTCTACGTACAAGTCCGTCAGCATGCCTTCGAGGCCACCGTATTCAAGATCGAAGTTGTACGTGAGAACGGCGTAGCCGACCGGCTTTTTGTGGCACTCCATCAGCCACGCTTGGCCCAATGAGAAGTTCCGCAGCAGCGTGTCAAGCCCCTTGGTCAAGGAACGCAGATCATACGGAATTTTGTCGAAGCGGTAATAAGCAACGGCCAGCTTCAAAACCGTGGTGTGATCTTTGGGTCCGCAGGGTCGGAAAGAAACCAGCATAACGCCTCACTTTTTCGCATCAAGTGCTAAGGTTTTCCTTGCCACTTGCGCGCCTTGAAGACTCGCGGGAGAGAGCGGGTGCGGGAAGGCACACGGAAAATATCCTACTGCAGGAGCCATCCAGCCGAAAGCGCCCGGGCCCGAAGGCTTTTTTACTTGGAGCTTGGTCAACGCACACGGTTTTGGTACAGCGCCATCCCTACCGCCGAGTCCATTCCGATTCTCTCCAGGGCGCGGATTTCTCGCGTCGTCGAGATTCCACCGGCGGCAATGATAGGGCGGTTCGTCGCCTGTCGTAGCGCCCGAAACCAGGCGAGATTCGCTCCTTTCATCGTTCCTTCGCGGTCCACATCGGTGCACAGGAATCCGTTACAGAAAGGCGCCAGTACGGACATCACTTGTGTGGGTGCAACAGACAGCCGGGTGCGCCAGCCGTGAATGACAACGCGGCCGTTGGCTGTGTCGAGCGCCACAACCAGGCGCTTTCGGCCCACGCGGCTTCGAAGCTTCTTCAGAAACGACAAATTAGGTCGACCGCGGCGAAAGGCGGCGCTGCCAACGATGATCTGCTCAACGCCCAGGTTGGCGAGCGACTCAGCACGCCGTAATGTCCGGATGCCCCCGCCCACGCGGACCTTCATTCCGTGTTTGCGGCGGGCTTCGACGCAGAGCTGTTTCAGGAGGCGATTGTTCTGGCCCTTACCGATGGCTGCATCGAGATCGATTACATGAAGCCAGCGGTGGCGCCCGAACCGATCTAGCAGACCCAAAACATCGGCAACTGCCAGCTCCCGTTTGCGCCCGCGCACAAGCTGCACCGCCTGGCCGCCTTGCAGATCAATGCACGGAATCAGCACGGAAGTCTCACAGCGACGCCGCTCGATTGGAGAAACTCTTTTAACGCGCGAATGGATTGCACCTGGTCATGAAAGATCGAAGCCGCCAGGGCTGCATCGGCGGCACCCTCCCTGAAGACGTCAAGAAAGTGCTGCGGCAGTTTTGCTCCGCCGGAGGCGATCACAGGCACGCTCACGGCACGGCTGATGGCTGCAGTGAGGGCCAGATCAAACCCGGACTGCGTGCCGTCGCGATCGACCGAGGTCAGAAGAATTTCACCTGCGCCCATCTCCACTCCGCGATGCGCCCAATCCTCCGCGTTCCATTCGGTAGGTGCACGCCCGCCGCGCACGCGGACCTGCCAGGACCGATTCTCACGTTTCGCGTCGATCGCCAGCACTACGGCCTGGGTCCCAAATTCGTGCGAGAGTTCTCCAAGCAGCTCCGGACGCTTGACCGCTGCCGTGTTCACGGTTACCTTGTCTGCCCCGGCGCGCACAACCGCGCGGGCATCCTCGAGCGATCGAATGCCGCCGCCAGCAGTTAGCGGGATGGCGAGTTGCTCGGCAACGCCGCGGATGGTATCGAGGAACGTGGGGCGGTTGTCGCGGGCCGCAGCGATATCGAGCACCACCAGTTCGTCGGCGCCCTCGGCGTTATACCGCGCCGCGAGTTCCACGGGATCACCGGCGTCGCGCAGGCCCTCGAAATGCACGCCTTTCACGACACGCACCCCGTCCGTATCGAGGCAGGCGACAATCCGGTGAGCCAGCGTCATGCGGCGAGCCTCAGAAAATTCTCAAGCAGCTTCGCGCCGGGCGCGCCGCTTTTTTCAGGGTGAAACTGCACTCCGAAAGCCGATTCGTTTTCCAGAACAGCCGTGAATTCACGGCCATGCTCGCAAGTGGCCACTGTCTCCGCACCGCCGGCAGGAGCCGCGTAAGAGTGAGCGAAATAAAAATAGGCGGCGAGCGAGATTCCGTCGAGGAGACGGCTCGGCCGCAAAACCTGGAGCTGGTTCCATCCCATGTGAGGGAGCTTCACGCTTTGGGGCAAATGCTCGACGCGGCCCTCGAGGAGGCCAAGGCCAGTAAGGCTCGGGGCTTCGTCGCTGCTTTGATA
>DATFTB010000165.1:0-8394 GCA_035262325.1 Candidatus Acidiferrum sp.
CACTCGTTGGTACGACAAAAGTTGCCGTCGAAGGTCATCACGCTTACGTTCTCGATATCAGCGGCAAAGAAGTCAAAATGGCCATCAAGAAAAAGACTAAGAACTAGCTCGCTAGCAAACGCAGAGCCTGATTAACGTTAGAGCTTAACCGGATGCGCGTTTTCGCTGAGAAGCAAACGGGGCAGGAAGTTCTTTCTGGGCGCGTCCGGACCACCCGAAATCGGGTCGGTCGTGGCCGTTCGCCAAGCGGGTGGACTGCACCATCGCTACGAACGACGAGCAGCCTGAATATCGGATACGTGCTCATGATTTTTTGGTCGACCGTTCCGCCTGCATCCACTGCATCTTTGCTCGGTCGTCCGCAGGTTCTCAGGTTCTGTGCGCAAATTTGCTACTCGAGCCGCTCGCCTAGTCACGGCTCCACGGAAAACCCACCAGCGCGCCACACGGAATTTTCGTTAGGGACAAATGAACCTTGCAGTCGGCGCCGTGGTGTACGACTGCAAGTGGACTATGGGAAGGACGCGACGGCGCTGGTCTATTTGTGGCAGGTGAGGCCGGGCGTGAGGCTGGCAATCGGTACAGGTAACGTGTGCGCCACAACCGAGGAATGCCGAGAGTTTCGTTTGTAAGCGTTGAGTTTCAAAATATTCAAATGCTGTTGGAAGCACCGTAAGTCCCCGACCAATTCGGCAGCCTGGCAAGGGGGTCTCTGAAATGAAAATGCTCAAGCTGTGCATCTCGCGTTATTCGGTTCTTCCTGCGCTCTGGATGTTCCTGGCAGCAACGACATACGCCCAATCGTCTACACGTTGCACCACGACTCCAGACGGAGCGGGCGCCAGTTACACCAACTGCACAACAACCACCCAACCCACAGACGGGTCGTCGCAGACACAAACACAAACGAACTGCACAAAAACTTATGATGGAAGCGGAGGCAGCCTTAAAAACTGCACAAGCAACACGACAACAACCGCTCCGCCAGCGGGTGGCCGGCTCACGGGCATTGCCGAAGTCGCGGCTGCTTCCAGCGCTGCTCACCCCCGTCCAGTGTCTCCAACATCTCCCCGTTCACAATCGGTACCTTCTATCACGACAACAACCGCTCCGTCAGCGGGTGGCCGGCTCACGGGCATTGCCGAAGTCGCGGCTGCTTACAGCGCTGCTCACCCCCGTCCAGTGTCTCCAACATCTCCCGCTTCACAATCGGTACCTTCTATCACTGAAGCCTCTTGCCCCGAAGCCGCGAAAGCATACTTCGATAAAGGTGTGAAGGAAGGTCGGATGGGCGGCTCTTACGATGTTCACTTCACGAAGGGTGCCTGCCTTATTCGTGTCGTTTATCGTAGCAACATCGATATGTCGTACACTGAAGCCCTCTCCAAGGTCGTCACTGATGCAACCGTTGCCGTCTTCGTCAGTGGTGTCCTCATGCCGGCGACTACGGCGCTGAGTACGCCGATGGGCAAGCCTGTGTGCACAGTGATCACTCACAAAGGCAAGAAGCAGTGCGAGGGTCTTGACGAGTTCCACGAGCTGGTCAAGAAAGAGTACAAGTTCTAAGCGAAAGTATAACGATGGGCGGTAACGCGTCCATGATGAAAGCAGCCTCACGGAATCCGTTTCCTGTGCCTCCCGAGAATCTCGAAATGTCTGAGCGCGTGAGTCTTGTTCTTCCTTCATAATTCTCGCCGATGCTGATTTTTCTCACGACACTGCTTGCGACTCTGTCCTCGGTCTTGCGTCCGCGTGCTGCCCTGCAGCTCGAGAACATAGCTCTGCGCCACCAAATCGGCGTGCTTCAACGGTCCGCTGCAAAACGCCCGAAACTAACCTTTGGCGACCGCCTGTTCTGGATCTGCCTGTCCCGGCTCTGGCGCGACTGGCGTTCAGCGCTGGTGAGGGGGGCCACTCGGAGGGGACGAAAGTGGATGCCGTTCGACGATACCCTTACCCTCCTGAGCGATGATCTCCTGGTTCGCCGCGACATCCTTGAAGGTTTCCGTGTCGGCCTGGGGCCAGCGTATGGTGACGTCCACCTTGGTGGCTGGGCCGAGGCCAAAGTGGATGCGAAAGTCACTCTGGGAGAGGAAATACCCGCCGCTGCGCACTTCATCGATTTGGCTCCCGCGGCTGGAGGTCACGGTAATTCGCGCGCCAATCGCATCGCGGCCAGAGGCGGTTAGCGCCCGCACTAGGAGAGCATTGCCGTGAGGACCGAAATTTTTTAGCAAAGAAGGGGGCTCAAATAGGTTGACAACCACGATCTCTTCGGATCCATCGTTGTCGAGGTCTCCAACGGCAACTCCCCGCGAAGAATGTCCGGCGGTAATACCGGGGCCCGCAGTGTAAGACATATCGAAAAACTCCCCATCTCCACGATTCCAATAGAGTTGGCGCGGCTGGCGAAACTGTTCACCCACGCCATACTTATCGACAAAAGGATAGACGTGTCCGGCGGCGACAAATAGGTCCTTCCAGCCGTCGTTGTCGAAGTCAATAAAGGCCGTGCCCCATTTAACGTAGCGGGTTTGAACGGCGAGGCCGGCGCGCGTAGTGACATCGGTGAACGTGCCGTCACCCAGGTTCCGATAGAGGGTGTTGGTATCACTCGAAAAATTGGTTTTGAAGATGTCCAGGTAGCCATCGCCATCATAATCGGCGGCCGTCGCTCCCATACCGGCCTGCTCGCGACCAGTCTCATTGACAGCCAGTCCCGAGGCTAGTCCCATCTCTTCGAAGGTACCGTTTTTTTTGTTGTGGAAGTAGAGACTTGGGCTGGAATCACAAGCCACAAAGAAATCGGGCCAGCCATCGTTATCGAAATCGCCGGTCAATACAGTGAAGCCGTGATAGTCGGGAGGCGTCTGGATGCCGGCCTGTTTGGTGACCTCGGTGAAGTGGCCGTGGCCGTCGTTGTGGTACAGGGTCACGGTTTCACCCTTGAGGCCCCGCGGCCCGCAGGGTACGGGAATTCCCTTCCACTGACAACCGCTGCGCTCGCGCGGGCGTGGCGGCTGCTGAGAGTCGAAGTCGATGTAATTGGCCACAACGAGGTCGAGCCACCCATCGCGGTCATAGTCGATGAACGCACAGCCGGTGCTCCACCGCGCGCCGGGACTGTCCAAGCCACGCTCTCGCGTTTCGTGGCGGAATGTGCCCTTTCCGGTGTTGTGAAGGAATACATTGTGGCCCCACTGGGTGAGGAAGAGGTCTACGTTTCCGTCGTTATCAACGTCACCGGCGCACACACCCTGGCCCCATCCGGTATGCGCGATGCCGGCCTTCTCGGTGACGTCCTCGAAGCGAAGTCCACCAAGGTTGTGGTAGAGATGCGGGGTGAGAGTTGTGTCCGGCTTTAAACGGTTGCCTTGCACAAAAAAAATGTCCGGCAAGCCGTCGTTGTCGTAGTCGAAGACGGCTACGCCTGTGCCCGTATTTTCGATCACCGCGCTCTGGTCCAAATCGCCAGAGACAATCACAGCCGTGAGCCCCGCCCGGGCCGCAACATCTTGGAAATTCACAGATGGCGCTTTCATTCCGCGAGGAAGCGGGTGCGCAGGCTGGTCCTTGGCACCGGACGAAGCCATTTGCGCGCGGCCCTGACACGGTAACAACAGAGAGGAAACCAGTATGAAGGCCGCAACTGCACTGGAGGAAATCCACGAGCTACGCAGCCAGGGGATGCGCATCAATTCGCCTTGTGACGGTTGGGGTCGGATGCACTTACCTTCGCGCGCGCCAAAGCAATTCGCTGCAGAGCCCGTTCGATATCCGGGTCCGCGGGTTTCAAAGTTTGCGCCAGGCGGAGTTCCATTTCGCCCTTCTCAATATCGCCCATCTGGCATTCCGTCAGGCCAAGTTTCTTATGCAAATCCGCTTTGATGGCGCAGTCACCGCACACTTCAATTGCCTTCTGAAACTGGCGGATCGCTTCGGGCCAGTCATGCGCCTTGCCGGCCGCCAGGGCATCATTCCCTAGCGTGCCGGCTTCATCAACGATGCGATGTTTCTTCTGCACTTCGGTGTAGCGCGCCATGAGGCGGGCCGCCTCGTCAGGGTCTGTTGGCTTCAGGGCTCGCGAGAGGCCCCAGAGCGCTTGTGTATTGTCAGGGTCCACCGCGACTGCCTGTTTCCAGGCCGCGACGGCTTCCTGGGTCTGCGACGTGGATTCGTAACATTGCCCAAGCAAATTCCAGGCCGTAGCATTGCGTGGCCGCAACTTAACGACATTCTTCAGCAAGGGGATGGCACGACTGTAGTTGCCGGCTTGCTTCTCGATCAAGGCCAGAAAGTAGTAAGGCTCTGGCATCTGGGGAGCGAGATGGCTAGCGAGTTCTAGGTCGGGTTTTGCCTCCGCGTTACGTCCGAGATCGAGGAGCGCCCGGCCACGATTCAGGTGGGCTAACGCGGACCTGGGAGCCAGGCGGACCGCTTCGCTCTCTTCGGTCAAAGCACCCGCCAGATCGTAGCTCTCGGCCAGAACCATGCCCAAATCGAGATGCGCGACGGCGGATTGCGGCGCGAGCGTGACAGCTTTGCGCACGAGCCCAATTCCCTCGGTGGTTTTGCCCAAGCGAACCTTGACTCTCCCCGCCGCGGCGAGAGCTGCTGCGTCCTCTGGTGCCAACTTCACGGCTTGGTCGACTTCCGTTTCGGCTTCCGTGAATTTCTCCTGTTTCGCCAGAACCAGCCCGAGATTGAGGTGCGCCTTCGCATTGTTCGCATCAAGTTCAAGGGCCTGCCGTAATAGCTTTTCGGCTCCTTGGTCATCGCCTTGATTGGCGCGAACCATGCCGAGACCTACAACAGCTGGGACAAGTTTCGGGTTGAGGCGGAGAGCAGCGCGAAACTCTGTTTCCGCCTCGGCGGATTTCCCCAGATCCATTAACACCGAGCCAAGGGAGCTGTGCGCCAAAGCCATATCGGGCTTGTACTGCAAGGCGAGACGAAATTCGGCGGCTGCGGCGGTGAACTGTTGTGCACGGACGTGCGCTGCCCCGAGGTTGTAATGAGCTTCGGCGGAGCTCGGTTCGAGTTGAATCGCCGCTTCATACGCGGCAAGCGCGCACTTCAGGTTACCCTGCTTTTCGAACCAGTGGCCGGTTTGACCATACACTTTGGCAGACGGGCTATCGCGAATGGCCTCCTCGTTATCAGAATTTGGCTTGCATTCCTTCGGCAGTTGCGCCGAAGACGCGGAGAAGCCGGTGGCGAGAACCAACCCGAGGCCTAACGCAACCTTCATAGCCGATTAGTTTCACTATAGCTGATCTCTCGACCTACAGCCACCACCAATAATGGCACATTACCTTCAGGAAATCCGGCAGCAGCGGTCAAAATCGGTGCGACAATTTGCTCAAGACTAGTTGCCCAACCGGGATGACAACAGCGGACGAGTCGTCGGCTCTTACGATGACCAACACGGCTTTCTTCACGTGATCGTAGCGGTAAGCAGGAGGCCCCCGCCGATTCGCTCAGGGTGAAGTCCGGGGATGATTTTCGAGCGCTGATCGGTGCCAGATCGGCATTTGGAGGATCACGGCTACGAAGCTTGCGGGGAACCGACGAGTCCGACTGGCAGATTAGCGATCTGACTGATAGCCCTGCAATATCCGGATGTAATTTGCGCGCGTGAATGCCGTCGGGTCCGCGACATTGCACTGGCTTAAGCGTCCCCGGATGCGGTCAGCGTATTGAGGTCGCGCGCTGTGAGCCAGTCTTTGAGTCCATCGACGAGCGCTTTCATGTGCGCAATGCCGTGCCGGAGAAGTGCCGAAGTGCTCATCACAATATCCGCACCCGCAAGCAGGTACTTTATGACCTCATTGGCGCTGTCGACGCCAGTGCTGGCGGCGAGCGAGGCGCGGATGCGCCCCGACAAGACACCAATCCAAAGCAGAGGAAGGCGAATTTCCGCTGGAGTGCTGAGATCGAGATTAGGGAGCAAGGCGAGCTGTTCGAGATCGATATCCGGCTCATAGAACCGATTGAACAGCACGAGACCATCTGCACCAGCCTCAACGAGCGCGGTAGCCAGGTGGCCCATCGAGCTGAAATACGGGCTGAGCTTGACGGCGACTGGAATGGTCACGGCTTCCTTCACCGCCCGCAATATCGACAGGTAGCCCTGCTCGACTTCGTTCCCCCCTATCCTTAGGTCCGCCGGGACGATGTAGATGTTCAGCTCCAAGCCGCCGGCGCCAGCTTCCTCTATTTGCCGGGCATAACTCACCCATCCGCGATTGCTGGTTCCGTTCAGGCTGCCAATAACCGGGATATCGACAGCTGCAACGGCCCTACGAATCAGCTCCAAGTAAGGCTCGGGACCGAGACGATAAGAAGATATCGTTGGAAAGTAGCTCAAAGCCTCTGGATAGCTGTCCGCGCCAACTGCGTCCATGTGCTCGATGAGCTGTCGCTCGTGTTCAATTTGTTCCTCGAAGATCGACGGCAATACAACGGCGCCGGCTCCAGAGTCTTCGAGGCGACGAATATTGTCCAAGTCTCCTGTAAGCGGGCCTGCTCCCGCCACAAGCGGATTTTTCAGAATCAGGCCCAGGTACTGTGTAGTTAGATCCATTCTGGGTGACCCTTCACTGCTCGCGATTTTTCGGCTCTTGAGATTTGGCAACTGCCGTTGTTACCTGCGCTGGCGTCGGCCCGCTTGGAAGAGCAGCGAATTGCTCATACGTGCGATATTTCTCGTCAACGTCGGCTTGAGCCTGCCGGAGAAGTGCAGCCGCTTCGTCTGGGCGCGTCAGTGAGAGAGCGTAGTAGCGAAGCTCGTTGTAGACATAATCCTTCAGCGGAATCGTGGGTCGCGGCGAGTCCAAGCGAAAGGGACTCTCGCCGATTTCGCGCATGGCGGGGACGTAGCGAAACAGCGGCCAATAGCCACTCGCCACCGCCAAATCCTGCTGTCTCATGCCATACCGCAGGTCAAAACCGTGAGCAATGCAGTGGCAGTAGGCAAGGATTAGGGATGGCCCCTCGTAAGCCTCCGCTTCACGGAATGCCTGCAAAGTTTGCTGAGGGTTGGCGCCCATAGCGACCTGAGCGACATACACATTGCCATAGGCAATGGCTTGCAAGGCCAGATCCTTGCGGGCAACGCGCTTGCCCGCGGCAGCAAACTTCGCGATTGCGCCTAGCGGCGTCGCCTTCGAGGCCTGGCCGCCAGTATTGGAATAAACCTCTGTGTCAAGAACCAGCACATTGATTTCGCGGCCCGCCGCGAGCACGTGGTCGAGGCCGCCATAGCCGATATCATAGGCCCAGCCATCGCCGCCCACGATCCAAATGCTGCGGCGGACCAAGTGACCCACAACGGAGAGAAGGTCACGAGCCGTGGGATTGCGATCGGCCAACTTCAGGAGCTTTGTCTTGAGCTCAGCTACCCGTATTCTTTGTGCGCGGATTTCCGATTCCTGAATCTGCGGTGCGCTCAGGATGGCCTCGACGAGATCGTCGCCAAGTTCCGAGGCAAGCGACCTGAGAAGCGTGGCCGCAAGTTCGCGATGCTTGTCGGCGGCAAGGCGGAAGCCGAGTCCGAACTCTGCGTTGTCCTCAAACAGGGAGTTGGACCAGGCCGGGCCGCGGCCCTCATGGTTACTGCTCCAGGGCGTAACGGGAAGGTTCCCGCCGTAAATCGAGGAACAGCCAGTCGCGTTGGCGACCATCATCCGGTCGCCAAACAGCTGGGAGAGAAGCTTGAGATAGGGCGTCTCGCCACAGCCCGCGCAAGCCCCAGGGAACTCGAACAGTGGCTCCAGGAATTGAATGCCGCGTACGTCGCCGAAGTCGACACGTGCGCGGTCATTGACCGGCAGGCTCTCGAAAAACGGTATGTTTGCGCGCTCGGTTTCGACCAGAGGCGGTTTGGACTCGAGGTTGATTGCCTTGATGCCTGGATCGGCCGGGCTGTGCTCAGGACAGGCCTCGATGCACAATCCGCACCCCGTGCAGTCCTCGACGTAAATCTGCAAGGTGAAGCGGACGTCTGGATAGCCACGAGCGTTCACTGGAGCCGACTTGAAGCTTTGCGGTGCGCGCTCCAGACGCGATCGGTCGTAATATTTCGCCCGAATCACGCTATGCGGGCAAACGAAGCTGCACTGTCCGCATTGAACACAAAGATCGGGCCGCCAAACAGGCACATTAGCCGCGATGTTGCGCTTCTCCCACGCGGCTGTGCCGGAGGGAAAAGTGCCGTCCACTGGCATCAGGCTTACCGGAATCTGGTCACCCCGCCCTTCAAACATTTTTGCTGTTACCTGGCGCACGAACTGGGGTGCACTCACTGGCACGGCATGCGGGCGATCGAACTCGCTCGTTACTTGATTGGGAGCGGTAACTTCGTGCAGCCGGGCCAGAGTTTCATCCACAGCC
>DATFTB010000166.1:0-25143 GCA_035262325.1 Candidatus Acidiferrum sp.
TGACTCTGGGGCGCTCAGGACTGCGGGTCAGCCCGCTGACACTGGGGACGATGACATTCGGGACCGAATGGGGCTGGGGGTCGGAGGAGTCCACGGCGCGTGCGATTTTCGATCGCTACCTCGAAGTGGGCGGGAACGTGCTTGATACCGCGGACGGCTATACCAACGGGAAAAGCGAGGAGTTGCTCGGCAAATTCATCCAGGAGAGCAGGCTGCGCGACCGCGTTGTGCTGGCGACGAAATTCACATTCAGTGGCGACCCGGCAAATCCGAACGCAGGTGGAAACGGTCGCAAGAACATATACCGGGCGTTGCATCGATCCCTCGACAGACTCAGGACGCATTACATCGATTTGTACTGGCTGCACGCATGGGACACGGTAACACCCGTCGAGGAGGTCGCGTCCACTTTGAATGATCTGGTACGCGAAGGGAAAATCCTCCATTACGGATTCTCCGATACACCAGCGTGGTATGTGGCACGCGCGTACACCCTGGCAGAAAAGGAAGGCAAGGACCACGTCGCGGCGCTCCAACTGGAGTATTCGCTCGTCGAGCGAAATATCGAGCGGGAGCACATCCCTGTAGCGCAGGAATTGGGACTGGCGGTTTGCCCGTGGAGCCCGCTTGCCGGAGGCTTCTTGGCAGGCAAGTACAGGCGCGAAGGGGACTCCGGGCGCGGTGAGGGGCGGCTAGAGCAGACCAAGGATCATCCGGTGCTCGGAAAAGTTCTTAGGAGCGAGCAAAATTGGCGCATTGTGAATTCAGTCGTCGAGGTGGCCAAAAAGCTCGGCAAGACACCCGCGCAAGTCGCATTGAATTGGGTGGTCACACAGCCGGGAGTGACTTCAACGATCATTGGAGCGACCAAGCTCGCCCAGTTGGAAGACAACTTCCGAGCCCTGGAATTTACCCTCCCGGCGGAGTTGCGGCAGCAACTGGACGAGGTCAGCGCCCTTCCGTCGGCGCATCCTTACCTTTTCTTTGGCGGAGTTTTGCAAGCGATGATCAGAGGAAACGTGCCTATTCAACCCTGGAGGCGCGCGCACGCGACCGGGGCCAGTGAGCCCACAGTGGCCAGCGCAAAAAGCGCAGCCGCTGATTGAGAAATAGTGGTCCTCAAGCAGTGGGATCCTGCGAGCGGTGCTCCGAGTGCTGTTCTAATGGTTGCCGCCGTCGAGGCAATCCGCGATCCACAGCCGTTGTGCACCGCCGACGTTCAAGTGAGTTCGCTCAACAAGGCCCCCCAGGTCTCGAGCTCCCGGCTCGCACTCACCAGGGGGTGCAACCTTGCGACCCATTGTTGGAGGTCTCGATAAAACCCGTCGTCAGATTCCGCGCGCAACAACTGCTCCCGAAGTGCCGCGCTGTCGCCGACCGGAAAATATCCCGGATAGTCCGACCCCAGGATACCCGCCGAGCCTGGTATGAGCGACGAAATGACTGGTATGGATATAGCGATTGCTTCGCTGATGACGTTGGCTCCGCCTTCAAGCTGCGACGTGAGCACCAGCATATGAGAGCGAGCCAACAGATCCATGGCGTTCTCGTGCGCTAGTGGTCCCAGCCAGTGGTACCGCGGATTCGCGCGCTGTTCGGCTTCCACTTGCCTGCCGAAATCAGGGTCGAGCACGGCTCCAGCATGTTTCACTTGGATCTTGGACAAAGACGGCAACCCGCGCACCGCATACGCGACCCGCAAGGGATCCTTGACTGCCCGCAGGTGCGCGAGTACGCAAACCTGGAAGCGGCTCTCCTCGCCCCGTGCCGATGGGGAGGGGCGCTCAGCAGATTGGTAGATCACGCGCACTTTTCGCCGGGCGCTTTCGGGGACGGCCTCGGCGGCGAGCGCTTGCAGGACCACGATCCGAGACGCTAGCTCCAACGAACAAATTGCTTCCGCGCTGCTCTCCAAGTCGCCATAAAGATCGGTGCCGGTCAGCGCGACAACGAGCGGGGCAATCGGATGCTTTTGCCGGAAACGTTGAATCGCAGGAAAGCTGCGCCGCGCGTGTAGCGCGATCAACAGGTCACATTCTTCCCCGTCCCAGCTTTTCTGGACGTTGACTTGGTGCCCGAGTTGGCTCAGAAGCCGTGCCCAGCGATCAGCTGTTGTCCGGTTCCCGGTATGAAACTGCGCAGGTGCCGGCGTAACTAGTGCGATCTTCACTCGTTGATATTACGGCGGCAGGTGCGGAATCCTGCCCATACGTCGCGGCGATCTGGCGTGTAGAAGTTCCGCCAGGTATTGCGGAGCAAGCGCGGCTGCGTCGGCCAGGCGCCCCCGCGCAGCACCTTGTGCGTGCCAAACCACGGCTGTGAATACTCGCGGTAGGGATCGACTTCGAATCCTGGGTATGGGCCAAAGTCGCTCGCGGTCCATTCCCAAACGTTGCCGATCATCTGGCGGCAGCCGAAAGCGCTGTCGCCTGCCGGCAGGGCGTTCACATCCACAGCACCCATTGCCCGCCAGCCCAAGTTGGCGTGCTGCGGTCCCGCTGAGTCATCGCCCCAAGGAAAGCGGCGCTTCGCATCCCCGAGCTCCCTTTCTAAATGCTTTGGTGCGGCTGAGGCGGCCACTTCCCATTCGAGCTCGGTCGGCAATCTGCGCCCCGCCCAGTTGCAGTACGCTTCCGCCTCCCACCAGTTGACGTGCAGCACAGGACGATGCGGCTCGAGCGGCACCCAATGATCAAAATTCCGCCGCAACCAGCGTCCCGCAGATTCGGGCTTCCAGTACACGGGATGCTCTGCACCAAGGCCTTCGCGCGAGGTCCATCCTGGTTCGCTCCAGAATTCTTTCCGGCTGTAACCCTTGGCCTCGACAAACTCCGCAAATTCGCCTTGCGTCACCGGCGCGCGAGCGATGGCAAACGGACGCACTTCGACGGGATGAGCCCACTTTTCATTGTCGAAGACAAACGGCTCATCGCGAGCCCCCCCGAGGAGGAACCTCCCGCCCGGAATCTCCGCGTCGCCCGTCAGGCCGTCCGCCTGTCGGGTCTCCAATGGCTTCACGCCGGAAAAAACGGGTGGGGGATAGCCAAGCGTCTGGCGCGCGTAAGTGAATGCTTCCGTGTGCATGTCTTCGTGAAAAACCGCCAGCTTGATGAAATAACGATCGCGCTCGGTGAGCCCGCCGCGCTCGATCCTTTCGAGGATCCGGTCGCGAACGGATGAAAGGTATGCGAGTGTGTCGCCGCGAGAGGGCAGCGGCAAATCCCAGCGACTGTCGTGGGGGATGGCAGCTGAGTCGTACAGGGAGTCCCCGTCAGCGCGGAGTGGTGCTTCACCGCCTGCATGGCGGAGGACCCATTTTTCCTGGAACCACGTTACGTGCCCGATTTCCCACATCAAGGGGTTGACGATCCGCAGCTGGGGACCCATGAGCTGTTCGTCGGACAGATCCGCAACTAACTCCAGTGTCCTTAAGCGAGCATCTCTTACCCAGGAAGCAAGGATCGCGTCACTTTCCACCGTGACGTGGCCCGGCGCTTGCCGAAAAGTCGCCACACTTCACCTCCCGCCGCTAAAACCAAACAAATACTAGCCAATCAACAGGCCCCCGGCAACAGCGGTCACCCAAACGCCCGCCCCCACCAGCAGCGCAACCTTCCAGTGACTTTGCCGCGCAATCACGAGCAAGGACGCGAGATTAATTGCCGGGCCAGCTATTAACACCGCAACGGCGGCGCCGGCGGAAACTCCTCCGGCCAGCAGGGAAAGGGCCAGAGGGATCTCGAAAAAAGAGGGCAAGGTGAGCAGCAACGCTCCTGTCGCCACCAGGAGCAGAATCAGCACCTTCGACCCCCCCGAAGCCAGCGTCTCGGTCGGGATGTTGTTCGCAATCACCATGGAAACCCAGATACCCAACAAGATCCACGGTACCGTCCGCACGGTGATATAGGCGAGCGAGCGCAAATATGCACGGACGAAGTCACGCGCCCCGTCTCCCCTTTCCGCGAATTCGTCCACGGCAGCTGCGCGCACCGGCACGGGTCCGGCAACACGCGCCACCAGAGCGGAAACTATGACCACCAAAAGCAAAGCCATGATCAAACGCGTCCCGGCCAGGGCGAGGGGAAATATCATGAACGTGAATGCCAGGCTAGCGGGGTTTAAAGAAGGGGCCGCCAGCGTGAATGCCAAGGAAGGCCCCAGGCGCTGGCTCCGGCGGTACACCGCGGGGAAAATCGGCGCCACGCAGCAAGAGCACAACATGAGTGGAGCGCCCGCCGCTGCAGCTGCAAGCTGCGGCTTCATCTCGCCTTGTCCGAAAAGAGTCGCTAAACGTCCTGGCGAAATCGTTGCCTGGACCGCGGCGCTGATGAGCACACCGAAAACCAGCGCGGGCCAGACGATCTTCAGGTACGCGAGGGTTTGCGCACCGGTGGCGATGAGTTCAGGTCCGGGAGGACGACGAAGGGCCTCCGGATGTAACCCGAGTGAGCCCGTAGCTTGCAATTTGCTGATTCGCCTGAGTCCACCCTGCGTTTTGTAACCGATCAACCCGGCGATCAGCACGGTGAGTAAGAGAATCGAAACGACGGTGCGAGGATTGAAGCGGCTTGAGTCGGCAATGGAGGCGGCGGGAAGATTATCGGCCATGAAGGACCTCGATGCTGCGTGGAACGGAAAGGATACAATATTACGCGCAGAAGAGAAACGCGACCCCCTTGTGGGCCTTGTGGGTGCCGTGTTGTGGGCTGCAGGAGTCCCTCGCTTGCTAGCAGCGACGAGGCAGTGCTGGTGCCTCGTTTGGTTACACTCTCGGAGATCCGAGAGCTGCCAGCGAAATAGTGGAGCGATACTACTCCTGGTTCGTCAGAGATCTGTGTCGCCGCTTTCCAGGCGGAGCCGGCTTGCTAGCGACTAGCGGTGGATGTTGATTTCTGCGACATCCGGATCGTAGCCTTCCTCCTGAAGAGTCTTCTTCGCCACAGACCGCAGAGTTTGCTCGTCGGCATCCTTCGGTATCTTACAGTGACGACGAATTGTCTCCTCCCCCACTTCAACCCGGACTAGCCAGTTCGATTTCGCTGCGTCCCATGAAAGTTCCACTCGGTCGGCATGCATTGCTTCCTCCGTGTCATCATTCGCCAAAGATTCTACTTCAGGGGACCGACCCTACGAAACTCAGGACGCTGGTCGAGAGGGCCACAGATGGTCGATCGGCCCCGAGATACACGAGCACGCCCGTTCCGTCACCGGCGAGCGGTGCTCTGGGCGCTTGGAGCGCCACGGGCTCTGGAGCAGTATAGTTCGCCGTGATTCGACTGCCTGCGAGCGAACAGCTCTGATCGGGCGCGTTTGGTCCGTTCGCCGGGGGCACTGATGACTCGAAGGCTTCATATATTGTTTTGTACCCCAGGGAGCAAACGAGTCGGACTAACGGAAGCGATAGGCGGCCCTAACCGTACGGTTAGTCCCGATGATTGTGCGTTCGGTCTACCTCTACTACGGGGAATATGGAGGAATGTGGAAGTCTCGAGAAAACCTCTGGCATCAAGGCATTAGCGTGAGCACGACCTGTTCGGCTCCGGAGGGGTAATTTTGGAACGCGGAATGCTCCCTCGGCAATGGGCGTTGGTCCAGTCGGACGGTCGCTTGGTCAGAAGCAGCCGGTTATTGTTGCGCGCCAGGCCGCAACAGGCTGACTCGGGCGAGTTCCCAGGAAGTCGTTCGAGCGTGCCAGGGAACTTGCCGCTTAAGGCAACTGCATCGAGTGCGACTCATCGTACGCGGAGATTAAGTCAGGAAACAATTTGGTTTGTTGGGGCTGGGCTCCGTTGTATATGATTCTAATCTGAGGGTATGGAACCGAATTCCCGTGCAGGCTCTCATTCAGGCTGGCGCGGGAAGCCAGGCTGCCAGCGGCGGCTTACTTGGCCCAACTCCCCGTCGGCAAAGTGGCAGGTTATTTGAGAGTTCTCGCGAGCGGCCCCTGACGCTCGTTCGAGAGCGAAGCGAACTGGATCGAGGCGGTCAAAGCCGAGTCTGGAGGCGAAGATGCCCGGATCGGACCATTACACCGGCTCCGGCCAGACTACTCAGCTGGCAGGAGGGTCGACGTCTCCGAGCGGGCCGGCTGTGGCGAGCCCCTTCGCGGTGTCGCCTGGTCGCGGCGACCGTCTGGGGAAAAACGAGCGCTTCGAGATCATCGAAAAGCTCGGGGCGGGCGGAATGGGGGAAGTGTTCCGCGCCACCGACCGGCATCTGGATCGTATCGTTGCGATCAAGCTGATTCTCCAGAACGGGGGAATACCCGCCGATCAGCTCGTCGCGCTCCTCCGCCGCGAAGCGAAGGTCACCGCCAAGCTCAACCACGAAAACATCGTCGCGATCTTCGACATGGATGTCTATCACGGCATGCCGTTCATCGTGATGGAGTTGCTTGACGGCCAATCGCTCAACCTAATGCTGGAGCGTTCCCGGATGACCCCGCTGCGCGCAACGCAGATCATGACGCAGGTTGCGCGGGGTCTCTCACACGCGCATGCCAACGGCATTGTGCACTGCGATCTCAAGTCGAGCAATGTCCTCATCCTGCGCGACGGCCGCGCCAAGATCCTGGATTTTGGCATCTCGCGCTTCCAGCGCCCTCCCGTCAGCTCCATGCATGGCAGCGAAGCCGCACCTACAATCACCGGCTTTGCCGGAACGCCCGCTTTTATGGCTCCCGAGTTGTGGCGCGGCCAGCCGCCGGACGCTCGCACGGACATCTGGGCGGCCGGAGTAATGCTATTCGAGATGCTAACGGGACGCTTGCCGTACACGGTACTCGAGTTGCAGCTAAAGTTCCGGATGAAAGAACGCGGCCGGGCTCTGGCCCCGTCTGTGCGCCTCGTCATGCCTTCCCTCCCGGAGGAGGCCGATCGACTTGTTGCTACTTCCCTCAATGAAGATCCGCAGGGCCGCTTCCAGACCGCGCAGGAGATGATCGAGGCCCTCCATGAGCTGGAGCGAGTGATCACCCACCACTCACCGGAAGCTCAGGTCGTCTTCTCGCCGCAGCACATCGAGCGCCGTCCGCTGACCGTTCTCGCGTGCCAACTCGGAGGGCTCGACTCCCTGGATATCGACGACATCGCGAGCGCCGACCGGCGCTTCTACCAGGCGGCCGTGGACGCTGTGAAGCGCGCGGACGGGTGCATCGGCACGCCGGTCGGAGGCAGGTTCTTCTGCTGTTTCGGTTACCCAGCCGTGAAGGAGAATGACGCCCAGCGCGGCGTGTGGGCGGCGTTGCAGATCGCCCAGGCGATGCGGCAGTACGGCCGACAAGATTCTGCCGGTCTCGATTTCAGGATCGCCGTCCATAGCGGGCTCGTGGGCCTGCCAGGACTGCCGGGGGGCGAAAAAGGGATTCCCACGATGCAGGGGAATGTCCCCAACGTTGCGGTTCGTCTTGCGGAGGCGGCGCTGGCCGGCTCGGTCGTGATGAGCCAGGCCACGCTCGAATTGACTCGCGGCCTCTTCCGCAGCCAGGTTCAGCCCTACGACAACGGAGGAGCACCGGACAGAGGCTGTTCACACGTTTATCGGGTCCTCGGAGAAGTGGAGTCGTCGAGCCGCTTCGAACAGGTTTTCTCGGCCCAGCTGACGCCTTTCGTCGGCCGCGAGACGGAGCGGACCTTGCTCGAGCAACTCTGGGACGACGCAAAGAAGGGACGCGGGCAGATCGTCGTTGTGAGCGGCGAGCCTGGCATCGGCAAGAGCCGCCTCGTCCAGAACCTGAAGGACAGGGTTATCAAGGAAGAGAACATCCTGCTCACCGGCCAGTGCTGGCCTCATTTCAAGAACAGCGCCCTTCACCCGCTTATCGAGCTGATCCTGCGGTCAATGGACATCCGTCGCGAGGACACGCTCGAGACCAAGGTCCAGAAGCTCGAGAACAACCTCAGTGCACTCGGCTTCGCACTGCACGAAATGGTGCCTCTATTTGGTGCCCTCCTTTCGATTCCGTTCGAGTCGAAGTATGCGCCACTCAACCTACTGCCCGAGCAACAGAGGATGAAGACGCTCGAAGCTCTGGTCTCCATGCTGCTGCGCACGGCGCTGAACCGTCCGGTGCTTTTCATCATGGAGGACATGCCTTGGGTCGATCATTCGACCATCGAATATCTCAATATGCTGATCGACTTCTTGCCGTCAACCCGGATTCTGGTCGTGCTCACGGCGCGGCCCGAGTTCCGCCCGCCTTGGTCCACGTGTCAGCACTTTCAAAGGATCACGCTCGAGAGGCTGTCTTCGCCGAGCGTGCTGTCCATGATCGAACAAGTCTCGAAACACAAGGGCCTGCCCCCCGAGATGATCGAACGCATCGCCGCGACGACCGACGGCGTCCCGTTGTTCATCGAGGAGCTGACGCGCATGGTGGTCGAGTCGTGGCAGTCGAACGAGATGGCCCAGGTGGCGCAGTTGGCCATCCCCGGCACGCTGCGCGATCTGCTCCTGACAAAGCTGAACCGGTTGCGCGGCGTCGGAAAAGAGTTGGCACAAGTCGGTTCGATCTTCGGCCGCGAGTTTCAGTACGAGCTGATCCGGCACGTCTCGCCCTTCGACGAGTTGAGCCTCCAGGAAGGGCTGGAGATCTTGACCGGAGCTGGCATCCTCCAATCGCAGGGAGGGCCGCCCGAGTCGAAGTATGTCTTCAAGCATGCTCTCATCCAGCAGGCGGCCTACGAGTCTCTGGCCAGGAGCGAGCGCAAGCGCCATCATCGGCGTACCGCACAGGTTCTGTCCGAGGTTTTCAAGGAGACAGCCGAGCTTCAGCCGGAGCTGCTCGCTTATCACCACAGCGAGGCGGGCCATCCGCAGGAGGCCATCGCGTTCTGGGACAAGGCGGGGCAGCGCGCGACACAACGCTCCGCCTTGGTCGAGGCCATCGACCACTATACGCGCGCTCTTGAGGCGCTGAAGACCCAGCCCGAGGGCGAGAATCGCGACAAAAAGGAGTTGGCGCTCCTTCTCGCCCTGGGCTCGCCACTCATGTCGGTGCGCGGCTATGCAAACCCGGATGTCGAAAAGGTTTACGCCCGAGCAAGAGAGCTGGCGCGCGTGGCAGGGGCACAGTCGGAAATCTTTCCCGCGATGCAGGGGCTTTGGCAGTTTTACTACGTACGGGGGATGTTGCCAACCTCCCGTGAGCTCGGCAATCAGCTCCTCGAGATTGCTTACGAGTCCGCCGACGCCAGGTTTCTCTTGCTCGCTCACCGATCCATCGCTTCAAGCGCCTTCTTGCAGGGCGACTTTGAGACCTGCCGTACGCACACGCAGGCCGGAATCGGCATCTACGACCCACTGCAGCACGGATCTCTGGCTATGCGCATTGGCCAGGATCCCGGCGTCGCGCACGGGGTCTACCTCGCGTGGGCGCTCTGGATGCTTGGTTATCCAGATCAGTCACTCGCCCGCGTCATCGGGGCGGTCGAGCTTGCGAAGCGGCTCAACCACCCGATGACTCTCGCATACGCGCTGTGCTTCGCGGCCCTTATCCGCAACCATCGGGGCGATTACGCCGGGGCGCAAGCGTTCTCCGAGTCGGCACTGGATATCACCGTGCCGAACAAGTTTGCCCTCTGGACCGCCTGGTCAAAGATGCAATGCGGCTGGGCCAAGGCCGGTATGAAGAATTATCAGCATGGGATTTCCTTGATGAAGGAGGGCCTCGAGGAGTGGAAGAACACCGGTGCGCGCGTTGGTTTCACGTTCTTCCCCGTAACGCTCGCCGAGATGTACCTGCACACCAAGCAATACCCGGAGGCCGCGCTTCTGCTGGAGGAGGCGGCGGCCATGGTCGGGAAAAACGACGAGCACTTCTACGAGCCTGAGCTGTTGCGCCTGAAAGGGGAGTTTTGCCTCTCGGTCGGGAGCCCGGGCGCCGCCGCGGACGCCGCTGCCTATTTCGTCCGTGGGATCGAGGTCGCTCGGCGGCTTCGCGGCAAGTCTTGGGAGCTGCGCCTTGCAACGAGCCGCGCCCGGCTTCTCGCTGGCAGCCCGGAGACCGCAGCGGCAGCCGATGTCCTCCGCGAAACCCACGGCTGGTTCACGGAGGGTTTCGAGACCGCCGATCTGCTCGCCGCGCGTCGCCAGATCGCGGCTTTGCCGAGCCGCCGCGCGGCGTTGGGCGACGCCGGGGAAGCCGTCAAACGGAGGTAATGAGCCATGGCCATCGAGATCAGTTCCCCCGTGGGGAGACGAGAAACACACGAAGTCGTCAATCAGGTGCCGCCGCTCGAGGACTGGAATCCCTTTCTCACCGATGTCGCTCTGCAGCAGGCGCTCGAGCGCGAAGGTGCAGGATGGTCGAAAGATCAGGTGACGAGACATTCGAAGCGAGCTGGGTCCGCTGAGGTCGTCTCCTGGGGATACTTGGCCAACGAGAACCTCCCGAGGCTGCGCACCCACGACAGGTTCGGGCAGCGCATCGATGAGGTGGTCTTTCACCCCGCGTGGCACTCGCTCATGAGCTGGTCAATGGAAAACGAGGTGCACTCCCTCCCGTGGACAAGGCCCGGCCCCGGCGCCTGGGTGGCGCGCTCTGCGCTCTTCATGCTGTCGGCCATGGCCGACGCAGGCCATTGCTGCCCGATTTCGATGGCCACCGCTTGCGTGCCCACACTGCGCAAGGCGCCCGAACTCGCCGCCGAATGGGTTCCGCGCGTCAGTTCCACGAAATACGACTCGCGGTTCATCGTCCCCCGCGAGAAGACAGCGTGCCTGATCGGCATGGCCATGACTGAGAAACAAGGCGGCTCGGACGTGCGTGCCAACCGCACGAGGGCAGTTCCTCTCGGCGAGCCCGGCGTTGCGAAGCCCTACTTGATCACCGGGCACAAGTGGTTTTGCTCCGCGCCGATGTGCGACGCTTTCCTAATCCTGGCGCAAGCACCGAACGGGCTCTCCTGCCTACTTCTGCCGCGCGTTCTCGAAGATGGGAAGCACAACGGCTTCTACATCCAACGCTTAAAAGACAAACTTGGCAACCGCTCCAATGCCTCCTCCGAGGTCGAATTCGATAACGCCGTCGCGTGGCTGGTCGGGGAGGAAGGACGCGGCGTGCCGACCATCATCGAGATGGTCAATAACACCCGTCTCGACTGCTCGCTCATTTCGGCGGGGATGATGCGCCTCGCCGTCGCGCAGGCGGTCCACCACACGCGCCACCGTTCGGCGTTCGGGAAGAAACTCCTCGATCATGTCCAGATGCAAAACGTCGTTGCGGACCTGGCCTTGGAATCCGAGGCGGCCACCGTCCTGCTCATGCGCCTCGCGCGTAGCTATGATCTGCAAAACGAATCAGAGCGGGAGGGGCAGTTCCGCCGTTTGGTGACCGCGGCTGCGAAATACTGGATCTGCAGACGCGCGCCGGCCCTTATCTGCGAAGCGATGGAGTGCATGGGAGGCAACGGCTTCACCGAGGAAGTGATTTTCCCGCGCCTGTATCGCGAGGCGCCGCTCAACTCCATGTGGGAAGGGAGCGGCAACGTCATCTGTCTAGACGTGCAACGCGCGCTCCGCAATACGCCCGAGACGTTGAGCTCACTCCTCGACGAACTGCGGCTGGCGGCCGGCGCCGACGCGCGTCTCGACGCGGCCGTGCGCTCGCTCGAGACCCAGCTCCGTGAGAGCGCCCACGAGCCGGGCGACGGACGGCGCCTGGCCGAGCGCATCGCCGTGGTGCTCGAAGCCTCTCTGCTTGTGCGGCACGCCCCCAGCTTCGTGGCCGACGCCTTTATAGCGTCGCGCGTTCTTGGAGAGAACGGGATCTGCTTCGGCACACTGCCTCGCAGCGTAAATTACGGGTTGATCGTCGAACGCGCTTTCGCGGACGCAGGTAAGCCCGTGGCTCGGTCTATTGGCAACGAAAGGGAGGTCCTTCATGAGCGTGCGGACGGATACCACAGTACAAGCACATTTCGAACCTAGCACTAAGGCTTGGCGGCGCGCCCTTTTCGGTGCGGCGCGGCCCGTCATCACGGTGGCGGGACTAGACGTGGTCCTGCCGTCGGGCACCTGCATTCCCTCGAGCGGGCCGAAGGTTGCGACTGTGCGGCTCAACACCTCGCGTGCACTGAGGTCTTTCCTGCTTCGCGACCAAATGGGCATGTTCGAGGGTTTTATGGACCAGGAGGTTGACATCGATCCTCTGCCGGGCGACGACGCCGCGGCGGCTTTCCTGGCCATTGTCAGGGCACTCGACGAACAATGGAAGGACTTGCGCTTTCTTTCGGCGGCCGCCCACTCGTCGCGCTATTTTTGGCAACAAACCACAAAGGCGCGCCGCGCCAACCTAGCGGCTCACTATTCGGTACCGGAGGAGTTCTGGCTCTCGTTCATGAGCAACGAGTACCCCATCTATTCTCACTACCTATTCGAAGAGGGCGAGACGTGGACGGCTTGGGAGACCGCCTGCGAACGCAAGCTCGACTTCGCGATGCGCACCTGCAAGATGCGCCCCGGAGACCGCGTCCTGAACATCGGAGAAGGCTGGGGCGGGATGATGGCGTACGCCGGTCGACGCGGAATGCGTTATACCGGGCTGACACTCAACGAGGAGAGTTACAAGGCCTGCCTCGCAAAGCGCCAGAAGGAGAATCTGACCGCCACGTGTGAGTTGATCCAGACCGACTTTTATTGCTACCACTCCGACACGAAGTTCGACGCCATCACCAACATGGGCGTCACCGAGCACCTGACTGACTACGATGGTCTGATGGCGCAATATGCGCGGCTCCTGCGGACCCGCGGGCATGTGTACTCCGACTTCGTGGGCACGACGCTGGACTCGCCGTTCCGCTCAATGATCCAGAAGCACGTCTATCCCGGTGCGGCGGCTGTGTACCTTCCGAAGTTCCTAGACGCGGCCACTCGCAACGGCTTCGACGTTCTCGAGACGCACGATGACCGCTTGTCGTACGACAAGACCTGCGAGGCGTGGGCACGGAGCGTGGAGCAGAGTCGTGACCTGGTCGCCTCCAAGTTCGGCGAACGCCGCTACCGCTGGATGTGGGGATATCTATGGATGTGCGTCTACGGATTCCGCGCCGTCAGGAACGGAATCACCGGGACACGCGTGGTCCTTCGAAGGCGTTAGCCGAGCTGGGAGCCTTCGCGGGATTTTCCCGCTTCAAAACCGCTGGGCGGCACACTTCTAACGGTTCACTGGCCCTGGGCCGCATCCCATCGCAAAAATCGCGCGGCGTTGTTGTACAGAAGGTCGCGTTTCTGCTGGGGCGTGAGGTAGTCGGCGTTCTGAATGATGCTGATCGAATAGGCCATCAGCTTGGGCCAGATCAGTTGGTCTGTTCCGAACATCACGCGGTCCTCGAATCCGGCATCTACCAGTCGCTCGATGTAACGATTGACTTCTTTGATCGGATAGCTCCAGATGAGTCCCGCAACGTCGACGTAGACGTGGGAGTTAGCTTCGAGCAGCGTGAGCGTGTTGTCGATCATGGGATACCCGGCATGCATCACTTGAACACGCAGTTTCGGGTGGCGCGCCAGGAGTTCCTCTAGCAGAAGCGGATCCCCCATGGAGCCACGGAATTTCGGCATTATGACGTTTGCCCGCCCTGAGCCGCCCGTACCCATATGGACGGCTACGGGGACATCCAGTTCCTCCGCGAGGGCGAAGTAGGCATCGACCGAGGGGTCACTCGGCGAAATCCCCTCGTATTGGAGTCCGATCTCGCCCATTACCTTGAATCCGCCGCTTGTGAAGTCTCTTCGCAACTCCTCGAGGGCGACGCGCTGGCCGGGAGCCATGCCGTTTTGAAAGGATGTTCCAGGGATAATCCTCGTGGGTGCGGCGTCTTTCCATTTCTGTACACTCTTCGGATCGCCAAAGACAACCGCTGTGACGTTGAGGCGCTCCATCTCGGCGAGGACATCCTTCATATACTCGCCGGGACGGGAGGGGTAGAGTGCCGGGGTGCATTGCTCTTTCACCCAACCGAACGGCTCTTCTTTCCCTTTAGGATCGGAGGCTGTGAACTTCGAAGTGTTCGGGCACATGGGGGCCGCGCCGGGAGAGTTCAGCTCCATGGCGTGGACATGAACATCGATTACCGGAGGAGCTTTGGCCTCCGTGTTCTGCGCGCGAGAGACCGTGGGGCAGGAAGAGAGGAGTACGGCGCAAGACAAAAACCGGCAGAGGCTAGAGGACACTGGAATCTCCTTTTTGTGCACACCGTAACTTCGATTCGTCAGAGGTATATCACAAACCGGCGCCTTCCCTGGGCACTCCGGCTTTGCTTTGGGGTGGGAGGCAAATCGGTCGACCAAGAGCTTGACACGGGAAGGCTCACGCAGTAGGTTCGTGCCGGGCGACGGAATCGCCAGTCCAATCCCGAATCTGTTCCGTCAGCCCAGGAATCGCAGCCTATGAATCTAAGCGACACGATCGGAATGGTATTGAAAGACAAGGGGCAGAATGTCTGGTCCCTCGGCCCGGAAGCCTTGGTGTACGAAGCGATAGAAATGATGGCCAACAGGCACGTGGGAGCGCTGCTCGTACTCTCCGACGGCAAGCTGGTGGGCATCATTTCCGAACGGGATTACGCGCGCAAAGTCATCCTGCAGGACAGATCTTCGAAACAAACGCAAGTGAAGGAAATCATGACCAGTCCCGTTATCGTCGTCAGGCCGGATCACACGGTCGAGGACTGCATGAGATTCATGACCGACAACCGCATTCGCCATCTTCCAGTTGTTGAAAGCGAAAAGGTTTTGGGCGTGGTTTCGATCGGAGATCTCGTAAAGTGGATCGTTTCTGCTCAAGCGCAAACCATCGACCATCTGCAACATTACATCGCGGGCCAATACCCCGGCTAGAGGGGCGATTGCCTTTGCGAACGTGGCGACGGGCGGCGCTCTTTGCCGGAGCGTCACGTTGCTGCGAGCGCAGCGGATTTGGTCGGAGCGGAGTGCGGCTGGGCCGGCGCCGGTTCGAGAGGTTTCAAGCCTTCCTTTAGCAGCTGAACCCCGCGCTCGAACAGCTCTTCCTTTGAAATCTTGCCGGAATCCACATCGGCAAGTATCGCTCGCTGCGCCTTATATTCGCGATTTTCAATGCCCGCTTTGCTCTGCAGCATGCGCCACGCCTTGCGGCGCTCCACGCAGAACAACACCAGCTGCCGCGAGATGGCCCGGTACTCCATTTCTCCGTTGGGCCCTTGCATCTTGATGTACACGCCAAAGTCGGGAACATAAGCTCGATGCTCGGGCATCAAGTAGCGGCGATAAACCACATCCTGCTGTGTGATGCGAACAAGCATATTTTCGAGGGGGATCAGTTTGGCCGTGTCGCTGTCTTTGACCTTCTTGAGGTGGTTGCGGAAGCGAGCCTCGGTCGCGCACCAGTGAGCCACCGTGAATCGGTAAGGCTCGCCGGTAGCTTTGAACTTGGCCTCATACCAATCCAGGTCGAGTGACGGGTTGCCCTTGAGATCAAGGGCTTCGTGATAGGTCTCGCCGAGCCGCGGGTTGAAGACGAATTCCGGAGCGCCGCGCGAGTCGCGAACGCGCTGGGCCTGCGTAAGGGACATGTCGTCACCGACGCCGTGTTCCGGCTGGCAGGTGGTGAAACATTGCAGGAAAGCGGTACCGCGATATTCAAGGCTATCGAGGATGGAACGATAGAGTTTTGGCGGATTCGCAATGGAAACCTGAGCGACAAACGGGGAGCCGTGTCCCGCAAGGAAAGTCTCAGCCACGGTCTTCTTTTCGACGCTCTTCCCTTGTGTGGCGGCGCCGAAAACGTTCATGTCGCTACCGCCGAGCATCGGCGTGGAGTCGGAGTTTTGCCCACCGGTGTTCGAGTAGACCTGCGTGTCCAGCATCACGGCTTTGACGTTCGGTCGATTCTGGAGAATGACCTTGGAGGTGTTTTGATACCCGATATCCCCCATGCCGCCGTCGCCGCCCACGGCCCAGACCTTGGGGAGCTCGAGAACCTCCTGATCGGTCATCAGGGCATCGCTGAAGTGAGCGAATTCGTAGTACTCGCGAGGAGTAATGACATCCTTCTCCCGATGAAGCAGAGCGTCCGCGAGTCGCTCGGGGATCACCGATCGTCGCCCATGATCGACGATGAAACTCTCGCCCAAAAGCCAGGCGACAGTGATGCCGTCCTGGAAGAGAGAATTCATCCAGGGATAGGGGTGCGGGTTGTTCGGGGGAGTTGAACCATAAACAGTATTGCATCCCGTGTGCGCGGCCATGGCCATGACGGACATGCCGTTGGCGGCACGGCCATCGACGGCCTGCAACCCTTTGTGATTAAAGGCCTCGGTCAGCATGACCTGCGCGATCGCGTCGATAATTTCGCCATCGGAAATCGGCCCATGGTTCGCGATGCGCGCCTTGGTGTCCTGGTCATTTTCGCCACCGAGGCCCATCAGGAAGTCTGCCACGGCCTGGCGAAAGAGCTCGCACTCCTGGGGATTCCGTTCCCTGAGAGCAGCAAGCTTTTGCGCGCCCAATCTCTCGAGTTCGGCAGCCTTGGATTGCAGTCGGTCTGCCTTGAGGTGATAGATCGGACGCATGAAGGCCTCGGTAACCGCTGCAATCGCTCGCAAAATGCTCTTCTCCCCGCACCCGGCGCAGGCGCCATCACCCGAGACCAGCGCGTCGTAGTTACGCCGCACCATCAGCATATTGCGGAGCGTCGCGGTCTTGGAATCCTGGGGCCGCGCTTCACTGTAGAGTCCCAAGTATTTCTGCGGGGTGTCCGGTAGCAGATTGAGGAAGGCACTGCCCGTTTCATGCTCAGCGTTGACGGCCTCCGTTTCGAGCACCATCTTAAGCGCCGCGTGGTCGCCGCAGGCGGTCACGCAGGCAGCGCAGCCCTTGCACAGATCGGAAACGAAGATGGAAAAAATTCCTCCGTCTCCGGCATGCTTTCTCTCGGGAGTCGAGAAGATCGCGTGCGTCTTCTGAAACGCCATCGGCACCTTGTCGAGGATGGCAAAAAATTGCTGCTTGGCCTCCTGGGCCAATCCGCCGAACTCGTCGGTTACCTGGTGAAGAATCTGCGGCAGGGGCGTGCGGGAATTGTTGGCGACCGCATCGCGCATCCGTTCGCGCGCACGCTTCTCGATCTCCGGCAGCGATCGCAACATTGTTACTCGCTCGCTTGAGTCCTTGACGTACTGGGTGATGGCCGTGCGCAGGATGGTCTGCAATTCCTGGGAGCAGTTGGGCAACGCGGTGTCTGGGCAAACGGTGATGCACTCCATGCACTGCGTGCAATTCTCGGGAATGAACAGCGGCGTTTCGCGGCGCGCCACATATTTCGAAGCCGTGTCACCGCTGGCTGCGGCAATAACACCCACCGAGGCGTAAGCAGAGGCCGGTTGGTTGTATCCGAAGCCCGCGCGGAACTCGGCATTAAAGCTGGCCACCTGAGTGACGGGAGTGCGTTCCTGCTGCAGGGTGGGATTAGGAGTCGAGCGGCACCCGGAGCGACAGCTTTCACCGCCCTGATCGAGCACCAGCGGAAGCAGCGCCTCTCCTCGCAGCGTGGATCGATCCGGGGCTCTCAGTTCACCGACCTGGATTTCGCGGACACGCTCGAAGCCTTGGGTCATCACCTCCATATTGGATTTGACGACGGCGTCGCCCAATCGCCCAAACTTCTTTACGTATTGCTTGTGAACGACGTCGTGAAACTGCTCCTTGGTAATGCGGAAATCGGCGAGCAGCGGGGAAACCGCGAAAAAAGCCCCAAGAAATGCGTTGCCTTGCATGCGCAGCTGCAAGTCGGCGCGATCGGTCGCCCTTCGCGCAATCTGGAAACCGGGCAGCGTGAACACCCGGATGTGTTTCTCCCAGATTTGAGTGCGCGCCCACATAGGGAGCCGCTCCCACGCCTGTTCGCCTTCTTCTTCTGATTCCCAAACAAAACTCCCCCCTTCGGACATGCCGTCGAGAGGGTTGGTGTGCGTGAAGGCTTTGGGGTCGCAGCAAAGCACGACGGTGACATGGCGGAGGTCGCAGTTGACGCGAATCCGCTCCGGTGCGGCAACCATGAAATAAGCCGTGGGAGCGCCTTTCTTTTCCGAGCCGTACTTGGGGTTGGCGCTGACGTGGATGATCTCCCTGGGATTGCCAAAATCGTCGGCCGCTTTGTCTCGCTCGTAAAGAAGGTCGTTGAGATCAGCGAGGATCGCGCCGAGATTCTTGCCCGTGGTGATCGCGCCCCAACCGCCGATGGAGTGGAAACGAACGGCGATGGCACCCTCGGGAAGCAGCGAGGGCGCCTCGTCGGACTTGACTTCGTAGGGGTGATCAACGCCGAGAACGAAAAAAGAAGCTCCGTCGGCGGCCCACTTGCCGTCCTTCCGGGAGCGCGCGCCAGTGGCAAATTCGTACGCGCCAAGAATGTGCTCGGGCCGAAAATCGCGCGAACCCAAACCGTAAATACCGGAGTACAGGCGAGGCATCTGGTCGGCCGTGATGGGAGGCAAGCCATTGCCGGCATGGTGGCCGGGAATCAGCATAGCCTTATTGAGGGCCGTACGGATGTCACGTCCCATGGGATTGTCGCCGGCCAGGGGCTCGTCCGTTCGTTCGAGAATGACGACATTTTTCTTTCCCGTGAGCGCCTGCACCACGGCGGCATCCGGAAATGGGCGAATGACGTTCAAGTGGATGGAGCCCACCTTGGCATTCCTGCGGGCCCGGAGGTAGTCCACGGCGGCTTCGATATTTTCCGCAGCCGAACCCAGGGAAACAAAAACGCTGTCGGCATCTTCGGTTTTATATTGGGAGAGCAAACCATAGTAGCGCCCGGTGAGTTTGCCGAATTCCGCGTGCGCCTCCTCGAGAAACGACAGTATCGGTTCCGTGAAGTGGTTCCGGCGCCCCGCAACACCTTGCATATAGTGTTCCTGATTCTGGACTGGGCCGAGCAGCACGGGATTCGTCAGGTCAATCATGCGCGGAACACGGCGGCGCTTGGGCCCGAACAGGATGCGCTGGCTCTCGGTCGGGCAATCGATCAGATCGTCGGGTGCGCCGAGAAACAGGCGAATGAGTTCCGGTTCGTGCTTATAAAACGTGCGCTCGAGGTGCGAGGTCAGAAAACCGTCCTGCACGTTCATTCCCGGCGTCAGGCTGAGCTCGGTGACACGGCGCAGGATCAGGGCCTGGTCGGCGGCTTGTTGCGCATCCTTTGCAAAGACGATGATCCAGCCGGTATCGAGGGCGCCATAAACGTCGTCATGGCCGCAGTGTACATTGAGGGCGTGTTTGGTCAGCGCCCGTGCCACCACTTCCAACACCATCGTGGAGCACTTGCCGGGAGCGTGATAGTACTGTTCAACGCCGTAGACGATACCCTGCCCCGAGGTAAAGTTCACGACGCGTTTCCCGCATACCGAGTGCGCAATGGCACCGCCCTGAGCCGCGTGTTCTCCTTCGGCCTCCACCGCCAGGCAACTGCGCCCAAAGACATTCAAGCGCCCTTCCGCAAAGGACTGCTGGTAGAGTTCTCCACCTTCAGTCGACGGCGTGATCGGGTAGAAGATGCCGGCGTCGGCGATGCGCGTTTCCGTGTGGTAAGAGACGAGCTGATTTCCGTTGGCGGTGATCCGGATGCCCGGAAAAGGAGGCGCAGACTTCATGATGCCCTCTCGGAAAGGGCACGGGCCACCCAGGCGATAGACGTGCCCTGAAGGTAGGGCCATTCTAGTCCCAGGTGAGGGCACGTGCAAACGCAATCGCTCTAGCCAAGAGCAACGGCAAGTTCAATCCTCGCGAACTGGCCGTCCGGCAGTTCCCTCACTAGCCGCCTTAAGTCCGATCATCGCGGGTTTTGTACCGGCTAGATGTGACACCAAAGCACCTCGACCTCGGGCCGCAAACGCTAGGGGCAATCGACGTTCGGTCGACGGTCGGTTTCGCGTGAGAGCCGAAAAACGGGGCCTACGAGTCACCAGGGACGGCCGATGCGCCGGCCGCTTATTTACTCTGCTGGCCGATCGAGGAATTTGCCCCGGCAGAAGCGAGAAACTCCAAAACTTCGCGATGCGTCGCGGCCGGCTGGTCGGTCGAAAAGATATGGCCCGCATTGGGGATCAAGACGGATTTCGCGCTTCGGATGCGCTTAGCGATCAGGTCGCCGTTTGCCGGGGGGATAAGCCGATCGGAATCGCCATGTACCAGCAAGGTGCGCGCAGCAATCTGCGGCAAGCGACTATAGGCCTCCCAACCCATGATTCCCTGGAGCTGGGCCGTGAAGCCGGAGTCGCTCGGATACCATTGTCGGCGAACAGCCATGTCCTCTTCGATTCGTTCGCGCGGAGTGGACGAATGATAGATGAACGGATTCATGGATTCTGCGAATTCGTCGGGACTCAAGCCCCGGCGAAACAGCATCTGGAGTACCTCGGAATCGGGCTGAACGGCGTAAGGTCCGCCTGCCGCCGTGCAACCCAGAAGGAGCGCGTCGATGCGCTGCGGGTATTGCAAAGCAAATTCCTGCGCGATCATGCCACCCATGGAAACGCCGAAAATGTACGCGCGCTCGATGCCGGCAGCATCGAGCACGGCGGCCGCATCCGAGGCCATCAGCGCGATGGAGTAAGGTCCGGGCGGCACATCGCTCCGGCCCACGCCCCGATTGTCGAGCGCTACCGTCCGATAGCGCTCCGCGAGAATTGGCCGTGTACGGTGCCACATCGCGGATGTCCAACCAAGGCCCATAATCAGCAGAACCGGCGCTCCCCGACCCTGTTCGTCCCAGTAGATCCTGGCGCCCTGATTATCGGCAAAAGGCACTGGCACTCCTCAAGCAGGCATGAGGACGACTTGTCCGTTTCGTGGGCCTGCAGAAGTTGCCCGCTCGATCGAACCGACCACTCTCATGATAGCCGCTTACATATGAGAGTGACTTATGCAGCGGCGATTGTATATAATGCCGTCCCCGTATGGCAAATCAGGAGATTCTCTACGCGGTAGCCGATCGCATAGCCAGGATTACGCTGAATCGTCCCGATAAGCTCAACGCCTGGACAGCAACGATGGAACAGGAGGTGCGGTCCGCGATTGAGGAGGCGGAAAGGGACGGCCAGGTCCGGGTTATCGTTTTGACCGGTGGGGGCCGCGGGTTCTGCGCCGGCGCCGATATGTCACTTCTTGGCGCAGTGGCCGGGCAGGGCGTGACCGACCTGGTACGGGAGCGGGCCCTCGACAACAAGGGCAAAGAGCAGAAGGAACAAGTTCGCGCGGACTTCCAGACAAAGTATTCGTATTTTCTCGCGACAGAAAAACCGGTGATCGCTGCGGTTAACGGCCCGGTGGTCGGGCTCGGGCTGGTCATTGCTCTCTATTGCGACCTGCGGTTTGCATCCGAAGCGGCGCGCTTCAGCACGGCATTCGCGCGTCGAGGATTGATTGCGGAATACGGCATGGCCTGGATGCTCCCTCGCATCGTGGGTCATGCGAACGCACTCGACCTTTTGCTCTCGGCACGGACCATCGACGCCGCCGAAGCGTTGCACATGGGATTGGCGAATCGCGTGTTTCCGCATGAGGGATTTCTCGATCGCGTCAATGAGTACGCGAGGGACCTGGCCTCGAACGTCAGCCCGCGTTCGATGAGGGTGATCAAACGGCAGGTGTATGAAGCGATGTTCCAGTCGCTCGAGGAAGCGTTCGAGGCTTCCAGCCGTGAGATGCTTTTGAGCCTCGATTGCGAGGATTTCAGGGAAGGCGTCGCGCATTATTTGGAGAAGCGCCCGCCTGCCTTCACCGGCAATTAAACAAGCCATGGACTTCGAATTCAGCGCGCGGACGAAGGACTTCGAACAGCGGTTGCGGGCGTTCATGGACGAGCACGTGTATCCAAACGAAAGCCGCTTCGAGCAAGAGATCCAACGAAACCGCTGGCAGCCGTCACGGGTCATTGAGGAGTTGAAGCCCAAGGCCCGGGCTGCCGGTCTGTGGAACCTGTTTCTGCCAAACGACGCGGGCGGGGCGGGTTTGACGAACCTCGAATATGCTCCTCTGTGCGAAACGATGGGACGCAGCGCGATGGCGCCGGAAATCTTCAATTGTTCGGCGCCGGACACAGGCAACATGGAAGTGTTGGCGCGCTACGGAACTCCGGAACAAAAAGAGCGCTGGTTGAAGCCGTTGCTCGCGGGTGAGATCAGGTCGTGCTTTGCGATGACCGAACCCGCGGTTGCTTCATCCGATGCGACGAACATCCAGGCCAGCATCGTCCGCGACGGGAACGAATACCTCCTGAACGGGCGCAAATGGTGGACTTCCGGGGCGGGGGATCCGCGTTGCAAGCTCGCTATTTTCATGGGCAAGACGGATCCGGCAGGGCCGCCGCACCGGCAGCAGTCCATGGTGCTCGTGCCCATGGACGCGCCCGGCGTGAAAGTTGAGCGGATGCTTACCGTTTTCGGCTACGACCATGCGCCTCACGGTCACGGTGAGATTACCTTTAGCAACGTGCGCATTCCAACTTCAAATTTGCTGCTGGGGGAAGGGCGCGGCTTCGAGATTGCCCAAGGCCGGCTGGGACCCGGGCGCATTCATCACTGCATGCGGTGCATCGGAGTCGCCGAGCGCGCGCTTGAAACCATGTGCGAGCGAGTGCAAAGCCGCGTGGCGTTTGGGAAGAAGCTGGCCGAGTTGGGGACCATCCGTGGCGATATCGCGGCATCCCGAATCGAAATCGAGCAAGCCCGGCTGCTCACGCTGAAGGCCGCCTACATGATGGACACGGTTGGCAACAAGCAAGCACGCACGGAAATCGCGATGATCAAGGTGGTCGCGCCTCAGTCCGCTTTGCGCGTGCTGGATCGCGCCATCCAAGCGCACGGGGGCGCTGGCGTCTCTCAGAACACGTTTCTTGCGGCCGCCTGGGCGAATGTGCGCTCTCTGCGATTGGCGGACGGCCCGGACGAGGTGCACGTCGAATCGATTGCGAAATGGGAGCTCCAAAAGCTGGAGAAGCTCAAAGCCGTATCGATTACGCGCTGACAGGTGCGCCTGCGGGCACGTCTTCTGGAGAGAGTTCCTTGCCAACTTGCGTCGTCGAAAATCCGCAGGCGTTGAAGGAATTCGCCGGGCAAGAAATTGCAGTGACGCCTTGGTTCGAACTGACGGGAGACCGTATTCGGCAGTTTGCCGAGGCGACCGAAGATCGCCAGTGGATCCATGTCGATGCGGTGCGCGCGAGGTTAGAGTCGCCGTACGGCGGCGCGATTGCCCATGGATTTTTGACCTTGTCCCTTACCAGCTATTTCATCAAACAAGCGGTGGAGATCCGGCACGGCGTCCGGTTCGCCATCAACTACGGGCTGAATCGCGTGCGTTTTCCCGCGCCCGTGCGAGCCAATACAAACATTCGCGCCCGGGTGGCGCTGGTGAGTTTGAAGGAACTGCCGGAGTCAGTCGAGGCTGTCTATTCCGTTTCCATCGAAAGCGAAGGAGCGGCCAAACCGAGCTGTGTCGCGGAATGCGTTCTTCGCTACTATCGGTGAGCGCCTGGGCTAGCGGACACCTTCTGAACGCCGCGGCGGCGGCGTCAAATCGAATCGGAATCGGCGGCTACGAGCGAGGCACGCAAAAGAGCCTTGACGACCCCCGGCATTCGGGCGAAGCGGGGATCGCGGGTCAGTCCGTGATGGTAACGGTAGTAGATCTGCTGCACGATGACAGCGACTTTGAAACGGGCAAAAGCCAAATAGAAAGGCATGTGACTCGTGTCGCGCCCGGTCTGGCGGGCGTAGCGCTCGACAAGCTCGGAGCGGCTCAGGCTTCCCGCCGAGGTCGTAGGCCCCCAGCGAATCTCCTGCAATTCGCTCGAATCATCCGGGTCCACCCAGTAAGCGAGGGCGGTGCCGAGATCGCTTAGCGGATCGCCAATCGTGCACATCTCCCAGTCGAGCACGCCGGTGATCTCGGTGGGATTCGTGGGATTGAGAACCGTGTTGTCATACTTGTAGTCGTTGTGGATGAGAGCCGCCGTGGCGGTGGGCGGCATATGCTTTTTGATCCAGCTCGCGATCCGCTCGACCTCGGGCAATTCGTGCGTTTTGGAGCCCACGTAGCGTTCTATCCAGCCGGTCACCTGCCGCTCGAGGTAGCCATCGGGCTTGCCGATTTCCGCGAGGCCGATGGCCGAGTAATCAAGGCCGTGCAATCGAGCCAAGTTGTCGACGAAGCTTTCGCTGAGCCGGCCTGCTGTCTGAGGAGAAAACTCCATCCCCGGAGGCGGATCCCTCCGCATAATGATTCCATGCAGCCTTTCCATGAGATAAAACGGCGCACCGAGGACGTTTTCGTCGTCGCAATAGAGCAGCACACTCGGAGCGGGCGGATACGCATTGTGAAGTTTCGATAGGACACGAAACTCACGACCCATGTCATGGGCAGATTTCACTTTGGTACCAAACGGTGGACGACGCAAAACCATTTCACGGTCGCCGAGCCGAACGGAATAAGTCAGGTTCGAATGGCCGCTAGGAAATTGCTGGAGGGTGATACCCTCACGCTCTGCCGGGAAGCGCTTTCGGAGGAAGGCCTCGAGTTTGCTCAAGTCCAATTCTTCGCCAGGCCGCACGCGCGTCGGGGCGTCGAGAAGTGTGGTCATCTCGGGTCCGGTTCTCGGCTCGACAAGCTCTAGGCGGCCACGCCGCGCCCGGTCTGAAAGCCGCTAAACGTCTTGCCCTGCGAGGCCAACTGCTCAAGCAGCGGTGCGGGTTCCCAGAGCGCACCAAACTGCCGGTGAAACCCGCAAACGCGATTATAAACGTTGTCGAGGCCCACGCGGTCGGCGTACCACATGGGTCCACCGCGATAAGAGGGGAAGCCGTACCCGTAGAGGTAGATAATGTCGATGTCCGTGGCTCGCAACGCATAACCCTGCTCGAGAATGCGCGCACCCTCGTTCACCAGGGCATAGATACAGCGGTCCACGATCTCGTCGGAAGAGATGACGCGCTGCGGGACACCGGCTTTCTCGGTCCATTCCTTAAGGAGAGCGGGGACGGCAGGATCTGATTCCGCGCGGCGCTGTTCATCGTACCGATACCAGCCGGCACCAGTCTTCTGGCCGAATCGGCCGAGTTCACACAGCTTATCCTCGGCGAAAGGCCGCCGAACATGGGGGTCCTC
>DATFTB010000167.1:0-7205 GCA_035262325.1 Candidatus Acidiferrum sp.
TTGACCCTTCCGTTCAGACCGGCGGCCGAACGTGGTCGCCGTCCCTCCGGTACTCTCCCGGCGTGAGGCCCGTATGCTTCTTGAAGGCCTTGACGAAGGCGGCAACGGACGCGAAACCCGCAGCCATCGCGATCGCGCGCAGCTTGTCGCTGCTCGAACGTAGCCGCGTGGCGGCAGCATGAATGCGCAGCCGCGTAAAATACCGTTGCGGCGGTTCTCCCACCAGTTCCCTGAATCGCTCGGCGAAGGTTGACCGCGACATGGCCAGCCTGTTCGCGAGCATCGTCACCGTCCACGGCCGGTGTGGGTGACTGTGCAGCATTGCGAGGGCGTGTCCGATCTTTGGGTCCCGGACCGCCGCCAGCCAACCCCAATCCGAAGTTTCCGCATTCTCCTCGAAATAGTCGCGCACAGCCTGGATAAGCAGGATGTCGGCGAGGCGGGTGACGATCTCGTTCCCGCCGGCCCACCCACCATCGAGCTCCGAGCGGAGATGTGCGGTCGTCAGCCCCAACCGCCGAACTCCTTCCTCGGTGCGCTTGACGTGGAGGAGCGGCGGCAGAACGGCCAGCAACGGGTGGCTCGAACGATTCTCGAACACCATCCCGCCGCACACAAGTTTGGTCGCATCACCGCCACCGGAGCGGAGCGCCCCGTTCAGTCCCGAGGCTTGTCCTTTGACGAGCTCGAAGAAGTCTACGGCGGGCGTACTCATCTGATCCCGCAGAGTGTGGCGCTGCCCCCTGGTCACCACCACGAAATCGCCCTCGGACAGATGAACCGGTGCGGCCATTCCATTCACCTGTAGCCAGCACGCACCGTGATCGACGATATGGAAGATGGCGCAGTCCTTGGCCATTTCGATCCCCCAGGGCGCGTGGAGCTCAGGCCGGAAATATACACTGCTTCGCATACGAATCCCGCGCAGCATGTCGTCGAATATTGTTTTTCGCCAGGCGGCCGCGGCCAGGCTGTTGCTCTCATCCCCGTTCTTTTTCGCTGCCATATTCCGTGTTATAGCAAGCCGGCTCTTCAACGCGTTTTCGCCGCCGCCTTCCCCTGCCACGGCAGGCGGCCCGCGCCCTTGAAATTCTGATTGAGAAGGGCCAGCGCTTCCTCGAGCCTGCGACGGGCATCTGCCACCGCGATCGGTTCAATGATTAACCCGACGCGACGCGCCCAATGGTCCCAGGACTCGAGTTGCCGCACATGCGCCCCGGATTCGCCATGGAACTGATTGCTATAGACCAGCAGCATTGTTTCGAGCTGCGCGGCCGCTTTGCTCATGACGCCGTCCGGCTGCACCGGTTTCCGGTCCACCGCTGACAGGAGCTGACGCGCATCAGGGGATAGAGACGCGATTTGCCATGGCTCGCGCGCGCGCCCCACGGTGACGACGGCCGGCCAGAGACTCCGGTCAACGTACGTGATCTTTCCCGAGACGAGCTTGGTGATGAGAACGTCAGGATCGTCGTCCAGTTCGCTGCTCACGCGAAAAATCACCCGGCCTTTGGGATGGGCCCACCAGGATCCGCGCACTCTCTCGCCCGCTATTAGAGCGGAAACATTCGGCAGATTGGCATCGATCCTCAGCAGCAGGCCGTGCTTCTTCAGTTCGGCGCGTATTCGAACGGTGTCCTGGCACATGAAAATCTCTGTTTTAGGCAGCCTTGGATCCGCGCTTCCGTTAATTTACCAGACGAATGTTGCAGCCTGAGCCCGCTCGCCTGCGACGAGACGGCACAGGTTGGGAAGGGCGGGGTCATTGAGCAGCAGCAGACCGTACTTCGTGAGCGCAGTCAGCGCGCTTCCGTCGGGAGGCATGCCAGTATTATCAATCTCATATAGTCATCGCAGTTTCTTTCGAGCATACCGGAAACGAGCCCGAATGCGAGCCTAATCGGAACCGATGAGCCACTTCGTCGCCTCGTCGACGCTGTTGAAGGCCCGCGTCTCAAAACTCTCTCCGGGCGAGGACTGGTTCATCATCGGCGGGACCTGCGCGCCGGGAGGAAAGAGGAATGCGAACCGTTTGACGCCTGCGGCCGCATACCGCGTTGAAATATTCTTCACGCGCCACGGCTGCAGATCCGGACTCGGCCTGTGCCGAAACTGTTCGACATCGACGAGGATGCCGCGCGCTTTCCTCTCCTCTACAAGACCGGCGAACAGTTCGAGTTCCGATTTGAAATCCTCGTCGGTCATTGAGGCGGTCGCCTCTTTCCAATCGATCCTAATGACGCGCGTTTTGCCGTCCCATGAAACCTGGAAGAAAGTATCGTCGTGTATCTTCTGCATGTATATCCTCCGGCAATGAAATCAGTCGTTAGGAGGGGAGAGGCGCCGGGCGCGCTTGTGCCAACCCTCGTCGTAGAGCCATTGCTCAAGCGGCCGGAGGCGCACCTCGGGATATTGCTTGTGCAACTGTGCGATGTTGGCGTTGAACCCCTTCTCGTTGAACCAGTGGAACATCTGCTCGAACTCTTTGGAGGGTGGGATCGGTATCTCCTGGAATTCGACGGGCCGCCCCAGGACTTTGCTAAACACTTCTGCCGCCTGCAGGTTGGTCAGCTCGCTGCCGGCGATTTCCAGTTCGAGGCTCATGAAGTCCTTCGGCCGCTCGAAAGCCAGCGCGACGAATCCGCCGATGTCATCCGATGCGATCGTCTGGTACGGCTTGTCGGCGCGCACGGGATCATAGAGTTTGCCCTGTAGGATTCCGATTTCGACCTGGTCGACGTAGTAATTCTCCATGAAGGCCGCGGGCCGCAACACCGTCGTGGGAAGACCCAGCTTCCGAATATGTTTCTCGATTTCCCATTTGCTCTCCCAGTGCCCGATGCCGGTATCGCGTTCCGCGCCCCCGACGGAGCTGTAGACGAAGTGCTCGACGCCCGCCTTCTTGGCGGCGTTGGCGAGATTCTTGCCCTGCGCCACTTCACGCTTTGCGCCGACGGACCAGAAATCCTGTACGCTGTAGACGCCATAAACGCCGCGCAAACAGCCATCGAGCGACGAGGCATCCTCCATGTCGCCCTGCACGATCTCAACGCCCTTCTCGAGAAGCGCCTCCGCCGCCTTGCTCTTGGGGTCGCGGGTGAGGGCTGTGAGGTTCCACCCTTTTCCCAGCATGTGCCGTACGGCCGATCCGCCTTGTTTGCCCGTCGCGCCCGTGATCAAAACCTTACGCTTGTTGCCTGCCATGATTTTCGAGACCCTCCCTTACAAAAGGTTTTCTTTGCCACTCCGTTTAGGAAATAGCGCCGGACGGCATCATAGGCGCCAGTGCGAAATTTGCCTCGCCGCGAAAATACGAGGCGTACTCTCGCGCGAAGTCTTCGAAAGATGTCGGTTTCTTCCCGGCGACATCCGCGATCGTCGATGTAACACGGGATTGCTTGCCCTGCCAGCGGAATCGGAACTGTTCCGCCTGGCCTTCTGCAAACCAGGCGGGCGCTCCGGTATCCAGGATTGCCTGCTTCGCCGCCTCCAATGGCACGTCCACATACGAAACCTTCTTGCCAATCGCGGCCGAAAGCTTATCCGCAACGTCGAAGTACGTCAACGCTTCGGGACCAGTGATGACGTATTTTTTGCCCTCATGCCCTGTCCCGGTGAGCGCCGCTACGGCCACCGCGGCGATATCGCGGACATCTACCGGACTCACGCGAGAATCTTTACTGGCCGCGTAGAACTTTCCTTGAGATGCGATCGTTACCTGGAAACGCAGGTACACCTGCATGAATTGATTCGGCTGCAAGTGCGTGAATGCGAGACCCGACTCTTCCAGATCTTGTTCTGCGATTCCATGCCACCGCAAGAACCGCCATTCGCAGTGAGGGTCCGCATCCATGCCGGAGAACTTTACGATGTGGCGGACCCCAGCTTTTTTAGCCGCTCGAACGAAATTTCCTTGCAGTTCCGCCAGGTCAGGAGCGATGGATGAACATAAGAGGGCTCTATCGACTCCGTCGAGAGCTGGCGGGAGACTTTCCGGGCGGGACAGGTCGCCTTGAACGACTTCGACCCCTGGCAGATCCGAAAGAGTTGACATCTTTTCGGGATTTCGCACAAGTGCCCGGCAACGGACGCCGGAGCGCGATAACAGCTTTACGATCTCAACCCCGTTCGTGCCCGTAGCGCCCGTGACGAGAATCATCGCGATCTAGTCCTTTGGAGCCTTGAAGCGTAATCCGCGCTTGTCCCATCCGTCTTCGCGCAGCCATTCTTCGAGCGTGTGGAGACGAACCTCTGGGTATTTACCCCGGAGCTCGGAACATTCGCCTGGAAACCTTTGGCGTTGAACCAATGAAACATCTCGTAGAACTCCTTGCCCAAGAACAGTCTCACTATCGGCATCGGAAGCTTTCGAAATTTCACCTTCCGATTGAGAACCCGGCTGAACACCTCAGCCGCTTGGAGATTGGTGAGTTCGCTTCCTGCAATGTCCAGTTCCAATCCAATGAACTCTTTTGGGCGCTCAAACGCCAGGGCCACGAAGCCGCCGATGTCGTCCGTCGCAATCGTCTGATAGGGTTTATCGCCGCGAATCGGGTCCGCAAGCTTTCCCTTTAAGAGCCCGACTTCGACCTCCAGGATGTGGTACGTTTCCATGAACGCAGACGGCCGGAGGACCGTCGCTGGAAGGTTGAGACTACGAATGTGCTTCTCGACCACCCACTTCGTCTCAAAGTGCGTAACGCCGCTGTTCAGGTTGGCACCTCCAGCCGAGCTGTAAACCAGATGCTCCATGCCGGCCTTCCTCGCAGCGTCCGCCAGGTTCTTGCCTTGCTGCACTTCCCGCCTTGCGCCTACTGTCCAGAAATCCTGGACGCTATAAATTCCATAGACGCCCCGCGCGGCGCGTTCCAGCGACGCTGGATCGTCGAGGTCTCCCTGGACAAGTTCGACGCCTTTGTCCGCAAGTTGCCGGGCGGCATAGCTCTTGGGATTGCGGGTGAGGGCGCGCAGTTTCCAGCCCTTGGGTAGCATGTGCCGGACAACTGCGCCGCCTTGACGCCCTGTGGCTCCGGCCACGAGCACAGGACCTCTGTCGTTCGCCATGACTTAACTCTTCTGATGGGCTTTCGCCGGCGCGCCAGCGCTTATGTTCCCGCGCTGACTTTCTTCAGGGCCTCCAGGATCTTCGGGTTTTCCGATTGGAGCCCTCCTTCCATGGCTACGTTCTCAGCCGGATACTCACGCAGGAAGATGAGCGTATCGCCGATGTGATAGGCCTCATCAATCGCGTCGGTGACTTTTTTCATCAATGTTTTCTTTGCCTCCGGCCGAATGCCGGGGGGCGCTTCGATAAAAACGACAGGCATGAGTTTTTCCCTTTCCTGGTTGCTGATCAGTTTTAAGAAGTGGAGCCGGTCCGGCCCCTGCAGTAGACTTATAGGTACACTAATTCTATGAAACGGCCGCTAAAAAACGCGCTACTGCATCCAGCTAAGAGCCGAGCGGTCCTCAGAATAAGCTTTATCGTGCGCAGAAATCAAGTACAGACTCCGAAAGCGTTCGCTATTGTAGCAGCGGGTGGATTTGTGATAGGTTGTACCCTCAGGTACAGAAAGAGATCAAGAAATGAACAGGCGATCCAACCAGGGCTCGGAGACCAGGCTGCGCATTATCGCGGCCGCGGCCGATTTATTTCACAAACAGGGAGTCCACGCCACGAGCCCGGACGATGTCATCGATGCGTCCAGCACGGGAAAGGGACAGTTCTATCACTATTTCAAAAGCAAGCAAGGGCTCGTGCATGAAGTCTTGCAAACGCACCTGGAGGCGATCAGGAACGGGACGGCTCCGCTGAAATACGACATTGAATCCTGGGAAGACCTCGAACGCTGGTTCCGTTCTCATCTCGAACTGCAAAAAAGCTTCCGCATGACGAGAGGCTGCCCCTTCGGCACCGTTGGCAACGAGGTCACGGAGAATGACGAACTGATCCGACAGGATCTTTGCCTCATCTTTGAAGTCGTCAGGAGCAAGCTCTCAGCGTTCTTCATCAAGCAAAAGGCGAAGGGCATTATGCCGAAAACCGCCGATGAAGGCGCACTTGCGGATTTCTGCATCGCGAGCGTACAGGGAGCGATGCTGATGGGCAAGATAGAGCGCAGCCCTCGGCCGGTTGAAACAACTGTTTCCGAGACCCTCAGTCACCTGCGCCGCTACATACAGTCAGCCAATCCGAAAGGGCGGTAACCCGCCAACCGTCTGCCGCTCGTTGCCATTGGGAACAAAACAGTCGCGCGCCTGTGCCAGCCGCACGTCATATCTCCTAAGTCGAACTCCATGAAATTCTTCTGGCCGCCCAAAGATCGATTCATAATTAGGGATGAAGGTGAGCGGGTCTGCACAACGAAGAGCGGTACGCACACAAATCCTTCACAAGTTGCTGCGATTCCCGATTGATTTTTTCCCGTTCGGCGTCCCCAACGAGCATGATGATGTAGTCCTGGCCGCCAGCATTGAGCACGAAGGGGTTCAGGCTGTTAAACTGTCCCCCGCCGATATCATTGTCTGTCACATGGGTCGCGTAAAACATGTAATGGGGCATGTTCATCGTCACGACGTCGTGGTTCCGCCAATCTGTGTTGGGATAGGTTCGCATGAGCGGCGCGATCATGTAGCTGATGCCCGCGCGGGAGGGCGGCCGATAGGTACCGTCCTCGTACCGCCGCGCGATCTCCTGCTTGACTTCCAGGGGCTCAGTCTCCCCTCGGCTCTCATCTTTGCGGTGTCCATCCAGACCGGCAGAATCTTCTCGGATCCTTCGGCGTCAAAACAGATTGCGGCGTAGACGTCGTTGCGAAAGTCCGCCCGTTCCTGTTCCGTACGCTCGACGAAGCAACTGAATCCATTGTCCCTTTGTGATTGAGCTCGTAACCCTTGTCGGGGTCCAGCCCGTAGGTCGTGGCGTCGGCCCTCAGATGTGGGGGAAGAGCGCTTAATGCATAGCGCACCTCAAGATCCCTGGGCATCTTGTCGAGCGGGCTGGCGTTTGTCAAACCAGTGGCCTCCGCACTCTCGTCCGGGCCTTGTGCACAGGCGCCGATGGCCACACAGATGACGAGGATCGCGGTGTGGAACGTCGTTTTCATTTCACCCTCTCCTAACACCAAAGCGTGCCTGCTGCATTTCTCTCCTCCTCGGACGCTGTTTCGAAAATGCTAACTCTTAATCAGCGCCTTTTTGTTCAA
>DATFTB010000168.1:0-16601 GCA_035262325.1 Candidatus Acidiferrum sp.
TCCGGAGGTGGAGGGGAGTGTACTGGCGGCACAGCAGTTCGGCGTTCGCGTGCTGCTGGTGGGCCAGCCGAATTTCATTCGTGCGGAGTTGGCCAGGCATTCGCGACCGGCCGCTCTGATCGAGATTGTTCCGGCAAGCGAAGTGATCACCATGCAGGATCACCCAGCTCAGGCTTTCCGCCGGAAAAAAGACAGCTCGGTGCACGTGGGCGCCCGATTGGTGAAGGAAAAGCAGGCCGACGCGTTTGTCAGCGCCGGCAACACGGGCGCGGTAATGACCACTGCCCGGTTCGTTCTAGGGACGCTCGAATCCGTGGACCGCGTGGCTTTGGCTGCGCCGTTCCCAAACGCCAGGGGCGGTGTTTCCGTGCTGCTGGACGTCGGCGCGAATGTGGATTCGAAGCCGGAACACCTCTTGCAGTTCGGGGTGATGGGCGAAATCTACTACCGCCTGACGTTCGGCAGCCGCAAGCCGCGCGTTGGGTTGCTCTCGGTCGGGGAAGAAGAGATTAAGGGGAACGAGTTGACGCGCGCGGTCTACGACCGCTTCAAGCACTTGCCGGTGCATTTTGTCGGCAACGTCGAAGGCGGCGACCTTTTCTCTGGCAAGGTCGACGTGATTGTTTGCGATGGCTTCGTCGGAAACATTGCGCTAAAGATCTGCGAAGGGCTGGCGATGGAGATTGTTAAGTTCATGAAGAAGACCTACAAGGGTTCGCTGGCTTCGCAGGTGGGCTACCTGCTGTCTCGGGGAGCCTTGAAAGGGATCAAGGAAAAGCTGGACTATTCGGAGTACGGTGGCGCGCCACTGCTGGGGGTCCGCGGAATCTGCGTAATCGGTCACGGGCGTTCGAATGCCACTGCCGTGAAGAACGCGATCCGCGTTGCAGCGGGACTGGCTCGCGCAAGGGTCAATGAAAAGATCGAACAGGAGCTCTCCCTGACGAGCGCCAAGGCGTAACGTTCGGAGAGAGGAGCGGAGTATGGGTAAAGTAGCGTTTGTGTTTCCGGGTCAGGCCTCGCAGTACTCGGGCATGGGAAAAGAGCTAGCGGAAAAGTATCCGGTGGCGCGCGCTGTGTTTGATGAAGCGGACCAGGCCCTGGGATTTTCTCTTTCCAAGTTGTGCTTCGAAGGCACGGAAGATGATTTGAAGCTTACCGCGAACACGCAACCGGCGATTCTTACTGTCTCCGTGGCTGCCGGTCGGGTGTTGGCCGAGAAGGGCATCGCACCGGATTTTGTTGCGGGCCACAGCTTGGGCGAGTATTCGGCGTTGGTGGCCGCCGGGTCCGTGAAATTTGCCGATGCCGTGAAGCTGGTGCACAAGCGCGGCGCCTACATGCAGGAAGCGGTGCCCGCCGGACAAGGCGCCATGGCCGCGATCATGGGATTGTCTCCCGCGGTGGTGCAGGATGCGTGCAAGCGCGCTGCCGAAGGCGAAATCTGCTCGCCGGCCAACCTTAATTCTCCCGAGCAAACCGTAATCTCGGGTCATGCTGGTGCGGTGAAGCGCGCGGTCGAGATTGCTTCGCAGTTGGGCGCAAAGCGCTCGATGGTCCTGCCCGTTTCAGCCCCCTTCCATTCGGCGCTGATGATGCCGGCGCAGGAGAAGTTGCAGAAGGACCTGAACGCCGCGGAATTCGAGGACTTGCAGGTGCCACTGGTAACGAACGTGGATGCAGATTCGATCCGTCAGGGCGAAGAAGCGCGCAGCGCTTTGATCCGTCAGGTGACGATGCCGGTCCGTTGGGAGGAGTCGATGCGCATGCTCCTCGACGAGGGCGTGAACACATTCGTCGAAGTGGGTCCGGGCCGCGTGCTCACGGGCTTGATGCGCCAGATCGAGCGTTCCGTCGCCACGCTCAACGTCGAAGACGAGAAGAGCTTGCAGGCCACCGTAGAGAAAATCGCCGGGGCAAAAACGGACGCTGCGTAAGGCTGGGTCAATGCGGCGTTCAACGGCCCATTGCAGCCCGGTGCCCTGCTGGCCCGCCGCCCGCAGGAAGGCTTCAGGCCCGCGGGTTTTCGATTGGCGTGGCTCGCTTGCCGAAGAGCGAAACGCTCGCCCGCAGGGGCGAACTAAGCCGGACGCAAATCAATTATGTTTAGTTTGAAAGACAAAGTGGCACTGGTTACGGGCTCCTCGCAGGGCATCGGACGCGAAACCGCGCTCGCGCTTTCCGAGGCCGGCGCGAAAGTAGCCGTGGCCGCGCGCAATGAAGGGAAACTCGCCGCGTTAGTGGAAGAAATTGCCGCAAAGAGCGGCGAGGCTTTCGCGGTGAGGTTGGACGTTGCCGACGCGGAGCAGATAAAGGCAGTCTTCAAGGCCGTGCTTGAAAGATTCGGGAAGCTTGACATCCTGGTGAACAACGCCGCGATTACTCGCGACGGGCTGGCCATGCGCATGAAGCAGGAGGATTGGGAGGTTGTCCTTCGAACCAACCTCACCGGTGCGCACTTGTGCACCCAGCAGGCGCTGGCCACGATGATGCGCGCTCGCGCCGGGCGCATCATCAATATCGCATCGGTCGTCGCGCGGACCGGCAACCCCGGGCAGGCGAACTATGTCGCGGCGAAGGCCGGTTTGATCGGCCTGACGAGAGCCATCGCCATGGAAATCGCCTCTCGGAACATCACCGTGAACGCAGTTGCGCCCGGATTCATCGAAACACCGATGACCGATGTCCTGTCGGACAAGGTCAAGGAAGAACTGAAGACGCGCATCCCGCTGGGCCGCATGGGCTCGGCTCGCGACGTGGCCGCAGCCATCGTATTTCTCGCAAGCGACGAAGCCGGCTACATCACCGGCCACGTGCTCGACGTCAACGGCGGCTTGTACTTGGCGTAGGAGTGATCAATCGGTTGGCATAGAAGGCTACGTCGCGGAACGGCCTCGTGCGCATTGAGCGGCCAGGGGCCGAGAAGCCTGTCAAATCGGAAGTGGAACTGCGAGCGATGTGTGCGTCTCGGGGCCAGGTAGAACTTGTCGTCACGCTCGAGGAAGTATTTAAGAATTAACAGCGCTAAAGTTGACCTTGCTCTGCAGGCTAAGTAGACTGGGCTGGTTACCCAAGCAAGGTAAAAGGGATTGTAGGCCGGCCAATCAGCCGGATTACGGTGCAGAGTAGTTGCAGGGAAAGGCGACGACTGGTCGCGGAGGAACCGGAATGGCTAGCGTGGAAGAACGCGTAAAGCAGATTATTGTCGAGCAGCTGGGTGTCGATGAGGCGGAGGTGACGCCAACCGCGTCGTTCGTTGACGACTTGGGTGCGGATTCGCTCGACCAGGTGGAATTGGTGATGGCCTTCGAAGAGGCCTTCGGCATCGAAGTGCCCGACGAAGATGCCGAAAAAATGACCACCGTGAAGGATGCCATCGATTACATTGATAAGCACAGCAAGGCCAAGTAGCCGCGAGGCAAACCCCCCTTGAAGGAGCAAGAAAGTTGACTCGCCGAGTCGTCGTAACGGGCGTTGGATTGGTCTGCGCACTGGGTATTGGCACCGAGGAAAGCTGGAAAAATCTCGTTGCCGGCAAGAGCGGCATTACTCGCATCACGCATTTCGATACCGCCGAATTCGATTGCCAGATCGCGGGCGAGGTGAAGAACTTTGACCCGTTCCAATGGATCGAGAAAAAAGAACTGAAAAAAATGGGCCGGTTTATCCAGATTGCGCTGGCGGCTGCCGATTTCGCCGTGAAAATGGCGGATTGGAAGCCGGAACAGTCGGATCTGGATGAAGTCGGCGTGTATGTGGCCTCGGGCATCGGCGGATTCGACATCATCGAACGCGAACACATCAAGCTGATGCAAGGCGGCCCGGGAAAAATATCGCCGTTCTTCATTCCGTCGGCCATTGTGAACCTCGCTTCGGGCCATATTTCGATTCGCTACAGCGCGCGGGGGCCAAATTCCGCGACCGCGACTGCCTGCTCCGCTTCGGCCCATTCGGTCGGGGACTCTTTCAAAATTATCGAGCGCGGCGCAGCCGAGATGATGATTTGCGGTGGCACCGAAGCTACCGTCACCCCGATGGGCATCGGCGGCTTTGATTCCATGCGCGCGCTGTCGACCCGCAACGACGCACCCGAAAAGGCCAGCCGCCCGTTTGACGCTGGCCGCGACGGTTTCGTTGTGGGCGAAGGCGCGGGCATCTTGATTCTGGAAGCGCTCGAACACGCGCAGAAGCGCAACGCCGCGATCCTTGCCGAGATCGTCGGCTACGGCATGAGTGGCGACGCGTTTCACATCACGCAACCCGCTGAAAATGGCGACGGCGCCTACCGGGTCATGAAGGCCGCCTTGAAAGACGCCAAACTGTCACCCGACGACATCGGCTACGTCAACGCCCATGGCACCTCCACCCCGATTGGCGACGTGATTGAAACCACCGCGATGAAGCGTCTTTTCGGGGAACGTGCCGCCAGCAAGAAACTCGCGGTCAGTTCCACCAAGTCTATGACCGGGCACTTGCTTGGCGGCGCCGGGGGCCTGGAGGCGGGCATCAGTGTTCTCGCGCTCCGTGACCAGGTTTTGCCGCCTACCATCAACCAGGAATGCCCGGACCCTCAATGCGACCTGGACTACGTGCCCAACGTCGCCCGAAGGGTTTCCGTGGATTATGCGTTGTCGAATTCCTTTGGTTTTGGTGGCACCAACGCTGCTCTGATTTTCAAGCGCTGGGCCGGCAAGTAAACGGCGCCGCGCCCGGCGTCGGGCGCGGTTTCGAGTTATATTCTCAGTAGAACGACCGGGCTTGTTTGAATTTTCGCTCCACTCAGGATGACGCACATCCCATTCTGCAGGCCCTGATGGAAGGAAACTCCCGTGAACATTATCGTGTGCGTCAAGCAGGTGCCGGCAAAAGATGCGCCTCTGGCGATTGCCGGAAACTGGATCAAGGAATCGGACATCGGCTTCGAGATGAACGAGCCCGATAGCTACGCTTTGGAAGAGGCCCTCCGCCTTAAGGAAAAGCACGGCGGGGAAGTGATCGCTCTGTCCCTCGGGCCGGAGCGTGTGAAACAAACCATCAAAGAGGCACTGGCGAAGGGCGCGGACCGGGGTATCCACATCTCCGACGACCATTTCACGCAGCTAGATCCGCTCGGTTCGGCAACAGTGCTGGCGGCTGCGATTGCCAGGGAAAAGTCTGACCTTGTGCTCACAGGCTTGCAGAGCGACGACCACGGATTCGGCCAAACAGGCGTTCTGCTTGCGGCTCGGCTGAATTTGCCGCACGCTACCATCATCATGCAGATCGATGTGCAGGGCGGAAAAATGAAGTTGAAGCGCGAACTCGAGGCTGGATGGTTTCAATGGATCGAATGCCCTCTTCCGGCCGTTCTCTCGATTCAATCCGGCATCAACAAAGTCCGTTACGCCACGCTCAAGGGCATTATGACCGCGAAGAAGAAAGAAATTGCCACGATCTCGAGGGATTCGCTCGCCGTGACGATTGAGCCCACCCAGAAGATCGAAAGGATTTATGTTCCGTCAAAAACGAAGAAGACCGAATTTCTGACCGGGACTCCAAAGGAAGTGGCCTCGAAGCTGGTCGAGAAACTGAAGTTTGAAGCACGGGTGATCTGAGTCCGGCGGGTCTTTGGGCGAGTGTCCTACCGACGCGAGCCGACGAGGTTCGCCAAGGGGATCCCCGCCGAATGGGCAACCGAGTTGAGGCATCAGTTGCGATCCTTGGTTTCGTGCGGGATGAAAGGGAGTCACTGGTTTACGGAGACCGGCGATGAAAATTCTAGTGGTGACCGAGCAGCGGCAAGGGAAGTGGAACAACACCAGTTTCGAGACTCTCGTGGCGGCGCAACAGATTGCAGAAGCAGCCTCGGGAACTGTCGGTGCGGTAGTCATTGGCAGGGGCGTCTCGTCGCTGGCCGACGAGCTCGCGACGAGGAATCTGTCCGAGGTTCTGCTGGTCGACCATGACCTGTTGGAGAACTACACCCCGGACGGCTACGCGGTCGCCCTCAAGCAAGTCATCGAAGCGGCGAAGCCAGACTTGATCCTTTTCCCGCATACTTATCAGGTACGCGATTTTGCACCCAAGCTCGCAGCGATGGTCGGCAAGGGTATGGTCGGTGACTGCGTTGGCTTTCGAAACGAAGGCGGAAAGCTTGTGTTTGTCCGCCAGATGTTTCAGGGCAAAACCGCAGCGGACGTGACGTTCACTGGAGCGGCTCCCTGGTTTGCCTCATTTCAATCGGGTGCATTTCGCGCAGATTTGCTCGCTAGCCATTCGAGCGGCAAAGCGCCGGTGAATGCCCAGAAAGTGCAATTGAAGGCGGAAGAAATTCGCACCACGCCGCTTGAGCTGTTTAAGGAGGCAAAATCGGCCGTGGACCTAACGCAAGCGCCGCTGATCGTGGCCATCGGGCGCGGCATCAAAGCCCCCGAAAACATAGCCCAGGCGGAAGCGCTGGCAAAGACCATCGGCGGAGAATTGGCGGCTTCGCGTCCAATCTGCGACGAGGGCTGGCTGCCGATGGATCGTCAGATCGGCAGTTCCGGCCAAACGGTGGCGCCGAAACTGTATCTCGCCTTGGGAATCAGCGGCGCAATTCAACACGTTGTCGGCATGAAGGGCTCGCGCACGGTTGTGGCGGTAAACAAAGACCAGAACGCGCCCATCTTCGAGATCGCCGATTACGGCGTGGTCGCAGACATTTTCGAAATCATGCCCGCTCTCACCGAAGAGCTGCAAAAAGCGAAGTAACCGTCGCGAGACGGAGTGGTGCGACTTCGTGCCGTCCGAGTGGCGGAACCGGCAAAGGTAGGTGCCGAGGTGTGACGCGAGCCAAAGGGATTGGACCGCTGCTTTCCTCGCAATCGTCCTTCAGGCCCGGGGTCTCCCCCGAAGAGCGCGAGAGACAGCGTTCATGAGCCCTCAGCTCTCGGGTATCATGTCCCGAGGCGATCATGACCATTCAACGCGAACAACTCGAAGCGGATGTTCTGATTGTGGGCGCGGGTCCGGCGGGGCTCGGCTGCGCGCTGCATCTGGCCAATCTCATCAAGAAGCACAATGCCACCGGCGCCAAGCCGGAACTCTCGGCGGAGAACATTTATGTCCTCGAAAAAGGGCGCGAACTGGGCGCGCACCAACTCTCCGGCGCGATCATGAATCCCAAGGCGCTGGCCGAGCTGGTTCCCGACTTCGAGAAAAGCGCGCCTCTCGACACGCCCGTCACCGATTCAGCCGCGCTGATCTTTACCGAGAAATCCTCCTATCGCGTTCCGGTCACACCCCCGCCGTTCAAAAACGCGGGAAACTACGTCATCTCACTCAGCAAGCTGGTGAAGTGGCTCGGCGGCCTCGTTGAATCCGCTGGCGTGAACATCTTCAAGGAATTTGGCGGTGCCGAGCTGATTTACGAACGCAGCGGAATCGGCGGCGTCATCACGGAAGACAAGGGCCTCGACAAGAATGGCAGGGCAAAGGCCAACTTTACCCCGGGATACGAACTGCACGCAAAAGTCACCGTCCTCGCCGAAGGCCCCCGCGGCTCTCTAACCAAGCAATTGGTAGCCAAAAAGAAGTTAGACAACATCAACCCGCAAATCTACGGGCTCGGAATTAAGGAACTATGGGAAGTGCAGCCGGGAAGGATCGCGCCGGGCTACGTCGCGCACACGCTTGGTTGGCCGCTCTCGACGAAAATGTATGGCGGCGGCTGGATCTACGGGCTCAGCAACAATCGCGCCTCCATCGGCCTCGTGATTGCCCTCGAGTATCAGGACCCGCGCTTCGACCCGCATGCAGCCTTTCAAACCTGGAAAACGCATCCCTGTCTCCGCAACCTTCTCGATGGCGGAAAACTGGTTCGCTACGGAGCGAAAACGCTTCCCTACGGCGGCTGGTATGCCATGCCGCGCAATTACGTGGACGGCGGCCTGATCGTGGGCGATTCCGGCAGTTTTCTCGATTCGCAGCGCCTGAAGGGCGTGCACCTGGCGATGAAGAGCGGAATGCTCGCCGCGGAGACCATCTTCGAAGCGCTGAAATCGGGCGACACTTCAGCGAAGACTCTGAAACTCTACGAGCACAAAATCGACCACAGCTACATCAAGCAAGAGCTTTGGAAAGTGCGCAACTTCCATCAGTCCTTCCGCAACGGTCTGCTCGACGGGCTGGTGCTCTCGGCGTTCCAGGAAATCACCGGCGGGCACGGCCTGGTCGATCCCCTGCGCGCTCACCCGGGATTCGAGGCCTACGGGCAGATTCACGGCAGGCCTGCCCCGGAGCGTTTCAAGGGGGATGGCAAACTAACCTTTGACCGTCTGATGGATGTCTACCACTCCGGCACGCGCCACGATGAGGATCAGCCCTGCCACCTGAAGGTCAGTGACCTGAACATTTGCTCAAAGCGCTGCGTCGAGGAGTACGGGAATCCTTGCCAATATTTTTGTCCAGCTGCGGTCTACGAAATGGTGAAAGAAGGCAACGGCCAGAAACTGAAGATCAACTTTGCGAACTGCGTACACTGCAAAACCTGCGACATTGCCGATCCCTATCAAATCATCGATTGGACCGTCCCCGAGGGTGGTGGGGGCCCCAATTACGAGGGCATGTAAGATGCTCGCGGAGGTTTACTTCCAGCTGTCCTCTACGGGAGCAACTTCAACTGCAGATTAGGTCTCATGCTGAGCGCCGCGTCCTCTGGGCCCGAGGATCCGCAAGCTAACTTTGCGCGAGGATTGTGCCCCGGGATCACGAACTCGGCGACCACAGTTTGTGGAAGAAGCTGCGCACCCGGTTCCACGTAGAATCGTCCTCCGGCTTCTTCGCCGCGTCGGCCTTCTGCGAGTTGAGCGGAGGAGGTTGCGGCAGCGCGACCTGGGCAACTACCGGGTCTCCCTCCACTCTACCTTGAAAAATCAAGGCGGAACGAACGCGTGCTCGCCGCACCAGCACGATGAGTTTCGGATCGTACTCCGGCTGCGTTTTGGCTGAAGCGTCGTAATGCAGGGGCGGCATAAACACCTGATACACGGGTTCATCTGTTTTTTGCGGCGGATCAGCTGCGGCTGCGGTTGCCGCCGCAGGCTTCGGCAGGGCAGCCTTCTTTCTCTCTTCTGTTGAGCCCAAGCCGCTCACTTGCGTAGACACCGTCGAAGGAATGGTTGTCTGCATCATCTCGCAGACACATTTTCCCGCCGTGTCATGCAGACTCTCCAACTGCCCGTTCGCGAGTGTGACATCACCGCCCTGCGGGATCAACACGCTCTGCCCGGTCAGTTGCTGCTCCACGCGCACGGCACCTTTGCCGGCCCGGAGGCACATGGCTCCCGACGAATCGAGGCCCGCCAAGACATCCTGCGCTCCTCCACCGATCGCCAGCGGGCGGGCCTGGATTTGCGCCGTGTAGACCGTCAAAGCCAAGGAGCCCTCAATAAGCGCGTGAATCGTGCCCGAGTCCAATGCCACCGTCAGCGACCCTCTGGACTTCAAGACCGAGAAGTGCGCAGGTCCGCAAATCGTGATGCTCCCGCCTTCAATCAACTCAATGCGAGCTTGTCCAGATTTGACGTGCACATCACTGCCGCTGCGCAGCATGGTCTTCACTTGCCCGCGCACGGACTCCACGCTCATCGGGCCTTCCACGCTGATCGACTCCCCTTCGATCGTACCCACGGAATCGCCCGAAGGCGGGTTGTCGGCCCACACCGCCGGCGCTAACAAGCCCAGCGTCAAGGCCGCAATCGAGCCTGCAGCCATGAGAATCTTCAGGATTCCCTTGGAAAGTTCCCTCTTTCGCAAAACAGCCAACGAAGCCACTCCTAGCGGGCAAGCGGACAGCAACCCTTTTATACTATATGAAGATGGAAACCGCCGAGAAGCGCATCGAGGAAAAACAGGAGCCGGTCGGCGCGCACTACGATACGCGTCTGCCGACGCTCCCCTGGCACCGGCGAATCCAGATCCCGATTATCGCAGCCCTAGTTTACAGTGTGATTAGAACTCTCGGTCCTACCCTGCGCTTCGAGGTTCTCGGTCGCGCGCGGGTCGAGAAGGTTTGGGCGGCCAAGCAGCCGTGCATCTGGGCCTTTTGGCATCGCTGCATCATTCCGATCGCCTGGTACGGCCGCAACCGCGGCATCGTCATCATGAACACGACGGCCTTCGACGGCCAATGGACCCGGAAGGTCATCGAGTGGCTCGGTTTCGGCACCGCACAGGGCAGTTCCTCGCGCGGAGGCTTACGCGGCCTGACGGTCATGGCTCAGCGGATTAAGGAAGGTCTGGACTGCGGCTTCACCATCGATGGTCCGCGCGGGCCGCGTTACGTAGCCAAGGTTGGTCCGGTACTCCTGGCCCGCCTGACCGGCGCGCCCATCTTTGTCTTCCACGTCGCGGTCGATCGCGGTAGGACCATTGAAAAAACCTGGGACCACTTTCTTCTGCCGGGCTTGTTCGCCCGCGCCATCCTCATCGGGCACCCGCCAATTTATGTGCCCCAGGACGCAGATTCTGAAATGATCAGGGCCAAGCACGAAGAAATGCAAAAAGCTCTCGAACACGTGCGCGACCTCACGGAAGGCTGGTTCCAGTTGACAGAACAAGAGCGCAACCGCCACCGCGCCGAAATTGGCCCTTAGTGCTTCTAATTGCCCTCGCGTTCGCCGAGCTTCACCGCGATATCCATCTTCTTTGCGCCCCGGTACACCGTCACCGTGACCGAGTCGCCCGGCCTTTTGCGGTTCAGAATCACGTTCATGTCGAACTGGTTGGCCACCTTCTGGCCGTCCAGGCCGACAATCACATCTCCGCCGATGTAGATCCGCCGCATCCCGGCTTGCGCAGCTCGATCGCCGCCCTTTACCCCTGCCGCCGCTGCCGGACTGTTCTTCGTGGTCTGTTCCACCAGCAAGCCCTCGCGTACGGGAAGGTCTAGCGCCTCGGCGAGCCACCCGGTCAATTCCAGCGTTTGTACGCCCAGATAGGCGCGGCGCACCTTACCTTCGCTGATGAGGTCGTTCGCGATCAGCTTCGCGGTATTGATCGGAATGGCGAAGCCAATCCCAGCGGCGGTTCCGGAGGGCGTATAAATTGCCGAATTGATGCCAATCACTTCGCCATGGGTGTTGATCAGCGGACCGCCCGAATTGCCCCGGTTAATCGAAGCATCGGTCTGAATGGCCTCGTCGATAAAGGTCGTCTCGCTGGTCTGTACCGTCCGCCCGAGCGCGCTCACAACGCCCGTCGTCAGGGTGGTCTGAAATCCGAATGGGTCGCCGATCGCCAATACCTTCTGTCCCACGAGCAGCGTCGACGAATCTCCCAGTGTCAGGGCCGTCAGTTGCTTGTCCTTCGGGTCGATCTTGATCAGCGCCACATCGTTACGTTGATCGGCGCCGACGAACTTCGCCGGAAATCGCGTCTTGTCCCCAAGAACCACCTCGATCGACTGCGCCCCGGCGACAACGTGAAAGTTCGTAAGGATGTAGCCGCGGGGATCAAACACAAAGCCAGAACCGGCGCCCTCTACCGGCACCGGATCCATGAAGAAGTCATATTCTGTGGCCTTCGTCAGGATATTGGCTACCGCTGGCGAGGCTTGCCGGTAGATGCGCACGTTGATCGATTCGTCTTCCGTAAGCTTTTCCGCGTGCTGAGAATCAGCTTTCAGCGAAGCAGCAACGGTCGGTTTTTCACCCAGCCTCCGGGCTTCCACGCTCTCGCTCTGGTGCGGTCCGTAACGCGATCCTAACCAAAATGCGCCCAGCACCAAGATCAGTGCCAGCAAAATGAGCCTTGCCCGGCTGAGGGGAGTTGCAGCTTTCATTTGCTTTGTCCTCGATCAGATGATTTCGCTCTTCATCTTAGTATAGAGAAGTTTTGAGGGGTGTTCACCTAGAGCAGGGCGCGCACGTTAGGCCGGAGAGACCTGCGAAGTGCGTTTCCGCAGCTTCGCCGCAAGGGCCTGCACCTGCGCGCGGGTTTCCTCGAGCTTCCCCGAGCAATCGATCGACTCCGCGGCGTGGCGCAGCTTTTCGCGTACAGGGAGTTGCGCGGCGATGCGGCGCTTTGCCTCAACCTCGCTCATTCCCCGGGCGCGCAGCCGGGCCAGTTGCTGTTCAGGCGCGCAATAGGCCACCACCAGACCGTCCAGTTTCTTGGCGATGCCCGATTCCACCAGCAGCGCTGCCTCGACGAACACGGCATCCCGCACGCCGTGCCGCTGCCACTCGTCAAACTGCCGGAAGACCATTTCCTCCACCCGGGGATGAATCATGGCGTTCAGACGCGCGAGTTTCGCAGGCTCTGCAAATACGATGGAAGCAAGCTTGGCCCGATCGATTCGGCCGCTGGCGTCGGCCAGTCCCGCTCCGAACTCCTTCAAAATCTCATCGTGAGCGGGTTGCCCGGGCTCCATCAGCTTGTGCGCCAAAGAGTCGGCGTCGAGAACCCGAAAACCTATGTCGCGAAGAAGTGCAGCAACCGCACTCTTCCCGCTAGCGATCCCGCCAGTTAGACCCATTCGCAGCATCGTGAAACTCTACCGCGCGCCTGCCTGTGAAGCGGCCGGGGCGCGACGCAACCGCGCCGCCTTAACGGTATTGCTCATCAGCATGGTAATGGTCATTGGCCCGACGCCGCCCGGAACGGGTGAAAGCGCGCCGGCCGTGTGTCCCGCATCGGGATGGACGTCACCGATCAGCACATGACCCTTGGCGCGGAACTTCTCCAGGCGATCCGGAAAATTCCGCAGCAGGCTTTCTGCTTCCGTGGGACTCGTAACCTTGTTTGTTCCGACGTCGATCACCGTCGCGCCTGGGCGTATCCAGTCTGCCTGAACATATCCGGCCTTGCCCATCGCTGCCACGACGATATCGGCGCGGCGAACCGTTTCCGCGAGATCGCGGGTTTTCGAATGGCAGATCGTCACCGTGGCATTGGCATGCATCAGCAGCAGCGCCATCGGCTTTCCCACAATGTCGCTGCGTCCCAACACCGCAGCATTCGCGCCTTCGATCGGAATTTTGTACCGGCGCAAAATCTCCATGCAGCCCGCCGGGGTGCACGCCACCAGCCCCGGCCGCTTGCTGACCAGGCGGCCTAGGTTCAGGGGATGAAAGCCGTCCACGTCCTTTGCGGGATCGACAGCCTCCAGAATGCGCTTGGAATCGACCTGGGCCGGCAGTGGCAGTTGCACGAGGATGCCATCCACGCTGTTGTTGCTGTTGAGCTCAAGGATCAGTCGCAGCAGGGAATCGGTATTTATCGACGCCGACGGCGTGTGGAGCCAATGGGCCATCCCCAACTGCTCGCACGCCGCAATTTTGCTTTTGACGTAGAGCTGCGAAGCTGGGATTTCTCCGACCAGAACGGCCGCCAGTCCTGGTCGTACACCCTGGGCCGTCAGGTGCGCGATTTCGTCCTTCAGTTCAGCAAAAATTTCATCGCGAATCTTAAGACCATCGAGGGTTCGAGCCTGCATACAGAGAGAATAGCATAGCCTCGCAGCGTCTCGGTTCCGGGCGGAGTCTGCGAGTAGGGGATCGCTCACCGCGCCCGGAATGACGCAGCAATCCGCCTCCCATTCTTGCGAGCTGTGACGGGGACCGTGAGACCGGGGAATTGCTTTGCTCCCCCGCAGCGCTCAAGGTCCTGCCCGCTTCAAGCGCCTACTTGTCGCGCAATCCTCAGGACGGCCGCGAGACTCTTTTCCACATCTTCTTCGCTTGTGGCCCATGACGACACGCTGATGCGCATCGCCGTCTTACCCTGCCACACCGTCCCGCCACACCAGCAGATGCCGTCCTCTTGCACGCGTCGCATCACTTCCTGCGTCGTTTCCGCCCTCCCGAACGACACCAGCACCTGATTGATCACTACATCGTTCAGCACCTCATAGCCCGCGTCGCGCAATCCGGCCGCAAACCGCCGTGCAAGCGCACAAGTCCGCTCGACCAGCTCCGCGAGGCCTTGCTTGCCAAGCGATTTCAGTGCCGCCCAGAGTTCTACGGCGCGGGCCCTACGCGAAGCGTCCGGCGTCTGGTTGGCCGGTTCGCGCCGTGCACCCGGCTGCAGATAGGCCGCACTGATCGTCATCGCAGCGCGCAATGCCGCCGCATCCCGCGCCAGCACTATTCCGCAGTCATAATTCGCGTTTGGCCACTTGTGCGCGTCGGTGGCCCACGAGTCCGCCATTTCGAAGCCCGCCACCAGGTGACGGTAGTTCGCCGATGCCGCCGCCCACAATCCAAACGCCCCGTCGACGTGCACCCAAGCTTCATGATCGTGCGCCCACCGGCAAACCTCTGCCGCCGGGTCGAATGAACCTGTGTTCACGTTGCCCGCCTGTATGCAAACAAGCGAATTCTTGGCCAGTTTCGGCAACCTGTCTGCCCTCATCCGGCCCTGCGCATCGGTCGGAACCCGTCTCACTCGCCGCTGCCCGAAGCCTGCAAGGTTCAGAGCCTTCAGAACCGACGCGTGCACCTCGTCGCCAACCACCACCTCGATCGGTGGCGCGCCGAACATTCCATCCTCCGCCACGTTCCAGCCGCTTCGGGCCAACAAGGCGTGCCGCGCGGCCGCGAGAGCCGTGAAGTTCGCAGCCGTAGCGCACGTAACGATGCCTCCTTCGCAATCGTCCGGTATTCCGAAGATTTCGCAAACCCATCGCAGCACCACCTCTTCGATCTCGGCGACGACCGGGGACATTTCGCGAAAAGCCGAATTCTGGTCCCACGCGCTCGCTAACCAACTCGCGGCTAGCGTCGCTGGCAGTGCCCCACCGATAACAAATCCAAAATAGCGGCCGCCCGCAGTGGCAACGGTAGCGGGCGAGCCGAATTCGTCGAGCATCCTCACCACATCCGCCGGATGACACCGTTGATCCGGAAATGGTTCGTGGAAGTGCGCCAGAGCGGCCAGCGCCGATTCTCCCGGGTACACGCTGCGGTTTGCCAGATTGCGCAGATAGGCCCGCGACCGCTCTTCGGCCACGCGCAAGGCCTCCATGGTCAGATCGGTTGGGCCACCCAGTCTCGATTCCGTTGGCATAAACTCCTCCGCGCTCGTACGATATCGGTTCGGACGGCACTGCGAAACGGCCGAATTGTCTGCTACCAAAATGGCAGGCCCGAGCTCGGCAACTGGAAGCAGTTCCCGTGGCGGGACTCTAGTCCGGAGGGAGTGAACCAGATGCCTGTGTTCGGCGACGACGGCGGGAGAAGGGCAAAGGAAAAACAGGCGCGAGCGGAAGGCCGGTTGCCTCCCGGACAATCACTTACCTTGAAATGGCCAGTCCTGCATTATGGCACGGTCCCGCACTTCGATCCGTCAAAGTGGGATTTCAAGATCAGCGGTCTGGTCGAAGAGCCCGTTCGGCTCACTTGGCAGGAATTCCGCGCTTTGCCGCAATCGGACGTGAGCTCCGATTTTCACTGTGTCACGCGCTGGAGCCGTCTCGATAACCGCTGGAGCGGGGTACTGTTCAGGGACGTACTGAAGCTTGTGAACCCGAAGCCCGGCGCGGAATTCGCCCTTGTACTGGCAGAAGAGGGCTATACGGCCAACATTCCCTTGCAGGATCTCCTGCGCCCCAACGTGCTGTTTGCGTTCGATCACGATAGCGAACCGCTCACGGCCGAGCATGGGGGCCCCCTGCGGCTCGTGGTGCCGCACCTTTATGGCTGGAAAAGTGTGAAGTGGGTCCGCGGTTTCATGCTTCTCGATCAAGACCGCCTGGGCTTCTGGGAGCGCAATGGCTATCACGTCTACGGTGACCCCTGGAAGGAGCAGCGCTACTCCGACGACTAAGAGTTTGTGGCGCGTCGAGCAATTCTGGCCCTCTCGTTCACACGTGCCTCGCCAAAACTCCCTATAATGACGGGATGCGAATTTCAAGTTTTGCGCGGCCCTTCCTCATCATTCTGCTGGTTGCTTCCGCTGTCCGGATTTTGAACGCTCAGGAAAACGCTGCGAGCGCGCAGACGCAAATCCCCAACGCTAAGATCTTTGGAGAACTGCCTGGCCATCCGCGAAAGATCAACAATTTTCCAACGGCTTCGGCCGTTTCGCCGGACGGCCGTTTTGCGGTTCTGCTGCACAGCGGCTACGGCGCTTACACCTCGGAAAGAAAGCAGTCCCTCGCGGTTCTGAATCTCGAGACCCACGAACTTCGCGACTTTCCCGACGATCGCCTCGGCCGCGGCGCCGCGCAGACCTACTTCCTCGGCCTCGCCTTCGGGGTCGACGGAAAACACCTCTACACCTCCATGGCCTCACTCACTGATCCGCTGGGCAAAAAGAAAGGAAGTACCGGCAACGGAATTGCCGTCTACGGCTTCAACGACGGTGCCGTTGCGCCACAGCGCTTTCTGCCGCTGGCCCCTCGCGTTGAGATACCCGCCGGAAAGGTCCGCCGGAATACCTTTAAGGATGTAACGTATCCGGCTGGCCTAAGCGTTGGGGTGATCGACGGGGTTGACCGCATCCTGGTGGCAAGCAACAGCTCTGACGAAGCCATTCTGCTCAACGCCTCCGATGGAGCGATCGTTTGCCGCTTCGACCTTTCCACGTATTCGCGGATCCCCGCCTCGCTTCCGTATACGGCCGTGATGACGCACGAC
>DATFTB010000169.1:0-15825 GCA_035262325.1 Candidatus Acidiferrum sp.
ACACCTGCGCCCAAGATTTCACCCTGCACCACTGCACCTTGGCTGCGGGCTTCGGCCAGGTCACCGACACCATCGGCGACTTCAACGGCGCTCCCGGTCTTGGCCCCGGCGAGCAGTTCAACATGCAGCTAGCCATTAAGCTCATCTTCTAAACGGAAAAGCCTCGGAACGAGGGGAAGGGCCTTCGCGGCGGCGCGGAGGCCTTTTTCCTTTCCAGCAGCGCGCTCCGCTTCGAAATTGTTCGGAGGAGTACAATCCGTACAGCAGTCCGGGACTACACCGATGCGTTTTTGGATCGTTTCAATACTCATGACTCTGTTGCTCATGCCTGGCCGGTCGGGCGCGCAAACGAAACTGCCGGCCAAGTGGGAAGAGCTGACCGCCGGCGACTTCAAAGAGGCGATTGCCAAATCACAAGGGACGTGCCTGCTGCCGTTCGGGATTCTCGAAAAACACGGACCCCATTTGCCGATAGGAACAGACCTGCTCAACGCGCGGTACGTCGCGGAGCACGCGGCCGAGGAAGAGTACGCCATCATTTTCCCCGACTATTTTGCGGGGCAGATTTTTGAGGCGAAGCACGAGCCAGGCACAATCGCCCATAGCCCCGAGCTGCAATTGCGTCTGCTTCAGGAAACCACCGACGAAATGGCCAGGAACGGTTGCAAAAAGGTCGTGATCGTAAACGCCCATGGAGGCAATGAGTACCTACTGCCATACTTTGCCCAATCACAGCTTTTACAAACCGCATGATTACGTCGTGTACGTGCAGTGGGGACACGAGTCTGGGAAGAAGGCGGAGAAGCCTGGTCCGGACTTTCACGCCGGCGAAGCGGAGGCCTCCCGAGTGATGGTCACCCGCCCGAACCTCGTACACATGGATCGAGCTGCAAGTGAATCAGGCGCAGAGCAAAAGCGCGTCAAGCTCCCGGAGAGTGTGTTCACAGGCATCGGGTGGTACGCGAGATTTCCTAACCACTATTCCGGTGACGGGACTCTCGCGACGCAAGAGCTAGGCCAGGCTGACGTAGGGAACTGGATCGCGACTGTAGTGCGAGCCATCCGTGCGATCAAGGCCGACGACGAGAGCCTGAAGCTACAAAAGGAGTTTTACGAGAAGAGTGAGCATCCCGTGGATACAGCCCACTGAAGTCAGTCCTTGCGGCCTGAGTAGCGTGTGAACTTCCCGTCGACCACGACAGCGACATATCTGCCTGCTTCGAGAAACTGCATCACCTTCGCGCCCTTGCGCGCCAGCAGAGCCCAGCGGGACTTGGTTTTGGGATTCTGTTCCAGGCCGCGGATGCTTTCGCCGTCATACTCAAAATCAACCTGCCGCAGTCGCTTCGTGGGTGTCCTGCGGACGGGATACGAGCCGGAATCGAGCGTCACGGTCTTCAGGCCTTCGGCGAGGGCCTGTCGCCAAACCTCGAGCAAAGTGTCTTCGAACGCAGCTGCCGCTTGCGCCATGTGGGCATCTTAACGCCGATGAAGCTGGTCCGAAAGCGTTCTGCAAAGTTAGAACCAATCAGCGGACCCGGCGTAGCGTATCGATCCAGGCCGCAAGAATCGCGTTGTTGGGCGGCCCCAATTCGCAGAATTCGATCCCCAGTCCGATCCGCGGTTTGACGATGCGCACGACGACGAGTGCTTCGAAGGCCTGGTTTTTTCGCGTGAGTCTGAGGCGGGAACGGGAATTGACGGGCAGCGATTTGCTCGTGCAAATGAAGCAGCCCCCGAGAGAAATATCGGAAGTAACGCCCTCCACCTGCTTACCGGACGCGAGGTCGACGAGTTCGGCATCGGCAGCAAAAGGATAGCGGATCGTATAGCGCCTGTCCCGCACGCCATGGAGGCGCGCGGAAGAGGAAGAAGCGCGTTCCGGCATGGAAATGATCTTCGTCACCAGCAGGTCTCTGGCAGTCGCTAACCTGGTCGTCCCCGGAGCAGCGAGGTACGTATCTAGGCCAGTGTGTATGAAATCGAACCAGTTTGGGAACTCCGGCGCGCCGCTGGGCAGCGAAAGGGTAACGTCGGCGGGCCCGGCGTCGGCGGGTGAAGTTATTAGTGGGTACGACAAGGGTGGGGCTTCGCGTGGCGGCCGCAGCAATTCCGCATGCTAGCCTGTTCGACAGGAAATTCGAGTCTCGAATACCCTATGCGCCCCGAAACAATGCGGCAAAGCGATCGGGTCAGCCTGCGATTGCAGCTGGACGCCTCGTGGTTTGCAACCGGTGGGACTGCGGTCAAGCAGCCGGCTCATACGCTTCTCGTGAGCCGCAATGGCGGCGTCATCCGCCTGCAGGAAAAACTCTTTCCCGGGCAGGAAATCACCCTCCACCGCAATCTGGAGGGCGAACCGGCCAGAATTGCGCGCGCCAAGATCGTGGCAGAGATCGATCACGAGCCGGAGGGATTCATCTACGCGATCGCAATTCTCGGCCCCAGCACCGATTTCTGGGAGATTGAATTCCCTGCCCCACACAAGGCCGAAGAAGCTCTGGCGCGACTGTTGATGGAATGCAGCTTCTGCCACCGCCGCGAGGTGGCTTACTTGAACGAGATGGAATTGAAGTCGTTCGAGATACGCCGGTGCATTGCGAGACTGTGCAAGAATTGCGATTCGCCGTCCATCTGGGTGGAAGCACAGTCCGATAACCAGGATGATGACGACGCGCTTGCGCCGCACCTGCCGCAAGACGAGCGAGTGATTCCGCGCCGCAACCGTACGCGCGTGAAAGCGCGCGTGCTGGCATGCATCCGCCGCCGGGGCTTCCAGGAAGAAGTGGCGGTGTGCGAGGAGCTGTCGAAGGGCGGCCTCGGCTTCCGCAGCCGCAATCACTATCCCGAGGGAACACGGCTCGAAGTCGCAGTTCCTTACACCCCGGGAGCTGGCGCCATTTTCGTGCCCATCCGCATCGTCTTTTCACAACCGATTTCGACGGCAAGGTTGTTCCGCCACGGAGCCGCGTATCTCCGCCCACCCGATTAGGGCCCGCCGCATCGACATTGACCGTGACGCTGTCAGGTGCTAGGTACAACGGTTATTCCGGGCATCTAATTCTTGATCTCGGCGATTGGCGCGCCGCATCCCAAAGCCAACTCCCGGTGTGCCGCGTCGTAGACGGTAAGTCCAAAGAGTCCGATCGATGGTATCGGGTATGGTTGTGACGCGTTCGAGCGTTAGGGCTAGTCCAGAGTCGGTACGGGGGCTTGCTCATGACGGCGCCGGTGCAAATAGTGCATGGCGATGTTGAGGTAGATTTCGCCGCAGGGCGTTTTGATGCACAGCACCATCGCTTCCGTATCGACCGTGCCCGCCAATCCCTGTTCGCTCATGTGAATCTCGGGAGGGAACACCTTGAACCGGAAACCCTGATCGTTCAGCAGAGTGACGGAGTTTCCGATGACCATGTTCGCGAGCTCGCAAACAGTCTCGCGAACCACCTGCTCGCTTTCGGGTACCATGGCGCCGGCCAGGTGGCTCGCAACACGCATGGCCACCTCCGGAGCGAGATCGAGAATCACGCGCCCCTCGATGTCGCCCTTGATGGCGATGAGCGCCGCCACGCCTTTGCGCCGATAGGTATTCTCATCCATGGACAGGTCGACGATCTTGGTCGGCGCTTGCAGAGCCTCGGCAAAAACAGCGTCCGCAGCATTGATGAACGGCTGGATCAGTTCCATTCTCATGAAAGATGCTCCCCGGCAAGCGCCACAGGCGCGCCCGCAGCATTTGGATCATCTCCGAGGACGTAGCGGAGAATTTCGTAAAGAACTTCGGGCTTGACCGGCTTCTGCACGAAATGCTTCGCGCCTTTTTGGAGCGCCGCAAGAATGTTTTCCTGGTAGCCGACGGAGGAAACCATCACGATGCGCGCCTCTGCGTGCTGGCGTACGATGCGCTCGACGGCCTCGATGCCCTCCATTTGCGGCATGGTGATGTCCATAAGCACGATATCGGGCTTGGTGCGGTTGTATTCCGCAATGGCCGTCAAGCCGTCGCCCGCTTCACCCGCTACTTCGCCCCCGAACTGCTCAATCATCTTGATCAGGTTCTTGCGGGCGAAGACGGAGTCGTCCACCACCAGATAGCGGACAGGCTTTTGGTCTTTTCGAAGTAGCGCTCGGAACTGTTGCATGACCTTCTCCTTAACTCCCCTCACCGGTCAGGTGCGTGGAGTTGGAACTGGAACTCTCTCGTTTTTGTCGGACTTCTCGAGCTTTTCGGACTTGTCGTTGCTGTCGGATTTCTCGCCGTCGGCTCGTTCGCTGCCGGAGTGATTGCCATATTGATTGACCAGGAAGGAGCCGAGATGGTCGAGCGGCAAAACCTTCATTGCGTATCCTTTAAGAATCGCCGCCCGCGGCATTCCGCTGACCACGCAAGTGTCTTCGCTTTGCGCAATGGTCATTCCGCCGGCGGCCTTGATTGCGCCCAGGCCTTCGGCTCCGTCATCGCCCATACCGGTCATGATGACGCCGACCGCGGTCAACCCGAATTCCCGCGCCACCGAATGGAACAGGACATCCACCGATGGCCGGTGGCCGTTGATCGGAGGCCCATCGGAGAGCACGATCAATTCGCCGCGCGGCATGCGGCGGACCATGATGTGACGGTTTCCAGGGCAGATTAGCGCCCGGCCGGCAATCAGCAGGTCTCCGGACTTGGCTTCCTGCACGTGCAGAGCGCAGCACTCATCCAAGCGGCGCGCAAACATGTCTGTAAACCCTTCTGGCATATGCTGGACGACAACAAACGTCGCCGGAAAGTCTGCGGGGATTTGGGACAACAGAAACTGCAGGGCGTTCGGGCCGCCGGTCGAGATCCCGATGGCGATGACACGATTGGGTGCCAATACCGTGCACGATTTTCTTTTTGCAGGATGCGGCTCCAGTTCCGCCAGCCTCGGCAGCTTACTGGGCCCACCGACCCGTTTCGCAACCTTGATTTTTTCGATCAGTTGGCAGGCGATCGGGTCGAGATGACCGGCCGCGGCATCTCTGGGCTTGGCAACAAAATCGATTGCGCCGAGTGCGAGGGCTTTGAATGTGGAGTAAGCGCCTTCCTTGGAGTGCGTGCTGAACACAATGACCGGAAGTGGCGCGCTGCGCATGATCATTCGCAGGGTCTCGATGCCGTCCATACGCGGCATCTCGAGGTCCAGCGTGACCACATCCGGGTGCAGTTCCGCGATCTTTCGGATGGCGAAAGCTCCATCCATGGCTGTCCCTACGACCTCGATTTCCGGATCGCGCTCGAGAATGATCGGGATCAGCTTGCGCATCAGCGCGGAGTCGTCTACCACCAATACTCGCACCCTTTCTTTCATGCGATGGCTCCCAGCGGCGACGATCGTGACAAGCGCGTAAGAATCGCCGGAACATTAAGGATCAGCACCACGGTCCCGTCTCCTAGAATCGAGGCGCCGCTTACCAGATCACTGCCCAGCAGCTCACCCGGCAGTGCCTTGATCACCAATTCTTCCTCTCCCACAAGGCTGTCGACCACCAGCCCAAACTTTTTTTCCGCCACCCCGATGACCACCACGAAGTTCTTGCTCTTTTTTCCGTTCTCCGACGCCAACGCGTGAATCCGGCTGAGGCTGCTGAGCCGTACAAGCGTCAGAATCTGCTCCCGCAGCCGAAGGACTTCCCTCTGATCCATACGATGGACTTCCTGTTCGTTGATGCGGGTAATTTCAATGACCGACGAGAGCGGTACGGCGAAGAGGCGCCCGCCCACGCGGAACAAAAGCGTATGGATGCTCGCAAGCGTGAGTGGCACGCGCAGCTGAATGCTTGTCCCTTTGCCTTTGGCGGAAGCAACATGGACCGTGCCTTTGAGGCGGTCAATCACCGTCCGCACCACGTCCATGCCCACACCACGGCCGGATAACTCGGTGATTTCGGAAGCCGTACTCAACCCCGGTTCGAAGATGAGGTTGAGGAGGTCCGACTCGCTGATTCGCTGCTCCTCATCGGCACTGATTAGCCCATTGCGTACCGCTTGCCGGCGGACGAGGTCAAGGTCGACGCCGCCGCCGTCATCGCGCACTTCGATGAAGACCTGGGTGCCCTGATGGTATGCGTTGAGGTAAATCGTGCCACGAGCGGGCTTGCCGACGCTCAAACGGCTATCGGGCGGCTCGATGCCATGGTCGGCGGCATTGCGCACCAGGTGAGTCAGGGGCTCGGCGAGAGCATCGAGAATCCCCTTGTCGAGGTCCGTATGTTCTCCGGCAACCTCGAGAGCAATGTCTTTGCCGCACATCTTGGCAACGTCACGTACCACGCGCGGAAAGCGCCGGAAGAGTTGCTCGACAGGCACCATTCGGATTTTTAGCACGCACTTGTGGAGTTCGTCGAGGACACGAGCCTGGAAGCCAAGAGCTTCCGCGAGCTTTGCGCGCACGGGCTCCTTCGAGTGATGCTGATCGAATTCAGCCAGTGTGCGGCTGAGCATCGACTTGCCGATAATGAGTTCACCGACCAGGTTCATCACTGCGTCGATGCGAGCAGCGTCCACGCGAAGTGTGGTTTCGGCAAAGGTTGTTACCGCAGAAGCGCCCTGCTTTCCTGCGCCTTTATCGCCGGCGTCCGCGGCTGGATTGGCGATTTGCGCCGCTTGCGCTTCCAGGATTTCACCCAAGAGTTCGTGCTCGGCCGATTCCGCCTGGTGCGCAGCCTCGATGCGAACATCCGAAACGATCGCGGGAATCCGACAGCGGTGGGAGATGTGCTCGACAGGATGAACGCTGGCGATGGCCGCTTCCACGATTTCAACGGATGCCGCGGCGAGGTTGTCCTCCGGCCGGAGGGCAATGACAGTGCCACAGGCATGGAGAACATTGCGCACGAGCTGAAATGCCGCTGCCCGCATGTTGCTGTTGGGATCGATGCGTAGCGCGACGTTGTACACCGATTCTCCCCGAAGGACTGCCTCGGAAATCATGAGTCGCTCGTACTCGCTCCATTCGAAGCTCGCCGGAACGGTGACGCTGTTTTGTTCGCTGCCGGCCGGAGATTCCAGCAACTTACGAATAAGAGCACGGAGAGAAGCGGCTGACGGCGGCTCGAGCTGCTTCTGGTACGAGCTGAGCATGCCCTGAAAAGTGTCGACGGCCGAAAGAACCACCTCGGCAAGCTTTGGCCCGTGAGCCTGAGCGATTTGGAGCGACAGGATGTCTTCCAGCTCGTGAGCGATCTCGCTCAGCTTGCCGAAGCCGCAGGCGGCCGAATCGCCCTTCAAAGTGTGGACCGCGCGGCGGACGCCCCGCATCAGTTCCTCATCGGCGGGACGCTTTTCGAGTTGCAGGCCGGCCTCGTTGATGACCTGCAGAATTTCCGCGGCGCTCTCAAAAAATAGCGCGCGGAGTTCTGCGCCGCGATCCTCGGGCAAGAGGCTCAAGAACTCACCTCGATGCGCTTGTAAGCCGTGCCGTTGTTCTCGTGGACCATGCGGAATTTCTGCGTCAGGCCGAAAAGACTTTCGGCATGGCCGACAAAGAGATAGCCGCCGGGATTGAGACAGTGCCAGATCTTGTCGATCAGGCGCTTCTGTTCCGCCTCATCGAAATAGATCATCACGTTGCGGCACAGAATGATGTCGTTGCGCCGCGGAAGAAATTCGGTCTTCAGATTGTGAAAGTCGAACTGCACAAGCTCTTTGAGCTGCGGCTTGACAGAATACTTGTCGTCGGCTTTTTCGAAGTAACGGAGGCGGGTGGTGTAATCAACCGGCTCCATCTGGACCTCGGTGTAAATCCCCTCCTGACCGGTACGAAGGCTCGCAAAGCTGATATCGGAAGCGACGACTTCGAGCTTCCACGGCGGAGGAATGAGGGGTTTCGGCGAAGGCATCTCGAACGGCAGAGGGTTCCGGAGGTAATAATAGGCGAGGGCGTCGCAGATGAGGATGGCGGTCGAGTAAGGCTCCTGGCCGGTGGAGCACCCGGCGCTCCACACGCGGAGGTTCCAGTCGCGGCGGGCCTGTTTATGGTGCAGGATTTCCTCGAGAACGGTTTTCTGAAGCAGTTCGAGCTGCGGCCGGTTGCGGAAGAAGCTGGTTTCATTGACGGTGAGATTTTCAAGCAACAAGGCCAGCTCGGTGCGCCCTTCGCGGCTGGTAAGAAGGCGGTAGTAGCTGTAGAAGGAGTCGAGCTGGCAGGCTCTGAGCCGGCGCTGCAAGCGGTCCTTGAGGAAGTGCGAGCGGCGCTCGTCGAAATACATCCCGCACTCCTGGTAGACAAGCGTCTGCAAAAGCTTGAGTTCGGCTTCGGTGAGGTTAATCTGCGCGGTAATCGTTCCCATACTGAGTGCTTGCGGCCGTTGGTTCGGCGGTAGCTTCGCGGTCGCGGCAGGCTACCGGGAAATCGCGACGGGTTCCGCGGCCTCCTCAAATTTCTTGAATTCCGGCTGGCGCAGAAGCCTCGGGATGTCCAGGAGAATGATGAGCCGGCCCTTCAGCTTGCCAACGCCGGTCACGTAACTCGATTCACCTTCGGCGAAAACAGTCCCCGGGGGTTCGATTTCCGACGGGGGGATTTTCAAGACCTCCGAGGCTGAGCTGACGATCAGGCCTAGGAGTCTGCTTTCCAGTTCAACGACGAGAATGCGGTTCTTCTTGTCGGGCTGAACGCTGACGTTACCAAAGCGCTTGCGCAGGTCCATCACCGGGATGATCTTCCCGCGCAAGTTGATGACGCCTTCGATCGACTCGGGTGCGTTCGGCACAATCGTGATTTCGGGAACGCGGACAATTTCCCGCACCGATCCTATGCGAACCCCGTAGGTCTCGTTCCCGATGCGAAATCCGACGACTTGGTGGTCCTTCTCCATCCAACGCTCCGTATCAGCGACGACCTACTGCTTCCAGTTCGTATTCGCGCGATTCCTGGGCTCGGGAAGGACGGCGGTTCGCCGCACCCTCGCGGCGCGGATGCGTTTGTGCCGTGCGGTCGATCACGAAGCGGTCCATGTTGTCGAGCAAATTGCGTGAGAGTTTCAGCATTTGCTCGGCGGCGGCGGACAGTTCCGTCGAGCTGGAGGCCGACTGCTGGACGAGTTCCCGCATTTTGTCCATTGCGCGCACAACCGCCTGCGCGCCGGAGGCTTGCTCCTCTACGGCGGAATTGATTTCCTGGGTGATTTCCGTCAGCCGGTTGGTAGCCTTGGCTATCTGCGAGGAGCCCACGGACTGCTCATTCGTGGCTGCGCCGATTTCGTGCGAGAACTTATACACCTCGGTTACCACATCGGAGATCTTGTGCAGCGCCGAGCCAAGTTCGTTGCCGAGACTAAGGCCCTCTTCAACAATGCGCGTGCTGTGCTCCATATTTTCGACGGCTTGGCGCGCTTCGCGCTGGATGCTCTGGATGAGGTCGGCAATTTCCTTTGTGGACTGAGTTGATTTTTCCGCGAGCTTGCGGACTTCGTCGGCTACTACGGCAAATCCCAGGCCGTGCTCCCCCGCGCGCGCGGCTTCGATGGCCGCGTTGAGAGCCAACAGGTTGGTTTGCTCCGCCAGGTCGTCGATGACTTCAATGATTTTGCCGATGTCGTCGGCGCGGTGTCCGAGAATGTTGATGATTTCCGCAGAAGACTGGATCGCGCGGTTGGTGCGGTTCAGGCCGTCGGTGGCCTTCTCCATGGTCTGAATGCCGGTGACGACCTCTTCGCGCGAGCGGTTGGCGATGTCGAGAAGAACCTTTGCCGTGTCGGCCACTCTCTGGATCGACGTCACCATTTGGTCGATCGATGCGGAGGTTTCCGCAACGCTGGAGGCCTGCACCTGGGTGTTTTTCACCACGTTCTGCACGTTGATGCTCATCTCGTGCATCGTGCTGGTCACCTCTTCGATCGCCGAGGACGCTTGCACGTTGACCTTGGCCGATTCATCAGCGGCACCAGCCACCTGATTCGAACCAGCCGAGACCTGAGAGGCGGCGTCTCGCGTCGTGCGCACGATTTCCCGCAACCCGAGGTTCATGCGCAGAAAAGCGTTCCCCAGGGTGTCTCTCTTCGAACGAGGCGCGACCTCCACGGTCAAATCGCCTTCCGCAACCGCCATCGATACACTGGCCATCTCCTTCAGGTAAGCGACCATGTTGTTGAAGGTCGTGGCCAGCGCCCCGATTTCGTCGTTGCGGTGGATGTCAATACTCTGATCGAGGTCTCCCGAATCGCCGATTTCCTGGGCCACGGTAATCAAGTGCTGCAACGGTTCGGTGATGGACTTGGAGGTCTTGAGCGCGGTGATCACGCCGAAGGCAATCGCCGAGAGCGCGCCCACGATGACGATCAGACCGCTGATCGTGCTCGCCCGGGCGGCGCCCGCCTGCGACTCGCTCAGCGCTTTGCTTATGTCTGAGCTCGCCTGGTCGAGTACGACTGAAGACTTTGCGAGCCACGAGGCCGGGTCCTTCTGCAGGTAGAAAATCTGCAGATCGGAAACCGTGGCGTCACCGGAATCGACCTGATGGCGCTTGGCTAGCAACGGCTTGGCAAAGTTGTCGGCCCAACTCGCCTCCGTGCCCTCCACCTGGATCAAGGCGGTGTGGAGAAACTCATTCGACGTCTGCGATTGGCCGCGCTTGACGAGGTCGCTCAGGTCCGTGAACCCGCGATTGACCTTGTCCTCGTCGCGCGGATCGCCGCTCAGCAGAAAATTATTCAGGTTCAGGCGGTTCTGCATGATTTGGTAGCGGACAGCCTCCGCCGTGCGCACACTCTCGAGTGTTGCCGCGGCTTCATTGCTGGCAGACTTCGCCTTCCAGAGAGCCGCCAGGTCCACAACCAACAGAATCGCCAGCATGGCCAGAATTACGCCGAATCCCCGGTACAGTTGTTTTCCGATCGTCATTGCGTCACTTCCTCCACTCCCCAAAACAACAGCGGTGTGCTTCTATCGTTTGGCTAGCCGATTCACCCTGATCGTCGCCTCGCTAGGACTGCTTGAATTCGAATTCGACAACTTGCGTGGTTTCCTCGGGCGCGGTCTCATACCTCCATTCCTTCACCGCTTCGAGACACGCCTGAACTAGGAGCGGATGGCCCCCAAGGGCCCGGGCACTCTTTACACGACCGTCGGGCGCAATCGTCAATTCAATCCTGACCTTCCCGGAGAGGCCCATCCGGCGAGCGACGTCGGACAGCACTGGATTGATCCGTGACTTGAGCTTACGCTTGGCCTCCTCGTTCGCCTGCTGTGCCGATGCCGCCGCAGGCACGAATGCCATCAGCGCCACTGCGATGAGAATGCTCCTGCCCCATGCGAGTCGCATCTAAACCATGCCCTCCGTGGGAAAGTACCCCAGCAGGAGGAAGGCAAGCCGAGGGCCAGTGCACGGAGACGTTTGGAGAGTCGGAGTGGCCAGCTCGGCTTCTCGTTAAACCTTTTATTTACATACGGCTAAGGAGGACTCGGCTGGTCTCGGAAGTCGTTTTGAGGGCACCACGCGTCTCAACCGGCAGGTCTAGGATGCCTCGGAGGTCTCAGGCTGAGACGTTTCGAAGAACCCGTCCGGCGGGACAGGGTAACGGATCGGCGTCACATTTTGGAACACACGTTGACTCACAATGAGATGGCTCAGTAGCTTGGGAGTTGCGCGATCTTATTTTGAGACACGCGCTGCCTAACTCCCATGCGTGGACGGAAGACTATCCCCAAACGAGACATGGCGACTCGACACGGCCCAACGGTTAGAGGCCACGAGCGGTCGGATCACGCCCTGGAACTGATCGATTTGGTCGTGGAAGCTGCCAAGTCTCGCGAGTTGCCCGCGTTCCTCGCTGCCTTTGCCGGTCGGGCCGCAGAGATGCTCGAAGCGGACTGGGGCGTACTCGGTGAAATCCGCGGAAATAAGGTTGAATTGCACGGCCCCGAGCGAAGCCGTCCTCACCTCGCTCAATACCACGCCTTGCTGATGGAGAATGTGATCCGCAGGCGTGCCGGACTGGAAGTCCTGGCCGGAAAGGGCCGTTCCACGTATTTGGCTTTTTATCCTATCTACGCGAGCGACGGCGAACTGATGGGCACACTCGTCCTGCTGCGGGACATCGCCGAATTTTCGGCTTCGCAAGAGAAGCTTCTGGCGGCTCTTGGCAGTCATGCCACCTTGGTCATGGAAAAGGTGCGTCGCTTCTCGCAACTGGAGCGTTCCAAGAAACAATGGGTCGAGGACATCGACGCCATCAGCGACTACATCGTGGTCCACGATCAGCTCTGGAAGATCGTCCGCACGAACCGCTCGCTGGCCACGCATCTCGGCATTCCGCCTGTGGCGTTAGTGGGCGAGCCCATGAGCAGCCTGAAGCACGTTGCGGAAACGGGAAGTGCTCTACCCTGCCCCTTCTGCCGTAACACGAATCAATCGCGCGAAGAGTACATCGCCACAGGCGAGGGCCGAACGTACCTGGTTTCCACGTCGCGTACGCAAGGCGCTACGGAAGAGGAAGGGCGCACGATTCACGTTCTGAAGGATATTACGGACCGGCGGGAGGCTGAGCGGCGCTACCGCGAACTGTTCGACAGCATTCAGGAAGGCCTGTTTTTTGCTACTCCAGACGGGCAGTTTCTCGACGTGAACGACGCGATGGTACGCATGCTCGGCTATGAATCCCGAGAGGAGCTGTTACGAGCGGATGTGAGCCCGCACCTATATCCGACGCCAGCGGCAAAAGACCGCTTTGTGCAGGCGATCGCGGAGCGCGGCGCGCTGAGGAATTACGAAGAGACGCTTCGACGAAAGGATGGAAGCCTGCTGCACACCCTGCAGAACATCAGTGCAGTGCGGGATTCGCAGGGTCACGTAGTACAGATTCGCGGCTTGATGCTCGATGTAACCGAGCAGAAAATGTTCCAGTCGCAACTGCAGCGCGAACGCGACTTCAACCAGAAGATCCTGAATGCCACCCAGAGCATGATTCTTGTGCTGGATACGGCCGGATTGATCAGCTATGCGAACAGGCGCTGCTTCGAAGCGGGCTATCGGGAGGAGGAATTGATCGGCCATCGGTTGGTGAAATGGGTAGAGTTTTCGCACCGAAAGGATTTCGAAGACGCTCTTGAAACCACCGCGCACGGCCAGCAGGTAGAGAACCTTGAGTTGCGCGTGAAACGAAGTGATGGCTCGATGGGCCATTTCTCGATCAGCTTGAGCCCCATGCGCGACGAGTCGAGCCAGGTGAACAGCGTCGTCGTGGTGATGACCGACATCACGGATGCGGCGCTCCTGCAGGCGAAGCTGGCGCACGCCGAGAAGATGGCGACGATCGGCAGGCTGGTCTCCGGCGTCGCGCACGAGGTGAACAATCCCTTAGCCGCGATTCTCGGTTTTACTGACCTGCTGCTCGAAAATCCGGAAGTGCCGCCATCGGCCCGCGAGGACCTGCAGATCATTCTGCATGAGACGCAACGCACCAAGGAAATTGTGCAAGACCTGCTGAGCTTCGCAAGGCAGAAGCCAGCGCAAAGGGAAGCCATCCAGTTGAACACCATCCTGCGGCAGACGATCAAATTGCGCAGCTACGATTTTGCCAGCCACGGCGTGGAAGTCAGCGAGGAGTTCGACGAAAACCTCGAAAACGCCATGGGCGATGCCCAGCAGCTCCAACAAGTCTTTTTGAATATCCTGAATAACGCGTACGATGCGATTCAAGAGTCGGGAAACCGCGGCAAAATCCGCATTCGCACGCGCCGCGCCGTCGACTGCATCGAGGTCGCCTTCATCGACAACGGAACGGGGGTAAGCGATCCCGACCGCATCTTTGACCCATTTTTCACGACGAAGCAGGCCGGCAAAGGCACGGGTTTGGGCCTGAGTATCTGCTACGGGATCGTCAGGGCACACGGCGGAGAGATTCTCTGCTGGAACAATGAAGGAGAAAGCGGCAGCACATTTGTTGTCCGCCTCCCCATTTCAAGCGAATCGGCTCTGGCCGCGGGCGCAAGCGAGGCGCGGCGATGAGCGCGCCAAAGACGGAAAAAAAGCGGCCTCCGATCCTTCTCATTGAAGACGAGCCGTCGGTCAGCGCGTTCGTGCGCGCCGCGCTGGAGCGTCGCGGTTATACCGTCGTGCAGGCCAAAACCGGCGCGGATGGCATACGGGAACTGTCTTGCGGGGACTATGTGGGCGTGATTTCCGATATTCGCATGCCCGGCGAACTGAATGGCGCGGACGTGCATCACTGGATTCAGCACAACCGCCCGGAATTGTGCCAGCGCATCATTTTGATCAGCGGCGATACGGCGAACAGCGAAACGCAGTCTTTGCTATCGAAAAGCACAACTCCGTGTATCGCGAAGCCGTTTCGCCTCCAGCAGTTGATTTCTACTGTGGAGATAACCTTCGGGAAACCATGAGCAACGATCTGAAGATTAAACTGTTGGTAGTTGACGACGAGCAAAGCATCCGGCGGCTGTGCATGACCATTGGCGGTTCGCTCGGCTTCTCGTGCGACGAAGCGGAAAGCGCGGAGACGGCTTCGACCCGGCTGGAAACGGATCCGCCTGATCTTGTCTTGACCGACCTCAAGCTTCCGAATCAGTCCGGTGTCGATTTGTTGAAGCAGATCAAGAGTGTACTGCCGCGCTCGGAAGTCGCCATCATGACCGGACACGGCTCGATTGAATCAGCCGTCGATGCCATGAAACTGGGCGCGTACGACTACATCGAAAAACCCTTCCGCGTCGAAAAGATGCGCCTGCTTCTTCAGCGCATGGCCGAAAAGGTCCGCCTGGTCAACGAAAATGCCTTCCTGCGCGAGAAGGTCAGCACCGATGAGAATCTTGACGGCATCATCGGCACCTCCGCGGGCATGCAGGACGTGCTTCGCATGATTTCCCGGCTGAAAGACACGCGCACGCCCGTGTTGATCTCAGGCGAGAGCGGTACGGGCAAAGAACTCGTGGCGCGGGCCATCCACTTCCGCGGCGCGCTTGCGCAGACGAATTTCGTCGCGGTCGATTGCGGTGCCCTGGTGCCGACGCTCATGGAGAGCGAACTGTTCGGGTACGAAAAGGGCGCCTTTACCGGCGCGACGAAGTCCAAAGCCGGCCTGTTCCAAGCGGCCAATGGCGGCACGATCTTCCTGGATGAAATCGGCGAGCTTCCGCTTGAAATGCAGGCCAAGCTACTGCGGGCGCTCCAGGAAAAAGAGGTGCGACCGGTCGGCAGCAACGACAAGATCAATGTGGATGTTCGCGTAATCGCCGCAACCAACCGCGACCTGGAAGCTGCCTACCGTTCCGGCACCTTTCGAAAAGACCTCTATTTCCGCCTGAACGTGGTTACAGTCCACCTGCCGCCGCTGCGCGAGCGGCGCTCCGACATCCCCATGCTCGTGCACCACTTCCTGAACCGCTACGCCCCCGGAGCCCATCTACCGATCACGCCGGCGGCGATGAAGAGTTTGCTGCAATATGACTGGCCGGGAAATGTTCGAGAGCTCGAGAATTGCATCGCCCGCGCGGTCACGCTTGGCGATCAGCATGTCATTGACGTGCAGGACCTGCCGCCCGCCATCCGCACGGAACAGCCGGCCTCGAGTGAAATGACTCCTCAAGACGCCAGTTCCCTCTCGACCACCGCACTCGCGGAAATGGAGAAGATGACGATCTTGCGCGTCTTCGAGCAGGCTCACGGCGATAAGGCGCTCGCAGGGAAAATGCTTGGCATTAGCCGCGCGACCTTGTATCGAAAACTGAAGCGATACAACATCCCGCCGCGCGCTGGCTCGGACGGGGGCCCTGGCCCTCAGTCCGGCGAGAGCGATAAGGAAACCGAGGCGCACGCCGTCGGTCATGGCGGCGTCTCAGGGTGA
>DATFTB010000170.1:0-2162 GCA_035262325.1 Candidatus Acidiferrum sp.
AGTCCTTCTCACGTTGGCGACATCCTCGGCGTGCGAATCGAGTCCGTGCTGAGATGCGATCACCTCATGTCCCTCGGCCAGAAGGGTCGGGATGAGTTTGCTGAAGCAAGAGCCGTCTGCCCAGAGGCCGTGGACGAAGACGATGCTGGGTTTGCGTTGATTTGCCATAATTTGCTCCTTTCGTTCAATTGGGATCCACAACATCCGGTCATACCTCTCTGCACATTCCTTGTCAGCGCGGCTAACCTCTCGCGTCGCGGGCACTTAGGCGCTCTCGACCCAGACCGTTTGCGCATTTACAAAAGCGTGCGCTCCGAAGTGTGAAAGCTCTCGACCGTAGCCGCTGTTTTTGACTCCCCCTGTGGCCTAGGCGGTTGTGGGAGATCACCCAAATCCCGCGAGGTCATCGAGAACCTCCGATGTGCTTGCCAAGAAACTCGCGCATCAGCTGCGCGATGGTGTCGCCCTCGGTCTCAAGCGCGAAGTGGCCGGCATCAAGCAGGTGATAATCGAGCGTCTTCAGGTCACGCTTGTAGGGTTCGGCTCCGGCGGGAGGAAAAATCTGGTCGTTCTTGCCCCAAACGATCAGCATCGGTGGCTGGTGCTTACGGAAGTATTCCTGCCACTGCGGATACAGGGGCGGGTTGCTGCCGTAACTGAGGAAGAGATCGAGTTGTATCTCGTCATTGCCTGGGCGGTCGAGCAGGTACTGATCTTCGGCTGAGCCGTCCGGGCTCACCAGCTCGGGATCCTTCACGCCGGTCATGTATTGCCATCGCGTCGCCTTGTAGGTGACCAAGCCGCGGATAGCGTCCCGCTTCTCTTGGCTGGCAGGGTGCCTCCAATACTCCTTGATTGGCTTCCAGAACTCGTTGTCGAGGCCTTCGTCGTACGCGTTGCCGTTCTGCACCACGATCGCGGTGATTCGCTGCGGGTGCGCCGCGGCGAGCCGATATCCGATGGGTGCACCGTAGTCCTGGACGTACAGCGCATACTTCGTGAGTCCGATCTCGGTTGTAAAGCGTTCGATTACCTCTGCAAGGTGGTTGAACGTGTAGGAGAACTGGTCATGTTGCGGCATCGAGCTGTAACCGAACCCGGGATAGTCCGGTGCGACGATATGGTAGCGATCCGCGAGCGCGGGGATCAGGTTGCGGAACATCTGCGAGCTCGTCGGGAAGCCGTGCAGCAGCAGCAGCGTTGGTGCCTGCTTCGGACCTGCCTCGCGGTAAAAGATTTCCACATCGTCGACCTTGATAGTCTTGTAGCGTACCCTCTCTGCGTCGTGAGTCATGATTCCTCCTTGGAGCGTGGGTTGAGGCAGTTCCTGGGCGTCGGGCTCGCGGCGCGCACTTCATGACGACCAACCACGGTTGCGCAGGCGGTTTGCAGCCAGCCCCTCGATCCAGACGGTTTGTGCGTTTACGAAGGCGTGTGCACCGAAGTGTGAAAGCTCTCGACCGTAGCCGCTGTTTTTGACGCCGCCTACGGGAACGCGAGGGTCAGAAGCCGTTATGCCGTTGACGAACACTCCGCCGGTGTAAAGATCGCGCGCAACCTTGCGGGCCAAGTCGATATTTTTTGTCCAGAGGTTGCCGCTCAAACCGAACTGACTGGCGTTTGCCGCGCGGACGGCCGCGTCGAGGTCTGGGACACGAGTTATCGCCGCAACGGGACCGAAGGTTTCTTCATCGAACGCGGGCATCCCTTCGGTTACTCTGCTCAGCACGGTCGGAGGATAGAAAGCGCCCTTGCCTTCGACTGGTTTGCCGCCGCACAGCAAGCGGGCGCCTTTTGCAATGCTGCCTTCCACCTGCTTGTGCAGCGAGTCACGCAAGTCCGCACGGGCCATGGGCCCGAGATCCGTCGTGGAATTGAAAGGATCGCCAACACGAAGTGCTTTCGCCGCGTCGACAAACAATTGTTCGAATCTGTCGGCAATTCTCTCAACAAGGATGAAGCGTTTCGCAGCCAGGCAGACCTGACCTGCGTTGTGGAACCGTCCCTTGATTCCAGCCGCGACAGCCTTCGGAATGTCGGCGTCTTCGCAGACGATGAATGCGTCCGACCCTCCCAGCTCCATCACGGTCTTCTTGATGACCTTCCCCGCTTCGGAAGCGACTGCGGAACCTGCCCGCACGCTGCCGGTTACGGAAGCACCT
>DATFTB010000171.1:0-2274 GCA_035262325.1 Candidatus Acidiferrum sp.
GACTCGATCACCGGGGGACGGCACATGGCTATGGCGATCCAGGCGATCAGTTCGCATCCACTTCTCACCCGCGCAGTGGAGGAAGTACTCGCTGACGTAACGGAATACCCCGTCTTGCCTTCGGCTTCAAACGAGGCAGAGGCGACAAGCCAAACCGATTTTCCGAGGCTTTTCCTTTTGGATGCGTGTTCCTTGCATACGGACCTCGGGCCGCTCGCAGAGCGCTGCCGCTCCCGTTTGCCCGGCAGCAAATTTCTGGCGCTTGTTCCACCGGCGGAGAGCAATTACGCGGACGAAATTCGACTTTTCTATTGGGGTATCGAGGGGTTTGTGAGATTGTCTGAAACGTGGCGGACGGAATTGCCTCAGGCGATCCGCAGCATCCTGAACGGACAATATTGGGTGCCTTCCCAAGTCTTGACGGCGTTTGTCAGGCACGTGCAGGCCTTGGAACAGACCGGGCTTCTACCTGGGCATTCGCTGACGGCTCGCGAGGGGCAAGTCCTTCGACTCCTCATGCGGCACCTGACTAACAAGGAGATTTCCAAAGCGCTCCTCATCTCGGAGCGAACCGTCAAGTTTCACGTATCACATATCCTGACCAAGTTAGGTCTTGCAGACAGGCGCGGCTTGTTCCCTGAAACATTAGCTCGGTTTCAATTGGATGGCTGCGGCGCGACGGCCGATTTCTCTAATTTGTCCCCCGGCACGCCTTCATCGAGCAACTCGCGAACCAGATTGCGAAGATAAGCCTCATCCGTCAAATTCGCTTCGCCGCTAGGACGACTCTGGGCGCGGATCACGCCGGCCCGGTCAATCACCACCACTTGGGGAACCTGGAAACGTATCATCATCGCGCGGCCCAGGTATTGATCTACCTTATCTGAAGTGGTGTAGCCGACGGGGTAGTTGAGCTTGAGAAGCACTGCTAAGTCATGTACCACCAGCTCGCTGACGCCGTCGTCGAAGACGATGCCGATCGGCCGAAAACCGCGATCGGCCATCTCGCCATGCAGTTTGTTGATTGTCTGCGCCACGCGCAGACAGCTTGGGCACCGGAAGAGCAAGAACTCGATCACCACCACCTGACCTTTGAAGCTGGAGAGCGGCGTCGTGTTGCCCGATGGTTCAATGATAGTGAATTCGGGTGATTCACGCAAAATGGGCGGTTCGGCGACGGCGGGAAAACCCAGTGCTAGAAGAATGGCCAAGCTTGCGATATTCCGTACACGCATGGATCGACTCCTCTAGGTCAGCGCGAATTCAGACCTGTTTCCACCGGTCGGCGATTCGTGTCACCTCGGCCTCCGCGGTTTGCACGGCATCCTCCGGACTCGATTGGCCCGTCACCACGCTGATGAACATCCGCGGGATGACAAAGCTGTTGAACACCTCCATGCCGACTGGATTCGCGTAGCCGGGAAAGCCGAGATTCCGCGTCCAGAAGAGAGCGTCCTTCAGCGCCTTGTATTTGTAGGGAGGGTCCGCCCGAGGGTCGTCCTCGAGCCGGACAATGAGGTTGGGAACCGTTTTCTGATAAATTGGAAAGTTGCAACCTGCAGACTTTTCGTAGGCGGTCCTGGAGTGGTCGATCAGGTCGGCGAGGAATTGCTTGGCCCCGTTCTGGTTTTGGGCGAAGTTCCAGACCACAGAACAATTGGTGACGTGAGGAAACGCAAAGACGCCTGCATGCCCGAGCAGCGGCGGGCTCAGCCTGATCTTGCTGGCAACTTCGGGTTCCTCCTTCTCGGCGGTGCGCAACAGGTTGATCGCATTGATGGTGCAGGAGGTCTTGCGCGCGAGCATGGCTCGAACATTGCCGGATGGGTTCCAGGCGAGCTGATCAGGCGTTCCGGCATCCTCGTAAAGGGCCTTGACGTATTTCAAGGCCTCGACTGTTAGGGCAGTCTTGCCGATGGTGACGTTGCCGGCGGCATCGACAACGTGGCTGCGGAACGCATAGAGCAACGTGTGCAAGGTGATGTTGCTCTCCAGGCTCGGCGCCAGCGCCAGTCCGCAGGGGACGCCGAAGGCCTCCCGGATCTGCCGCCCGCCGCTGCGCAGGCTCCCGTAGTGGACCGGACCAAGCGGCATCCCAATCTCACCCCAGTGGTCCTCGAAATAGTGCAACGGCGCGGGGATCCAGGAATCGGCGAAGGCGAAATATTTCTTCGCCGTGGGATCGAACGTCGACCTGTGTGCGAGCTTATCGAGGTTGCCAAACTTGAAGGCCACCGTTTGATAGATCTCCGCATGATCGATCACATGCCTCTG
>DATFTB010000172.1:0-8559 GCA_035262325.1 Candidatus Acidiferrum sp.
GTCAATCTGATAATTCGGAGTTCGATCGTTTTGGCGATGATTGCGACTGCAGTGCGGCCGACTTGGAGCCAGGTGAATGTTCTAACCCACCACAACGACAATCGTCGCACCGGAGCCAATCTGCAGGAGACGCAGCTCACCGTCGCGAACGTCAAGCAGAAATTCGGCAAGCTGTGGACGCTCTTTGTCGACGGTCAGATCGTGGCCCAGCCGCTCTATCTATCCGGCTTGAAGGTGGACGGAAAAGGCACCTTCAACGCGGTGATCGTGTCGACGATGCACAACACGATCTACGTGTACGACGCCGACAAGAAGCCGACTATGCCTCAATCGCAGGATGCGCTGATCTGGTCGCAATGGCTGGGCCAGCCGCAACCGGAGAACTTCGGCTTCGATAGTTGGAATACGAACTTCCCCGAATATGGCATCCTCAGCACCCCGGTGATCAACGATGCGCACACGATCATGTACGTGGTGACCTGGCACAACAACAACGGCGGGCAGTTTCGCCTGCACGCCATTGACCTGACCAAGGCGCCTTTTCCTGGTCCGGGGTTTCCGCCAACCGACTATCGGGAAATGATCAAGCCCGTACCGATCATCACCGCCAGTGTGACGAAGCCCGGAGGCGGTCAGATCAAACTCGACAGCACTCAACAAAAGCAGCGCACGGCGCTCCTCCTGGACAACGGAGTGCTGTATCTCGGGTTCTCGTCGAATCGCGAGACCGGCGGCACGTTGCATGGCTGGCTGCTCGCGTATGATGCGGCGACGCTCCAACAGAAGGCAGTGTGGAACGTCACACCGACCGCGGTCAACGGCGGCATCTGGCAGGCGGGCTCAGGTCCCGCTGCCGACGCGTCGGGCAACGTCTACGTTATGACCGCCAACGGCAATTTCAACGCTGACACCGGCGGGAAGAACTTCGCCGACAGCTTCGTCAAGCTCAAACTGGAAGGAACGACACTCGCCGTGAAGGACTATTTCACGCCATGCAACCAGAAACTGCTGGACAAGGCCTGCGGTGCGGCGGAGCGTTGCGATCTGGATCTCGGCTCGGCGGGACCACTCCTAGTTCCGGGCTCGGATCTGCTCATCGGCGGGGGCAAGGACGGCAACATCTACGTCGTCGATACCGCGAACATGGGGCACTTCAAGGCGCCGACCGGGCAAGTCACGATGGATTGTCCCAATCCCAATGCGGTACAAGCGATCATGGGCCCGCAGTCCCAACAAGGCGGGCAGGGCGTGGTCGGCAACATTCACGGCTCACATGTTATGTGGCAGGGGCCCGACGTTGCCCGCGTCTTCGTCTGGGGTGAGAACGATGTTCTGCGGTCGTACGAGTTCAAGAACGGGAAGCTGATCACGCCGCCGACGAAGAGCCTCTATCAAGCTCCACCCGGCATGCCTGGGGGTATGCTCTCGATTTCAGCGAACGGCAACAAAGCCGGTACCGGCATCGTCTGGGTGCTGTTGCCATTCGCAGGGGACGCGAACCAACAGCGCGGTGTTCAGGCGCAGCTCCTCGCGTTCGATGCGGAGAATATCACGAACGACATCTTTCGCAGTTCGCCGCCCAACGATCCGGCGGGACCCAACAGCGTGGGGCTGTTTGCCAAGTTCGCGCCACCGACTGTCGCGAACGGCAAGGTATTCGTCCCCACGTACGGCGATCACGAAAATCCGCCAGGTCCGACACGGTATTTCGAGGGGAACAGACCGCCGAATGGGAGTGTCCCCAAGAATTTCTTTTTGGCGGTTTACGGTCTGGAGCCGTAGTTCGAGGTGCGGATTCTCGTCACGGGCTTCGTGAAAATGCACATTAAACGGCGAAATGTCCTTATTAGGTAAAACAAAACCTGTCAGGAGCTTGACAGAATTTGGCGGAATCTTTAGATCGAAACGGCGCGTTCGTAGCGTTCGGACTGGCGCATCCGAGGCACGCGTAGCGCGGCGGTACGCACTCGACGCAAACCAACTTTTCCATCGGCGTCTTTTCCACCGGCGTCAGCTATATCGGGGAGGACGGTTGGGAAGCCAGCTGATTAGTAAACACTCGGCGACTTATCGTTACCTATATGAGGCCGCGCAGTGGCGCTCGTCCTGGCAGGATCCTTATCGCCCTTGCCGGCCCTTAAAGTTCACCTCCGGATGCCGACAATCTAGGAATTGAACAACCACCCTGCCTTCGGCGAGCCTCAGAGCAGAGTCAGGCGCGCCGCCGCGTGTCGGGCGGAAGCCCTCCACAGAAATCATTCATACCGCAAGCATTCGATGGGATCCAGGTTCGCGGCCATGTTGGCAGGATAGTAGCCGAAGAATAGCCCAACGCCCACGGAGATCGCAAATCCGATGGAAACCCAGAGGTATGAGAGCGTTGCCGGAATCGACGGGACCAGCGTCCTCACCATTGTGGAGACTCCCGCTCCGATGAGAATCCCGATCGTACCTCCAACGAGCGTCAGCACCACGGCTTCGAACAGGAATTGCAGCCGCACGTCCGCTTTGCGGGCGCCGATGGCCTTGCGCACACCGATTTCCTGCGTGCGCTCGGTTACGGAAATGAGCATGATATTCATCACTCCGATGCCGCCCACGAGCAACCCGATGGAGCTAATCACCGTAGTGAGTATCACCAGAGCCCCAGTAAGCTGATTCCACAAATGGCTGAGGAAGTCCGGTGAGCTCAACTCAAAATCATTTTCCTTGTCAGCTGGAACGCGGCGCAGGCGGCGCATCGTCTGGATGACTTGGGCCTGCGCCGTTTCGACGTTGACGTTCTTGGGGACGGTGAAGATCATGATCAGTTCTTTAGCCTCAGGATACTGTTTCTTGAACTTGCTCATCGGTATGATGGCAAAGATATCCACGCCGGGACCAAGGAACAGTCCTTGGTCGTGACTAAACACGCCAATGACTTCATACGTCGCGCCATTGATGCGTACCGTCTCGCCGAGCGGGTCGGCATTCGGGAACAGTGATTCGCTGATCGATGCTCCTAACACCACTACGGGTCGCGCGTGCTCCTCGTCGAATGCGCTGATGAAGCGTCCCCGTTCGATGTTGAACAGCGGTAGCGCCACAATGTACTCCGGTTCGGCACCGCGAACGATGACCTTCTCGACACTGCGGTCACCGCTGGTGATCAAGTTGGAGTCTCCCAGGAAAAACCCCCGGGTGCCGACCATGGTGACATTCTCGACGTCGGGAGCCGCTGCGCGAACGAACTCCGCGTAGCTATACTCCAAATACCGGCGCGTGCGAAAGCGTTCCGGCATATGGGAAGGGTCGGTTCCCGGTGGAAAACGGGTTAAGAAGTAGGTGCGTGAGCCGAGGGATTCCACGCGGTCCTGCACGAATTTGTTCAGCCCCTGAATGATCGCTGCCATGGAAATCACAGAAGACACTCCGATCACAATGCCGAGCACCGTCAGGGCGGAACGCACTTTGGAGGAGCGCAGCGTCTCCATGGCCGCGAAGAAATTCTCGCGAGCTTGCGCCGGTGTCATGAACGCCATCAGTCGGACCTCAATGCGACCACCGGGTCCAGCCGCGAGGCGCGCAGCGCCGGGTAAATTCCGAAAAATAGGCCTACCGCGGAACTCATCAATACACCCATCAGGGCAACCCAGGTTCGGACCGATGCGGGGAAAGGAGAATAGGTACGCAGGAGCAGCGCAACGAGGAATCCCAGCCCGATGCCGGTGAGCCCGCCCACCAGACACTGCAGAACGCTCTCCGCGATGAATTGGCGGAGAATGTCGCGCTGCGTTGCACCCACGGCACGTCGCACACCGATCTCACGCCGCCGTAAGGTCACGCTCACCAGCATCACATTCATGATTACGATGCCGCCGATGAGCACGGAGATTGCACTGACGAGGATGAAGACACCGAAGAACGCCGAACTGATGCCGCGCCACAGCGCCATGTAGCTCTCTTTCGTGCCAATGAAAAAGTCGTTTTCCATGGTGCCGCTCAGGTGCCGGCGCGACCGCAAGATCAGCTGTGCCTGATCCTGTGCCTTGTCAAAATTGCCGGAGCTGGCCTTCACATTGATCGTCAAGCTCTCGTGCAGCCCTCGAATGCGCAAGAACACCGGGAGAGGCACGGTAACGAAGTTGTCTTGATCCTGGCCAAGCACGCTGCCGACCTTCTCCATGATGCCAATGACCACGAACTCATCGTTTCCGATGCGGATGTTTTTGCCGATGGGGTCCACACCTAGAAACAACCTCTGCACCAGGGTGTCGCCGATCAGGCAGACGTTGGTATAGTGTTCGGCCTCCGAAGAAGTGAAGTAGCGCCCGAACTCGATCGAGCGAGTGTCAATATCTGCCATGCTAGCGGTTTGGCCGTAGAAGTTCACGTCTTGTACTTCTTTGTCCCCGTACCTCGCCTTCAGGGTGGCGGTGGCGGTGGCGCCGACCTCCTGACAGGCCGGGCATCCCTCCGAAACAGCCCGCACGTCGTCCGGTTCGATCTTTTTGTACTTGAGCGCCTTAATGATGATGTTGAAGTCGGTCGCCGCGAACGGCGTGCGGGCGATCTGGAAGACGTTGGTACCGAGATTCGCGACCTTGCTTTCCACATAGAGATTGGCGCCCTGCACGATGGTCATTACCGTGATGAGCGTAGCGACGCCGATCGTCAGCCCGAGCATGGTCAGGCACGCGCGGAGTTTATGGGCGCGCAGCGCGCTCAAGCATTCGGCAACATTGTCACGGATGGCTAGCATGACCTGAATAGACCTTCTTCCTACTCTACCAATTGGGCAGCATCGAGGTTAGGTGCAGAGCCATCTCTAGACTAGTACGAACGAAGAAACGCGTGAGTTACCCCTTCTGGTAGTGTTTCCGGCAGTCGACCGCGACTCGACCATTCGGTTGCGGATGTCTGTTTCCTGGAGGATGACGGGCAATGCGGGAGATCAGGCCGGGCTTGCAACCTCAGCGCAGATTAGTCCTCCCTGACGCCGTAGTGTTGACCAAAAGCTTCGGTCTGGACAAGCGGCCCTGCATCGTTGAGCGCACCTTTTGGGTGGCTGGGTAAGTGCCCTACGACTGGTTCCTTCGTATCTCTTGCTTCATGATCGTCTTACGGAGGGTTTTGAAATAAGCTTAGTCACGTTTTCCAGGTGGTCGACAATCTGCTCACAATCCCATAAATCGGCAGAGGCTCGGACAAACTTGAGGTGGGATGTAACGGCTCGCTATTCCTTGGGAAGTTGGTCTCCAGAGTCCGCCTGCGATTCACCAAACAACGGGCAGCGTGCAGTAAACTCATTTCGCCGGTCGAGGAGTCTTAGCGAAAGGCGAACAATGTCTTAAATAATGGACTTCGGACTTATGTAACATCAGGTTGCATCTTAGACGAACGTCTTTGCACGCGAGAGTTCATTAGGCGTTTCTCTTGCGCACGTTGTAAGGATTAAGGAGGAGTGATGCGCAGATCGGCGTTCGGCAAACGCTTGGCGCTTCAAGCCATTGCATGTTTGGCTCTGTCATTCGCTGTATTTGCTGCGCAGCGTGTGCCAAGGCGATCGACGGATACAATCGCTATTATGGGCCTGCGGCAGCCTGTCGAAATCTTGGTCGACCGTTGGGGGGTCCCGCATATCTACGCGAAGAACGAGCCCGATCTGTTCTTTGCCCAAGGCTTCAATGCCGCTCGGGATCGGCTCTTCCAGATCGACCTCTGGCGACGCCGTGGTCTGGGCCAGTTATCGGAGGTCTTCGGACCCGCGTACATCGAGCAAGACAAAGCGACGCGCCTGTTCCTCTACCGCGGCGACATGCAGAGGGAATGGGCCGCCTACAGTTCTGACTCGGCAGAGATTGCTGGGTACTTTGTTGCCGGCATTAATGCTTACATCGATTGGCTGCAGAAACATCCGGAACGAATGCCGTTCGAATTTCGCAAACTAGATTACACCCCCGCAAAGTGGGCGCCGGAAGACGTGGTGCGCATACGTACGCATGGGTTGACGGGCAATCTCAACTACGAGATAGCCAGGTCGAAGGTGGTGTGCGCAGCCGATCTGAAAAGCGATCGGATTCGTTTCAGATTGCAGCCGGAATGGCAGACCCAGGTGCCGGCGGGACTGGATCCCTGCCTGCCCCCCGACGTTCTGAAGACGTTCGTGCTGGCCACCCAGGAAGTACGGTTTACGCCGCAAGCATTGAACGCGGCGAATTCGGCGGACACTGAGCTGGCCCTGGGAGTCGTACCCAACGATGGGATCGAGGGAAGCAACAACTGGGTGATCGCACCCGCCAAATCTGCGACCGGCCGAGCGGTGATGGCCAATGATCCGCACCGCGCGTACGGAGAACCGAGCCTTCGCTACATCTCCCATCTGGATGCTCCCACACTGCATGCAATTGGCGCCAATGAACCATCGCTGCCTGGAATCTCGCTCGGTCACAACGACTGGATTGCGTTTGGCTACACGCGCTTCTACATCGACCAGGAAGATCTTTACGTTTACGAGCTCAATCCTGCCAACCCAGAGCAGTACAAGTACCAGGGCCAGTGGGAGCTATTCCGCGTAGTGCGAGAGGAAATCAAGATTAGGGGCCAGCAACCGATGTCGGTTGATCTGAAGTTCACGCGCCATGGTCCAGTGATTTATGTCGATCAGCCCAAGAACCGCGCCTTTGCGGTGAAGAGTGCCTGGCTCGAACCGGGCACCGCCCCGTACTACAAATCGATCCGATACATACGTGCCCAGAACTTCGAAGAATTTAAGCAGACGATTGGGAACTGGGGCACTCCCGGATCGAACCACGTCTACGCCGACGTGAGGGGCAACATCGGGTGGATGGCCGGCGGAATGGCGCCGATCCGTCCGAACTGGGATGGCTTGATGCCAGTTCCGGGAGATGGCCGCTTCGAGTGGGCTGGTCGCTGGAGCGGCGATCAATTGCCGAGCATCTACAACCCCAAAACCGGATATATCACGACGTCGAACGAAATGAACATGCCGGCCGATTACCCCTACAAGGAACGGAAACTCGGTTTCGAATGGGTGAACGGTTCGCGACACCAGCGCCTCGACGAGATGTTCCACAAGCTCGACAAGCTGACGCTCGAGGACTCGATGCGGCTGCAAAACGATGAGGTCTCGATTCCGGCACGGCGTTTGGTGGCTCTACTTCAGCCGCTCTCCAGTAGCGACCCGAAGACGCAGTCCGCACTCGACATAATCAAGGGCTGGGACGCCAGCTTCGATGTCGACGGGCCGGCGCCCGTGCTGCACGAAGTCTGGTTCAGCCGCTATTTGCTCAAGGGCTTCAAGTACGCCGTGCTGCCTAAGACGGCTGCCGATTCCTTCGTCAATCCGGATACGGCCGTTATGCTGGAGGTGCTGGAGCGTCCGGATACGGTGTTCGGCGACAACGCCGTTCAGAAGCGCAATGAAGTGCTTCTCACCAGCTTGCGTTCGGCCTATGAAGACGTGGAGAAGACACAGGGCCTGGATACGAAGCAGTGGCGGTGGGCGAAGGTCCACTACAACCTGAGCGAGCATCCGTTTGCGGCTATTGTCGATGAGGCCACCCGCGCCAAGATCAACGTCGGACCAATCCCGAAAAATGGCAGCGAATACGTACCCAACAACTCGCAGTATCGCCCGACTGACTTCCGGCAGATCGTCGGGCCTTCCGTACGTATCGTGGTCGACGTCGGAAACTGGGATAATTCACGGATCATCAACCACCCAGGCCAATCTGGTGATCCCGACAGCCTGCACTACCGCGACCTGGCATCGATGTGGCGCAACGGGCAATACTTCCCTCTGCTCTATACACGAACGGCGGTAGAGCAAGAGACAGAGTACGCGATCGAGCTAGTTCCCCAGAAGTAATGGCTGCAGCGCTGTGCGGTCCGCTTTGCCGATGTCCAACATGCCGACGCCAAGAAGTGCTGCCTATCGAGGGTCCTTCCGGGTTGCACGTCATCCAAAGCGTCGCAAAATGCATTGCTAAACACTTAGCGACAAGGGAGGACCTATTTCCCAGAGGGCCGTTGGCCAACTTCCGTATACCGCAAAGCCGGGGGAATGACCACATCGTCTCAGGAACAGAATTTCCAAGCACTCGAGAATATCCGCCGGATCGAATTTTCGCGAACGACACTCGGCTATCCCCAATCAACGGGAGCGCTTCTCCCTGCTGGCAGGGAGGAGCGACACCTCCGCCCGAGGCGTCTTACTAGACCGACGGAAGGCGGCTAATCGAACTAATTGAGGCCCTGGAGGATCTGAGTTGCAGGGAATTGGAGCGACGCATTCGATGGCCCTAACGACACCGGCACTACTGCAAGGAATCGACTTGCATTACGAAACAGAGCATCGGCTGGTGTGGAACGAGCGGGAACGCAGAAACGAAGAACGCGAATTGGTTTACGAGATCAGCTGGATTCCGGAGCTCAACACGTGGCGTCGTTTTTTGCGGGCACAAAGGAGCAAATAAGAACCGCAGCAGATCGCGCGGCGTACCCTGGAATCGACGATTTGTCCCCGCGGCAAGTCAGCCGCTTTGTCCGGCGAAATCG
>DATFTB010000173.1:0-22191 GCA_035262325.1 Candidatus Acidiferrum sp.
GGCGTGTCAAAGGCAGCAGGAGAGTGGATCGGCAGGCCAGCATAACCGCTCCGACCCAAGCGAAGCTTACCAAGATGCTGGCCCAATAGTTATACTGTTGCGCGTTTACAAAGGAATACGGGAAGGCCCAGCCGGAAACGACCTCACGATAGACTCCGTAATAAATGAGGGGCACGCCCACAAGGGCGCCGAGAGCAATCATGGTGCTGTAGACCCAGGTGGGGCTCTTAGCGCCGAATACGCCGAGCTTGAACAGCGCAATGCCAATCAGCATTAAGCCGGCCTCGCGCCAGAAAGAGAATGCCAGGAAATAAATCGTCTTCATTCGCCCCGTTTCCGGGAGGCGCTCCGACATTTGCGTGAGCCAGCCACCCCGGTAGACAGCATTCTGCTTTGCAATTTGCTCCGTTGTCGGCTGCCACATTCCCTGGCGCTCCAACTGCCGTTCATGGGCCGACATCTGCGCGTAGCTGTATCCGTAGCCATACAAAAGCAAAGGAGCCACAGAAAAGAGAATGATACCGGTGATAATCAGGGTGCGCGGCCGCCGCTTGCGGAACAAATACACAAGCATTCCACAAAGCGCATAGTCGTAAAGGATATCGCCGTACCACAAAAGCGACCCATGCAGCAGGCCGAAGAGCATCAACCAGCCCATGCGCCGGTAGTGCAGCCGCGTGGGACGCTGGCCGGACGCTTCGATGTGGCTGGTCATGAGAAAGATTCCCGCGCCGAAGAGCATGGAAAAGATACTCATGAATTTCAGGTCCGCGAGTAAGTGGCCCGCGAGCCACACAGCATAGTTTGCGCCCTGCAGATCGCCATAGGCGGTCGGATTCATGTATGCGGCGCTGACCATCGAAAACGCCTGGATGTTCATCTACAGGATGCCGAGAAGCGCGAATCCCCTGAGCGCGTCGATTGACACAATGCGCTCTTTTTCCGCGACCGGCCGGAGAGCCGTTTCAGCGCGAGGACCGGGAACGCCGGCTGCCGCGGATAGGTTCCAGCGAGTGGAAGTTGCCACCGAAGCCTCCGGGTCCTCAAGCCCCAAAATCGCCGGAAACGTGCGAATCACTGACGCAACCAAAACAGCAGGGTAAGGACGAAACACAGCGTCCTTGCTGGCGGTGTAACCCGCTGCCGACGGCTCAGCGCCGCCCGCTGTCGCTCCCTTGGCTCCCTTGGGCTTTATCGAGTGCCTTCAGCAGTTCGTCCACACCGACGACCTTGCCATTGAGTGTTCCCGGGATCAAGGTGTCCTCCTGCTCGATCGCGCCTTTCCTCGCACCGGCAATCGTGACGCTGTTGACGTCCAGTGTGCGGCCGAGGGCGCGTTCGTAGTTGGCTTTCGCTTCGGCGAGGTTGGCCAGGGCACGGAGCTCCGTGCCCTGCGCTGTAATCAAGTCACGCTGCGTGAGGATGACGTTGTAAACCGTCGAAGCCCCAAGCTGATACTTCTTCTGCTCGGCGTCGAAGGTCTGCTGCTGAAGCTCGCGGGCTTTGCTGGCGGATTGCACCTGTGCGCGCCCTTGCTCCAAGGCAATCGTGGTGTTGCGAACGTCGAGCACGGCGTTGTTCTTGATCTGTTGTACCTGGGCCTCAAATTGACGCTCCACCAACTGCGCGTGAATGTTGTCCGCCTGATTCGCGCGGTTTCGCAGGGGAACACTGAAGGTGAGCTGCGCGGCGTACAGCGGAAAAGTGTTGTGGAAAATCTGCGATTGCGCGGTTCCGAATCCCTGTTTGGAACTACCCGTCACGTTGGGCTCGATCGACGGAACAAACAAACCCGGGACCGGGACACCGCTGGAGTCGACGATGGGCGCACCGGCAATGGTGGTCGGAGCGCCAGTGATAGAGGAATTTCCGGCCAGGCCTGACGACGAGTATTCCAAGCCGAGGCTGGCGGTTGGAAGGAGGGCATTCCTCGTGGCGCGAACATCCACTTGTGCGTTTTTCAAGTTCAAAGCCTGCTCCTGAACATCGGGCCGCTTCTCGAAGGCTTCCTTGACGGCATCCCCGAAGCTTGCTGCTTCAATCGCCGCGGGCGGAGTTGGTTTGTCGGTAGGAATTACTTCGACATTGATGAGATTGGATGCCATGGGGTCTTTGGAGATGAAGTTCTTGAGAACCAGCTCATCCTGGAGTTGTGTTGTCTGGGCGACAATCAAGTTCGTCTGGTCGGTGGCGAGCTCGGACTCAGCACGGGTCACATCGAGCGGCGCCATGGTGCCGATTTCCAACTGCTTCTTGTTGTCATTGTAGAGCTTTTCGGCGACGGTGACCGCTTGTTGCTGGACCTTTACGTTTTCGCGCGCATAGGCGAGTTCCCAGTAGGCGTTGATGGTGTTGGTGGTGGTGGTGATGGCTTGTTGCGCAAAGGCCAGGTCCAGGATTTTGCGGTTATTTTCGGCGATGAGGATGTTGCGGCGATTGACGAAGCGGCCGGCGCCGGCAAGCAATTGCTGTGAAAGTGTGACCGTCAGCGAAGACTGTACATACGGATTGAAAAAGTTTGCCGCAATCGACGAGGCGCGATTGTTGTTCCACGAGGCGTTGAAAGTGGTTCCAAAATCAAACCATTGCTGGTACTGCGTGTTGTAGGTCGCGCTGTGCGACGTGAGTGCCGCGGCCTGAGTCTGCCCCGAGCTGACGCCCGTGCCCGCCGTACCGGAGATGAACGGGTTATTGATAGGCGTTGTAACATCGGCGGAGGAAATCGTCTGGCTAAGAACCGGGTCATAGAATAGTTCAGGCACGTTGGCAGTCGATTCGAGGAAGGAAACGCCCGGCGTCGGGTAACTGAATCCTCCGGCCCTGGTCTTTAGCAGGCTTGCGTCCCCCATCCAGGGGAGGTAGCGCTGGACAACGATGTCCATGCTGTTTTCGAGTGCGAGCGCGATGGCATCCTGCAGGCTCAGTTCCAGCTTGCCGTTGTGGATCAGCTGCTCGAGGCGCGGCGAATTTGCCAACACGCCCGGTTCAACGTAGGTGCTTTTGTACGGAGCAAGGATGCTCGGAAACCACCTTGGGGCATGCGTGTAATCGAACCTCGAAACTCCCAGAGAGATTGGCACGGCCCCCTTCGCGGACGGTTGTGGCGCAGGAGCGGGCGTGGGCTCCTGGGCGAAAGCGGGCGAGACCGGCGCTGCTGCCAATAGGACAGCCAACATGGCGGCGAGCAGGGGTCTAAGGCAAGACGTCTTCATAGATATCCTCGCGTTTGGACTTGAAAACACGTACAGCGTACAATGCGCGTCTTGGAGCTTCTCTAGGGATAACGTGTAAGCCGCGCAATTTGTTTCATGAAAAGGGCAACGGGGAAACGATCACGTTCAAATCAAGGAGCCTCAACCCGGAAGTCGAAAGTTTAGCAGGCGCGTGATTCCTTGACAACGAAACCCAGAGACAGCTAGGCTGCTGACGTTTCGACGTTTAGAAGCGCGTTAAGGTTTAGCTTGATCGAACGGCAGGTCCATGTTGACGCGGGAAGAATTATTGAAGATGTTTGAGGTGGCCGGGGCGATCCGCCACGGCCATTTTGAGCTCTCCAGCGGCTTGCACAGCGCCACTTACGTCCAATGCGCTCTCGTGCTCCAATATCCGCGCTTTGCGGAGAGACTAGGCCAGGCTCTTGCTGCACTCTTTTCTGACGCCAGGATCGACGCCGTGGTTTCTCCCGCCCTCGGCGGCCTCATCATCGGACAGGAGGTCGCGCGGGCCTTGCCCTCCCCGAAGGACACGATCGGCGGGGGTGTGCCGGCACTCTTTGTGGAACGCGACGCCAGCGGAACGATGGCGCTTCGGCGCGGCTTCACGCTTCAGCCGGACCAGCATGTGCTCGTGGTCGAGGACGTGTGGACCACGGGCGGTTCGACGCAGGAAACGATTCACGTGGTGGAAGAGGTCGGGGGGCGCGTGGTGGCCGTCGGCGCACTGATCGACCGTAGCGGTGGCCAGATTGAATTTCCCGTAGAGTCGAACGCTTTAGTCGAATTGCAGATTGCAAGCTACGAACCGGAGGATTGTCCCCTTTGCCGCCAGGGTAGCGTGGCGGCAAAGCCTGGTAGCCGTTTTGCGCGCAGCGCGCCATGAACTGGCCGAAGCCTGTAAGTCGGTGGCCTGCATCCGGCCGTGACTGTCGATCAACGAACAGCAGGGAATGAAAGAGAGGGAGAGGTTGTCATCCGAAGCGCGCGAGCGATCCGCTTTTGACCGGCCCCGCTGATCGCTGTGCGCTAGAGATGGCAAGGGGTAGACGGTCGGCTGTGAAACAGGTTCCTAACTACCGACTACTGACTGCCGCGAATGCGCTATTTCAAACTCACGATTGCGTACGACGGCACCGATTTCCACGGCTGGCAAATTCAAGCGAATAAACCGACGGTCCAGGGCGAGATTGTCGCCGTGCTGCGCCGCTTGACCCAGGAAAATGTGCAATTGCCGGGCGCCGGTCGCACGGATGCCGGTGTCCATGCGCTCGGCCAGGTGGGCAGCTTCCGGACGCAATCGGCGCTCTCCGCAGGTGAGTTTCAGCGGGCTTTGAACGCGTTGCTACCGCCGGCCATTCGCATCGTCTCGGCCGAGGAAACCGGGCCCGATTTCAGTGCGCGCTGGTCCGCGAAAGGGAAGGTGTATCGCTATCGCCTGTACCGTGGAAAAGTGGTTCCGCCAATGCTCTGGCGTTACGTGTTGCACTATCCCTTTCCACTCGATGAAGAGGCCATGAAAGAAGCGGCCGCAAAGTTTGTAGGCGTTCATGACTTCACCTCGTTCGCTGCTTCGACCGGATCGGAAGATGACGACAAGGAACGCAACATGGAACGGGAAATCTACTCCTCGGAACTGAAGCGTACAGACGACGGCGAAGAACTGTGGTTCACCGTGCACGGGCGCTCCTTCCTTCGTTATATGGTCCGCAAGATGGTGGGGACCCTCCTCGAGGTCGGCCGTGGGAAGCTGTCTCCGGCAGACATCGAGAGACTCTACGAGCTGAAAGACCGCTCGAAGTCCGGCCCGACGATGCCTCCGCAGGGGTTGTTTATGGTTCGCGTTGACCACGAGGAGGCGTTTCACCTTTAGCGGAGAGCGCCCTCGGAATTTGTCGCGTGGCGCGCGACACACAACCGTGACGCTGTAGCGGTTAAATGTCTGCACTCGAGGCCAAGCTTTAGGCACGGTTGAACTCACGGCGCGGCACAATGCCGAAGTGCAAACCTGGTATTTGCGCGCGAAGGCTCTGTATGCCGTCAGAACACGCCATCGTCATCGTAAACGTGCCGCCCCGGGGCCTCCAAAACAGTTGCAGAGAGAATGACCCTTTCCTCGATACCAAAAGTCCTCGTAGAGTTTTTGCCGCCTGGGCGACCGACCACGCCTTTGCTCATCCTTTACGGTGAGCGGACCTGCGCGCGCGGGCCTTTCAAGGGCGTGCTTTCTTCATTCTCCTCGCAGAGCGCTGAAAAACCGTGCGTACGGTGACCTTCCCGGCTCGCCACACTTCCTCGACTAGCCGAGCGGCGCCGCAATATCTGGGTCGAAATCAAAGATTGGTTGGCAAAATACAATCCTTAAGGAAGGTTGCAAAGTCCCGGAGCGAGGGTGAAGAAATCGCTGGGTTCCGCTAGAATGGCATAAAGGAGAAACCCCTTGGCGGACGATACGACGCCGGCGACACCGCCTGAAGCGGCGGCCGCGAAGGAACAAGCGGCGGCACCGAAGCTGAAGATGCGCAAGCCAAAACAGCGCGCCTGCGACGAGAAGGATGCAAAGGGCAAGCTTTGCGCCGGGCACCTCAAGCGCTGGTACGACTACCCTCGCGAAGTCGAACAATTGGTCGGCAAGGGCGCCGAAATTTACCGCTGCGAATTTTGCAAGGTGCTCTACCGCCCGGACCCGAAGCAGCAACCGAACAGCTATACGATTCGGTACTGAGCAGCGCGGGCTTTGAGGCCTTATATCGACTACGCATCTAATCCGGCAGGGAGGTTTGTCGGCCGTGTCCCACAACGAATTGATCTATGACTGGAATCTAGCCGGCGATGTGCCGATTTCTCCCGGCACCGAAGTTCTTGTCAACGATGAGACGCTGCGCGACGGCCTGCAGAATCCCTCGGTTCACGACCCGACGATCGAGGAAAAAATAGAGATCCTGCACCTGATGGAGGCGCTCGGCGTCGACTCCGTGAATATCGGTCTTCCTGGAGCGGGACCACGCGCGGCGCAACACGTGGAATCGCTCGCACGCGAGATTGTCACGAGGCGCATGCGGATTAAGCCGAATTGTGCCGCTCGAACCGTAGAGGCCGACATCATTCCAATCGTCGAAATCTCACAGCGCGTGGGTATGCCAATCGAGGCCGCCACCTTTCTTGGCTCAAGTCCGATTCGCAGGCTCGTGGAGGACTGGACTGTCGACCACCTGCAGCGCACCACTGAAAAGGCGGTGAAATTCGCTGTCTCGCACGGACTGCCTTCCATGTACGTCACCGAGGATACGGTGCGCACCGATCCCGCCACCATCGAACGCCTCTACACGACTGCCATTCGAAGCGGCGCCCGCGCGATTGTGCTCTGCGATACCGTCGGGCACGCCACCCCGGAGGGGGCCTACAATCTGGTCAAATTTGCAGTCGAAACGGTCGTGAAACCGTCGGGTGAGCAAATCCGCGTGGATTGGCACGGCCACCGTGACCGCGGTCTAGCGATTGCGAACTCGCTCGCTGCGATTGCCGGGGGCGCACGCCAAGTCCATGGAGTCGCCCTTTCGCTTGGCGAGCGCGTGGGGAATACTCCGATGGAGCTACTCCTGGTTAACCTTCGGCTGATGGGATTGCGCTCGAACGATCTGACGCTTTTGCGCGCCTACTGCGAAACGGTGGCGAAGGCCACGCACACGACGATCCCGCCGAACTATCCCGTGTTTGGCAGAGACGCCTTTCGTACCGGCACCGGCGTTCACGCCGCCGCCATCATCAAGGCTTTGCGAAAGCAAGACCGCAACCTCGCCGATTCCGTTTACAGCGGTGTTCCCGCGCACTTGTTCGGCCTCGAACAAATCGTGGAAGTTGGACCTATGAGCGGCAAATCGAATGTCTCCTACTGGCTGGCGAGCCACGGCATCCCGGAGACCGAGGAGCTTGTGAACCGTATCTACGAAGCCGCCAAGGAATCGTCGCGAATGCTAACCGACGAGGAGTTAAGGGCACTTTGCACCACGACCTAGCCAAGCGCGTAATTTGCGGCACCACGTCAGAAAGCCCGCCGCCGTTTTGCGATTCACGATTCGCCGCGCGAGGTAGAATGCCGGTGTGAATCGGCGTACGGCGACACAAGCCTGCAAAGGCCCGGAACCGTTGTTCCCGCTCCTGTCTGTCCGGACGGTGAAACAACTTGCACTTTGCGCTATCCTTCTCGTCATGCCGATTCGCTCTCCGGTACTCGCCAACGCCAACAGAGCCCGGTCGTTTATTTCATCATCGCTTGCGGATCAGCCTCAGGTACGGACGGCACTCGATTGGCTCAGCAACAACCTCAAATGGATTGACGACGCGCAGGTAAGGCTGACCGAGATTCCTGCGCCGTCCTTCCGGGAGGAAAAAAGAGCCGAAGCGGTGAGAGACATACTTGCCACCGAAGGGCTAACGATCCATACCGACAAGATCGGGAACGTAATTGGCGAACTGCCAGGCTCCGACGAAAGGGAAGTGGTCGTGCTCGCTGCACACCTCGACACCGTGTTTCCCGCCGGCACCGAGATCAAGGTGCGGCGCGACGGCGGCCGCCTGATCGCCCCCGGAATTTCAGACAACGGCACGGGACTCGCCGGCCTGATAGCTGTTGCGCGGGCCCTTCAGGCCGCCAGAATCAAGCCGCGCCGGACAATCCTCTTTGCCGCCAATGTCGGAGAGGAGGGCGAAGGAAATCTCCGCGGCATGCGCGCGCTGATTGACGCCTATCGGTCGAAATTGCGCGCCGTGATCGTTCTCGATGGGTCGGGAACCGATCACGTTACCACCAAAGCGCTGGCCTCCCGCCGCCTCGAGGTACTCATCACGGGGCCCGGCGGACATAGCTGGTCGGACTTCGGAATGCCCAACCCCATTAACGCGCTCGTGCGCGCCTCGGTTCGTTTCATCAACACCAAGGTGCCCGCCGCTCCGCGGACCACGTTTAACCTCGGCCAGATCGAAGGCGGCACTTCAGTGAATTCGATTCCATACGAAGCGAAGCTGAAGGTAGACCTGCGCTCCGAGAATGAAGACGAAATTAGCCGCCTTGAGTCTGCCTTGCGCGAGTGCGTGGCCGCCGGGGTGAAGGACGAAATGGACAATGCCCGCGAGCGGAACCGCGGGAAGCTCGAGTGGAAAATCAATCAGATCGGCAGCCGTCCCGGCGGGGAACTGCCGTCCGACTCGCCCTTGCTGGCGTCTTTGCGCGCGGCGGATGAATACGTGGGAAATCAATCGCGGGTGGAGCGCTCTTCGACCGATGCAAATATCCCTCTCTCTATCGGAATCGACGCCATTGCTCTGGGTGCCGGGGGAAGCGGCGGTGGCGCACATTCTCTGCAGGAATGGTATGAACCGGCAGGAAGAGACATGGGCCTGAAGCGTGTGCTACTGACGCTTCTTGGCGTGGCCGGACTCGCGCCTGACAAGGGTCCCGCATGAGGCCGGCGCCGCTGCGACTACTCCTTGTTGCTTCCGCGCTAAGCCTCCCTCTCACGAACGCGCCAAACCTGTTTGCGCAAAAGGACGAGCCACCTCTTCACAAAACCACGTACTACCTTCACGGTCGGATTTACACCAACGATCCGAAGCAGCCCTGGGCGGCCGCCATGGCCATTCGCGACGAAAAACTTCTTTGTGTTGGCACGATCGCGCAAATCATGCTCGAATGCGGCGGAGCGGAAGCTGAAAACGTCGTGCAACTGAATGAGCGCTTCGTGATGCCCGGCTTCAACGACGCTCATGTTCACGTTGGCGGTGCGGCGCGCGACAAACTGAGCGTCGTGCTGAACGGCGCGACTTCCGTTGCCGATATCCAGAAACTCGTCAAGGAAGCAGCCGCCAAGCGTAAACCGGGCGAGTGGATCCTCGGCAGCGGTTGGGACCAGACGCGCTGGACCGACCAGAAACTTCCCAGTCGGCTACAGCTTGACGAAGCCGCGCCTGCCAATCCCGTTTACCTCGAACACGTCTCCGGGCACATTGCGGTGGTCAGTTCACTCGCCTTGAAGCACGCCGAAATCACGAAAGACACACCCGACCCGGCGGGCGGACAAATCGAACGCTTTCCCGACGGTGAGCCGACAGGCGTTTTAAAGGAACACCCCGCGACAGAGATGGTCTGGCAACGCATCCCCGACCCGAGCGCTGCCGAGCGCCGCCGAGGCGTCGAATTGGTGCTCGAAGAACTCGCGCGCAACGGGCTGACCTCGGTTCAGGACTTTTCTGAGTGGGAAGACTTTCTGGTCTACACCAATTTGAAGGAGGAAAAAAAACTGACCGTTCGTATCACCGAATGGCTCCCCTTCACGCTCTCGACCGACGAACTCCAAAATCGCCGTGCCCAGGGCGGCACAACCGACCCGTGGCTGCGAACGGGCGCGCTCAAGGGCTTTCTTGACGGCGCGTTGGGAACGCGCACCGCGGCCCTGCTCGAACCTTACTCGGACGATCCTTCGACAAGCGGCATCCCTCGGATGGACCCGGAAAAGCTGAGGGTCATGGCCATCGAACGCGACAAGCTGGGATTTCAACTCGCCTTCCATGCCATCGGCGACAAAGCGAATCGGCTCGCTCTCGACACCTTCGAATCCGTCGCCCGCGTTAATCCTCCACGCGACCGCCGCGAGCGTATTGAACACGCCCAGGTCGTGGCTCCTCAAGATATGCCTCGTTTTGGCGAGCTTCATGTCGTCGCGTCCGTGCAGCCCAGCCATGAAACCAACGATTCCCGCTGGGCCGAGCAGCGCCTCGGTCCGGAGCGTTCCAAGGGCGCTTACGCTTGGAATTCGTTGCAAAACGCCGGTGCCAAATTGGCATTCGGCACAGACTACGACGTCGAACCCGTCAATCCTCTGCGGGGCCTTTATGCTTGCGTCACACGCGAGGCCATTGACGGCGGACCGGCCGGCGGCTGGCAACCCCAGGAAAAACTGCCCCTGCAAGACTGTATCCGCGCCTACACCTCGGGCTCGGCTTATGCTGAATTCATGGATGGCAAAAAGGGCGAGCTAAAAGTCGGAGAGTTCGCTGACTTCGTGATCCTTTCGCGCGATCTCACAAAAGCGTCGCGAAAGGAGTTTTTGACGACAGACGTGCTCGAGACGGTTGTCGGCGGCCGCATTGTTTATCAGAAGAATTGAATCCTGTTCAGCTCCCCGGCGTAGGGCCTGTCCTTTGTTTGGTAAAAGTACAGGCGAGCGCGGCCACCCTTCCAGTCTGTGCACGCCGCCGCCTGCCCAGAATCCTCTTTGGCCGTGCTGAGCACATATGACTTGTTCAGGCCCGAATACTGAAATTTCACTCCCGCGTTATTGACGGATAGCGTCACTTTCCCGCTTGACGCGGCGTTCGATTCGACGAACGAAATGATTCCTTCCACAGCGTATTCAGTGCGGCTCGACTTGTTTGCCGCGAGGAATCCGCCGGGGCCGCTGACCGCCTCTGTCTGAGGGCGAGAAGCGGAGTTGGCCGTCGCCACGGCAGTGGAAGTACTTTGGACGTTTGCCGTCTGCGCTTCCTCTCCTCGTGTTTGGCACGCTCTGCCAGTCGAGCGACGTACCGCCAAAGTGTCAAGCCGGCCTGTGCTGGCAGCTTCCCGTTCCGGGCGGCAGAAGGGCCTCCGCGCTTGCATTTGGCGATTGCGCATCTGCTTCTTCCGCGGTGCTTGAACTCTCGCCCCGTGTACGCCGATGCGTTTTGCGAATACACTGACGTGGACCTGACGGAGCCTCCCGCCCATGCGCCGACGCCTGAAGGCTGATCTATCGCTGACGTTTTGCTCGCTGATCTGGGGTGTCACTTTCGTAGTGGTGAAAAACGTCTTGGAGCACGCATCGCCTTTCGTGTTTCTTTCTGTGCGCTTCAGCATTGCTTTCATTCTAATGGCCATTCTGCGCCCGCAGGTCATCCTGCAGGTCGAGGATCAGGAGATCTTCGCCGGCATGCGGCTAGCGTTTTTTATGTTCGCTGGTTATGGCTTTCAAACTTCCGGCCTGCAATACACCACGGCGTCGAATTCAGGGTTCGTCACCGGCTCAAGCGTGGTGCTCGTGCCGCTGCTGCTAGGCGTGTTTTGGGGCCGTCGGCTCACCCGCTGGATCTACGTGGGAGCGTTTGGGGCGCTCGTCGGTCTATACTTTCTCACCGTTCCGAGCGAAGGATTGCACTATCTGAATCGTGGCGACGTCCTGACGTTCATCGGAGCTGGCTTTTATGCCGTGCACATCATTCTGGTTGGAGAGTACTCGCAGGAACACTCCGTTTCGGCGCTGAGCCTGATTCAAGTCGCCGGTTGCGCTTTAATGGCTTGGCCTCTGACGGCTGTGGCCGGGGCGATTCACTGGCAGCCCGTGCGCTTCGAGTGGAACTGGCCGCTGCTCATGGGAATCGTGATCTGCGCCGTATTTGCGACGGCGGTTGCCTTCACTGTCCAGCTTTGGGCACAACAGTACACGTCTCCAGGTCACGCTGCTATTTTGTTTGCCCTGGAGCCGGTGTTTGCGGTCATTACATCCTACTTTGTTCTTAATGAACGCCTCACCGCGCGCGCGTTGAAAGGAGCCGGGCTGGTCGTAGCGGGAATTTTGCTCGCAGAACTGTTGGCCGAGCCGGCAGCACCCGAAGCCCCGGAGCCGATCTTCGAAGGCCGGATTTACTTCAAACCCTGGTGGCGGGGGCAGTTATAAGTCGCCCGGTTTCAGGGCCGTCCGTTCGAGTAATACTTTACATCAACCGTTTCGTACATCGTCGCCGTCGCCGAGTGTGCTTTTTCGTAAGCATCGATGGCCGAAGCGTGCTCGAGCGACTGCCCGATATCATCAAGCCCTTTGAGCAGGACCTCCTTGCGCGCTGGAGCGATTTCAAATTTGTATACCAGACCGTGCTTGTCACTGACGGTTTGGTTCGGCAGGTCGATCGAAAGCGAATAGCCCTCTTCTTTCTCCGTGCGTTTAAACAGCTCGTCGACTTCCCGATCGGTTAGAATCGCCGGCAAAATGCCGTTCTTGAAGCAGTTGTTATAGAAAATATCGGCGTAGCTCGGTGCGAGGATGGCGCGGAAGCCGTAATCCTTCACGCCCCACGGCGCATGCTCGCGGCTTGACCCGCAACCGAAATTCGCGCGCGTGAGCAGGAGCGACGCGCCCTTATAGCGCGGAAAATTCAACACAAATTCGGGGTTCGGTTTTTCACCCGGCAGATAACGCCAGTCGTAAAACAGGATTCGCCCGAATCCCTCGCGCGTTAGCGCCTTCAAAAATTGCTTCGGCACCATCTGGTCCGTATCGACATTGACCTTGTCGAGCGGCATGACCCTGCCGGAATGCGTGATAAATGGTTGCATAGAACGAGAATCCTCAATTCTGCCATCAATAATGACTGATCTCCCTCAAGCAAGGCTAAGGCGCCGACTCATGGGAGGCAGGAACAAAGAGTCGAGCGCGACCTCATTCCACACCCGTCACGTCAAACTCACGCACATCCACGAAATGCCCGGCAATCGCTGCTGCCGCGGCCATTACTGGGCTGACCAGATGCGTCCGGCTTTCGCGCCCCTGCCGCCCCTCGAAATTGCGATTGGAGGTGCTGGCGCTTCGCTCGTGAGGCGGCAAGACGTCGGCGTTCATTCCGATACACATGCTGCAGCCGGCGTCACGCCATTCAAACCCTGCCTCGGTGAAAACCTTGTCGAGTCCTTCCTTCTCCGCCAGCGCCTTGATGCCCCGCGAGCCCGGCACAATCAGTGCCTGCTTGATGTTCTTGGCCACGTGCTTGCCTGCAACCAGGTGCGCGGCCGCGCGCAAATCATCGAGCCTCGAGTTGGTGCACGATCCGATGAACACGCGGTCCACCGGAATATCCACGATCGCTGTTCCCGGTTTCAGTCCCATATACTTCAGGGCGCTCGCGGTGGCCTTCTGATCGTTGAGGTCCTGGAAGTCGCATGGATCCGGTACCCGTCCATTCACGCTTGTCACCATGCCCGGATTTGTTCCCCAGGTGACTTGCGGTGCGAGCTGCTCAGCCCTGAGTTCAACGGTGGCGTCGAACTTTGCTTCGTCGTCGCTCTTCAGCCGTCTCCAGCGTTCCACCGCAGCTTGAAACTCCTTGCCGCGCGGCACGAACGGCCGCCCCTCGAGGTAGGAGAACGTGGTTTCGTCCGGCGCAACCATCCCGGCGCGCGCGCCACCTTCAATTGTCATGTTGCACACGGTCATGCGCCCGTCCATCGAAAGCTCGCGGATGGCCTCGCCGCCGTATTCGGCGACGTATCCCGTTCCGCCGCCGATCCCGATCTTCCCAATGATGGCCAAGATAATGTCTTTGGCCGTTACGCCCTTTGGGCGTTTGCCATTCACGACGATGTGCAACGTCTTCGATTTACTCTGCACCAGGCACTGCGTGGCCAGCACATGTTCGACTTCGCTCGTGCCAATGCCAAACGCCAGGGTTCCGAAGGCACCATGCGTCGAGGTGTGGCTGTCACCGCAGACAATCGTCTGACCCGGCTGCGTGATGCCGAGTTCCGGCCCGATGATGTGCACGATGCCCTGGTTCTTGCTGTTCATGTCGAACAGCCGAACGCCTGTCTCGCGGCAATTGCGCTCCAAGGCTTCAAACTGCAATTTCGCGTCTTGATCGACGATCGGCAGGGTCCGGTCCGTTGTCGGGACGGAGTGGTCCATCACGGCAAAGGTAAGATCGGGGCGCCGAACCTTTCGTCCCTCGGACTTCAGGCCAGCGAAGGCTTGAGGAGATGTGCCTTCGTGAATCAGGTGGCGGTCGATGTAGATAAGGGCGGGCTTTCCAGGTTCTTCGTGAACCAGGTGATTTTCCCAGATTTTTTCGTAGAGCGTCTTCGGTGTCATGGTGGTGTTTGAAATTTTAACACTCCTGTAATTCGGAGCAAGTCGCGTCGCGGCTGAAGCGATTGCAGAGGCCTTTGAGGTCTGCGCTCTCTTCGTGAAGCGGCTGGGTGGAAACGCGCGACGCAATACTCCCAAAGACGCGCTACTCATGCGCCGCTGTCAGGGGCTGGCCCACCTCGCGCACGTCCACTTCATAATGCCGGACGCGCCGATCGTAGGAGGTGAGCAAATGCAGTGCCTCTACCGCGACGACCGCGGCTTCGCGGTCTGGCCCCGCGAACCGGTCGATGGCCTCCATCGAGGACCACAGCGTCTCTACGATGAAAGACACCACCACGCCATCCGACTGTGACAACACACGTGCTTCAAGAAAGCCCTCTACCCCGCGCAGGTGCGGCAGCACGTGCTGCTCGAAGTGTCGCAGATAATCCGGGAAACGAACTTGGGTGGTTCGCGCGGACCAGAAGCGCACGACCATCTCAAACGCCTCCTGACGCTCGATTTGCTGAAGGGGCGGACTCGCCGCCTACGACGACCGTCCACGGCCGTACCTCCCAGTTCCTCACCAGGCCGTGCCGCACGTAGGGGTCGCGCTGCGCGAAGGAGGCAGCGACGTCCGGGGATTCCCCTCGAAAGATCAGCAGCGCACCATCGGCGGGCTCGGCCAGCGCACCCGCCAATACGATTTCCCCGTTATGGTGAGCCTCGCGCGCCTGCCTCAAATGTTCATCACGAAAGGGCGCCCGCCGTTCGGCAAAATCGTCCACGACTTCATAAAAGAGGGCGTAGTAGCCCATGCCATCCTCCCTGCCGAGGACTGGGGCAACTGCAATTAGCCTATCACGATGTTCGAGTCGTTGAGACATCGCAAGGTTGCCGCGAAAACTCGTGCGGCACTCGAATCCCACTCCGGCTGACTCACGCTCGGCCGTCTCGGCCACGTTCTCGCGCCCTCACTTCGCAAAGCATGTTAGGCTCGTGTCCACCGTGCGGAACCAAGGTCCTCCGCTCAAAAGAGGCATCGTGAAACGAGTCCTGAAACTCATTGGGCTGCTGGTGTTGGTGCTCGCCATCGTGGTGATCGCCCGCACCTTTCTTGTTCCCTCCAAGCAGGTCGCGGCCCTTCAGCCCTCGGCGGGAAGAATCGATCCTCAAAAGGCAGCGCGCGACCTTTCCGGTGCCATTCCCTTCCAGACCATTTCGTGGGAGGAGGGCGGGACATCGGAGCAGAAGACAGCCACACAAGAGGCCTTCGTCGGATTTCATACTTATCTTGAAAAAACGTTTCCGCAGGTGTACAGAAAGCTCCCCCACGAAACAGTGGGCGCAAACAATCTTCTTTTCACCTGGCAAGGAAGCAATTCCGCGCTAAAGCCCATGCTCCTGATGGGCCACCAAGATGTCGTCCCGATCGAGTCAGGCACGGAGCAGAAGTGGATCCATCCTCCGTTTTCCGGCGCCATCGCCGAAGACATGATCTGGGGCCGCGGGACAATGGACGACAAGGTCACGGTCGTCGGCGTTCTGGAAGCCGTCGACGCTATGCTCGCCCAGAATTTTCAGCCCAAACGTACGGTCTACTTGGCGTTCGGCCAGGACGAAGAGATCGGCGGCCTCCAGGGAGCGGCACTTATGGGGCAGCTGCTGAAGGCGCGTGGCGTCGAAATCGAGTTTCTTCAGGATGAAGGCGGCCTAATCACAAAGGGAATGGTGCCCGGCGTAACCCCGCCGGTGGCGGTGATTGGCACTTCGGAGAAAGGCTATCTGAGCCTGGTTTTGAGCGTGGATATGGAGGGCGGGCATTCTTCGATGCCGCCGAAAGAGTCGAGCATCGGGGTTCTTAGCGAGGCCGTCCATCGGGTGGAAACAAATCCTATGCCGCCGCACGTTCACGGGCCGGTAGGCCAATTCCTCGACTACGCGGCTGGCAGCGCTTCATTTCCCCTGAACTCCGTGTTCAAAAACATGTGGCTTTTTGCACCGGTCGTCGAGCGGGTGCTCGCAAGTTCGCCGGACACGAACGCCCTGCTTCGTACCACCGCGGCGCCCACGATCTTCCGTGCCGGAGCCAAAGATAACATCATGCCGAGCCGCGCTGAGGCGGTCGTGAATTTTCGAATCCTGCCCGGCGACACCATTGCCAGCGTGACCGAGCATGTCCGCGAAGTCGTCCACGATCCACGCATCAAACTTGAGCCGATCAGCGGTGAGCCGCCAAGCGAACCTTCGAAGCAAAGCAGCCCCGAGTCGCCGAACTTCAAGCGCCTGCAACGCACCCTGACCCAAATCTATCCGGAGGCGGTCTCGGTTCCGTTTGTTTACATCGCGGCTTCAGACACCAAACACTATGCGCCCATCGCCAGGGATGTTTACCGCTTTCTCCCGATCCTGGCCGAAACAGCCGACCTCGAACGCATTCACGGAACGAACGAGCGGATCGGCGTCGAGAATTTTGCTAGGGCCGTTCAGTACTACGCTCAGCTCATCCGCAACGCTTCGGAGTAGATTGCGTAAAGAAACGCAGGGCGGAATCAGCCGCCGGCGATCGACGGCACGAGCAACACCCGGTCGCCATCCTTTAGCGCCGATGCTTCTCCGCCAATAAAACGTATGTCCTCTTCATTTAGATAGACGTTCAGGAACTGGCGGATCTGCCCTTGTTCGTCGCGCACATGGCGCGACAGGGCAGGGAATTTCGCGGTTAGCTCGTCGAGCGCTTGGCCCACGGTGGTGGCCCCGGTGTCGACTCGCGGCGCTCCTTCGGTGAAGCGCCGAAACGCCGTGGGAATCTCAATCGTAATGGTCATGTTCTCTCTCCAGGTTCTTCATCCTTCAATCAAATTCTGTGCTCGCGCCAACCGGGGCCGCCCTGCGCCGCCTGCCCGGTGCGGGTAGGCGCATTTGCCGCAGCCATGCCGGAGGCCTACTCACTCTTCGCTGCGGCATACAGCCGCGGTTCGACAAGGGCCTCAAATGCTTCAATGCGAGGCGCGATGGCTTCCGTCATTGGGAAGTCCGCCGCAATTGCGTCGGTGGTCTTCAAACCGTTGCCGGTGATCGAAACCACGGTCGTCTCATGCGCTTTGATTCGCCCTTGTTCGATGAGCTTCCCGGCAACCCCTGTCGTTACTCCGCCAGCCGTCTCGGCGAAAATTCCCTCCGTTTCTGCCAACAACTTGATCGCATCGATGATTTCCGGGTCGGAGATATCCTCTGACCACCCGCCTGATTCACGAATCAGCCGAAGCGCAAAGGGTCCGTCTGCCGGATTCCCGATCGCCAGCGAGCGGGCGATGGTGGTGGGTTTCTGCGGTTCAAAGCGGTTCAGCCCGCGCTTCACCGCGTCCGCAATCGGCGAGCAGCCAGTGGCCTGCGCACCAAAGAACTTCACCTGCTTCGGCTCCACCCATCCGAGGTGCGCCAGCTCGCAAAAGGCTTTCGCGATTTTGCCGATCAGCGAGCCGCCCGCCATCGGCACTACCACATTGTCTGGCAGTTCCCAGCCCAGCTGCTCTGCGATCTCGTAACCGTGTGTCTTCGAGCCTTCGGCGTAATACGGCCGCAAATTCACATTCACGAGACCCCACTCGAAGCGGTCCGCAATTTGCGTGCACAAGCGGTTCACGTGGTCGTAGTTGCCGGCGATGCGAATCACGCGTGCTCCGTACACCGCCGTGTTCAGAACTTTAGCGGGTTCCAAGTCGGCGGGAATGAACACGGTCGTATCGAAGCCTTGTTGTGTGCCCTGGGCGGCCACGGCGTTCGCCAGGTTTCCCGTCGACGAGCAACCCACGGTCTTGAACCCGAACTTGCGCGCCGCCGCCAGCGCCGTCGCCACCACGCGATCCTTGAACGACAAACTCGGGAAGCAGACCGCGTCATTCTTGAAATAGAGATCCTTCACGCCCCACTTAGCCGCGAGCTTTCTCGATCGAACAAGCGGCGTACCCCCGATTGCATGCGTGGGCGTAAATCCTGCCGGCAGGGGTAGCAGCTCAGCATAACGCCACATGTTGAACGCCCGGTTCGACAGCGCCGCACGCCGGGCGGTCTGGCTCAGCGCTTCGTAGTCGTAGCTCACTTCGAGAGGGGAAAAACACTCTTCGCAGAACGACTGGGGGCTATTGCCGTACTTCTTCCCGCATTCCCTACAGCGCAGAAAATAGGGTTCTTGCATGAGTCACCTCGCCTTAGGCTTTCGTCGGGGCTAAAGACCGCGACGGGGCCCTGGTGTGAAATGACGTGACGTTGACTGAGGGCAGCGCGGGGGGCAAATGAAAAACCCTCCGTGCCAAAAAGCTTGGAGGGTCTGGAGAACTTCTTTGTCTCTGAACTCTACCAGCTCTTTAGCAGTTTTTTACGTGGAGCAAGTCGCCCTAAATCGCCACGTTACGCCGTACCTACGGCTGCCTCCTTTATGCTAGAACTGGCCCTGGTTGTCAAGGCGAAAGTTGCCCGGGCATCTGGCCAACAACATATTCCCGCTCTTTTGCGTCAAAGAAATAGGTGTAAATAGACTTTCACGCGGACCCGGCCAGATGGCCAGTTAAGCCTCGGGACGCATCGCACAGAGGGAGGAACTCCAGCTCCGCTGTAGTGTTATACTCTCCGCTGGTAGATTGGGTCCCGGAAGATACAGGAGTCACAGAGATGGACGAAGGACGAAACGGAATGGTGGATTGGACGCGGCGCCGCAAAATGGTCGCCGCCGGATTGATTGCGGCGACGCTTACCGTCGGAATTATGATCGGCACGCTGGTTTCCGACCGCGTCTCCGCGATGAGGAGTTTCTCGTTTTCGGGAACGAACGCGGCGCCATTGACTTTGCCGGACCCGATCCCGTCGTCAAACTCCTTCAATGGCATCGTGAATCGCGTCGAGCCGGCTGTCGTGAATATCGCCACGACCCAGGTGATCGATCGCAAGTCGAAGCGCCGCCGTTCCTCGCCGCTAGACCCCGACGATCCGAGCGAAGACTTCTTCTTTCATTTCTTCGACGGAAGGCCCGGCGGTCAGACGCAGCCCCAAGCCGAGCGCAGCTTGGGCTCTGGCGTCATTCTCGACAAGTCCGGCTACATTCTCACCAACAATCACGTTGTCGATCAGGCCTCCAAGATCCAAGTCCAAATCAGCGGTGACACCACGAAGTACACCGCCAAGGTGATTGGCGTCGATGACGATACCGACCTCGCCGTCATTAAGATCGATGCCGGCAAAGAACTCCACTTCGCCAAGCTCGGCAATTCCGATGGGGTGCAAGTTGGCGACTGGGTTCTGGCGATCGGCAGTCCCTTTGGTCTGAATGCCACCGTTACCGCTGGAATTGTCAGCGCGAAGGATCGTGGCGGGATGGGACGTCAATTCCAGCGCTTCCTCCAGACCGACGCGGCCATCAACCCCGGCAACTCGGGCGGCCCCCTCGTGGATATGGCCGGACAGGTCATCGGCATCAACACGGCGATTCTTACCGGCGGCCGTGGTTACGAAGGTGTTGGTTTCGCCATGCCCTCAAACACAGCCATCAGTGTCTATGACCAGATTGTAAAGAGCGGACGCGTTACTCGTGGCTCCATCGGTGTAAGTTTCCAGGAAGAACTCGGAACCAACCAAATCACCCTGAAGTCCCTCGGCGCACCCTACGGCGTCGTGATTGAGGCCGTTGAGCCTGGTAGTCCCGCCGAAAAGGCAGGTCTAAAGGGCGGCGACGTGATTACCGCCGTGAATGGCGCGGCCGTCAAGAACGGTAACGACCTGGTGAATCCCATCGCCTCGGCTCCCATCGGCAGCAGGGTGAAAATCACCTACTACCGCGATAAACAGGAGAAGGAAGCCACGGCCACTGTTGAGGACCGTACGCACGTCTTCCCGAACACCGCGGGACGCGTCAGCAACACCCCTGATGAAGGCGCGCCGGCGGAATTTGGGCTGCATGTTGAGAACCTGACTCCCGAAAAGGCCCAGCACGTCGGCGTGGAGGGCCAGAAAGGCGTGCTCGTCAGCGAAGTCGAGCCCGCCAGCTTTGCCGACGACATTCAGTTCGCCTCTGGCGACGTTATTTCCGAGGTGAACGGTCAACCTGTCGCCTCGGTCGACGATTATCGTAAGGCTGTTTCCAAGCTCAAGGCCGGTGAAAACGTCGTGTTCAAGGTTCTGCGGCACAGCCCAACGGACCGCGTCATGACGGTGTTTCTCGCAGGTGTTGTGCCGGCCGAAGGCAAGTAGCAAAGCCTAATTCAGGTAGCTCGTATCTTGCAGCGCAAGAGAAGCCTCGGCGGTCTACTTCTCGCGGCGATGGCGGCGGGCACTTGTTGTGTGTCCGCCGCTGCTTCACAAGCTACGGCTCAGAAGAGCTCTGCAACTGCGCACAGAAGTTCAAAGAGCACTCACAAGAGTTCGGGCGCTTCGGGTTCGCATATTTCGGCGTCACACACCACCGGCGAAGCCCCCGCGCCAAAATCTGCGAGAACCAGAACCTCCAATTCTTCCAGCAAGAAAAAGAACAAGCGCGTTAAGGGCCAGGCTGCACCCACTTCCGAACGGATCAGCGAGATTCAGGAAGCGCTGGCGAAGAGAGGCGTTTTCGCGGGCACTCCGACGGGCAAGTGGGATGACGATACGGTAGACGCCATGAAGAAGTTTCAGGGGTCAAGCGGTTTGAATCCCACTGGCAAGCTTGACGCGCCCACTCTGCAGAAGCTCGGACTCGGCTCCCATACCGCGGGCCTGGCTGCCCCTACACCACCCCCAAATTCTGCCAACCGGTTACTCAGCACCACTTCTTCTCCACCCGAACCCTCGGAACCCCGCGAATAATCCTCACGATCGGCCTGGGCCCGAAACTCATTAGCTCCGCTCCGTGCCCGACTCCCAGAGGCAAGCGTCCCGCCCTTTTTTGAATCCGCCGAATTCAAAATTTCCGCTTGCCCGTGTAGCCGTTCAGCCGTATTCTCGTGTTATGTTCGCGAATCCACAAAAGACTCCGTGCGCATGTTGTTGTTGCTGCATGTGTTGCGCACAAGCTTTTTCTGGTGTGGGGAGGCCAACCGGCTAGCGAGCCGACCTTAGATTGATCGGAAATTCCAACCCATCGCCAGAGAGCTGGTCGATGGGTTTTTTGTTTCTTGGCCGAAATTCGAAAGCTACGCAAAGGAGAACCAAAATGTCTGACTACGAGCATCCCGAAGTCCTGGTGACGACCAATTGGGTGGCCCAGAACCTTAACCGTTCGGGCCAGCGCCTGATCGAGGTCGATGTCGATACTGCCTCTTACGACCAAGGGCACATTCCCGGCGCCGTTGCCTGGAACTGGCAAACCCAGCTCCAGGACCCTATCCGACGCGATCTCACCGAAAAGGCCGAACTCGAACGCCTCCTCGGGGAGTCTGGCATTTCGCAAGACACGACGGTCCTTCTTTATGGCGATAACAACAACTGGTTTGCCGCCTATGCCTTCTGGCAATTGAAATACTACGGCCACAAGGATGTGAAGCTCATCAACGGCGGCCGGAAGAAATGGATCAGTGAAGGCTTGCCCCTCACCACCGATCCGGTTCGCGTTCAACCCACAACCTACCGCGCCGCCTATCCCGACGAAACTATCCGCGCACGCAAAGAGGATGTTCAGGAGGTTCAGCAGAAGCGCCGCCGCGCCCAGTTGGTTGACGTGCGCTCGGTCGACGAGTTCACGGGAAAGATTCTCGCCCCTCCCGGACTCTCCGAAACGGCTCTTCGCGCTGGACACATTCCGGGAGCGGTTAACATTCCCTGGGGGCAAGCCGCCAACGACGATGGCACGTTCAAGTCCTTCGATGAGCTGAAGGTCCTGTATGAGTCCAAGGGCATCCTTGGCGCCGACGAAACCATCGCCTACTGCCGTATCGGCGAGCGCAGCTCCCACACCTGGTTTGTCCTGAAGTATCTGCTCGGTTACGAAAAAGTCCGCAACTACGACGGTTCCTGGACCGAGTGGGGCAACTTGGTAGGAGCGCCCATCGTGAACCTGAACGTCGCCAATGCTAGCGCTGCGGCCGCGTGCCAGAGCGACTAGGCGTCCTGTCGGCTCCGAGCGAGCGGCTGAACGCACTGCAGCT
>DATFTB010000174.1:0-21250 GCA_035262325.1 Candidatus Acidiferrum sp.
CACGAGCATCGCGCGCGGCAAAATATTCAGCACGAGCAACAGCGAGGCAAGCATGCCGATCCAGCAAAGCGCGAACAACGTGCGGTCACTGCTGTCGAGCCAGAGAACCGTGGGCGCATACCAGTAACGCGAAGCTCCGAGAAAATTCGCAACTTCCTTGAGATACAAGCCGGCGGGAAGAATTCCTTTGGGGCCCAGTAGGCCGCGGATCTGGAACAGCAGTGAGTAGAACGCCGAAAAATAAATGAAGCCGAGCGCGCGCAAGAAGAGCCAACGGGGAAGCAAATGCCCGGGCGGACCCGCGGGACACGGAGCGGCGCACCAACAGAGAAAGCGCGGCGTCCAGGGATTCATGGCCAGAAATCATAACGCCAGGCGCGCTTGCCGAATCGGCTTGTAGGTTCCCCTTGGAAGAGAGTGGCAGGTTAAAGTGTGATGCCCGCAGGAAACAAAGGACTTAGCAAGGGGCCTGGGGCGCCCGGAGCCCTCCGTGGCCAGTGCTAGTCCTTGGCCTGTTTTGGTACTTCACAGACCCTTGACAACGAACTGTTTTCGAATTTCAATCTCTTAAAGCGCCTGGGCGCTGAAGTATCGGCAGCTGGCTGACCGAAGCAGCGGCAGCTGTACCTTACCGCGTCGGCAATTCTTCATTATCCGGCCCGGCCTTCGAAGAAGCCGCCGACAATGTCGAACCCGTTTTAAAGCTATGAGCGCTGAGCGCCGCCAACAAGCGAGAAAAGTGCCGAAGGACTTCACCTATATTCGCGTGGGGGAAGATTCGGGCGGACGCGTGTTGAATGTCTCCGAGCAGGGATTGTGCTTCGAAGCGTTGTCGCCGATTCGTTACACCGAGTCGTTTCCCTTCTGGCTCTCGTTCAATCTGATCGACCGAATTGACGGCGAGGGCGCCGTCGTCTGGGTGGATACAGCGAAGCGAACCGCCGGGATCCGTTTCATGGAGCTCAGCGAATACGCGCGCGAGCAGATTCGAGCCTGGATGAGTGAAACAGTTCTGGAGGAAACGGCGGTCGGTGTCGACGGCGCGCAAGAGATCGACTTGCCGCTGAGCGGCTCCGAAATGGTGGAGTTGCCACTGCCGGAGGCGGAGTCTTCGGAGTCCGTGTCTCACACCGAGCTTGCCAATGTTGGCGAAACTGCGCATCGGTCTGCGTTGTCTACCGAAGGTCCGACTGCCGAGGAAGACAGCTATGCAACGTGGGCGAGCTCGCTGACGCGAGCGACGGCGGAGCTGACGGAACTGGTGCCTTTGCGGCGTCATCTTACAGCCGCGAGGATGCAATTTGTCCGTGGAATCCTCCTCGGGGTAGGAGTTGGAGCCGTCATCGTGTTGCCGCTGTTCAAGTACATGAGCATTCGGCAGAAAGAGGCCTCGGCGGTCGGAATTCCTGGAGCAACAACAAGCACGGTGAATGCCGGCTCTCTGACGGCACCGGCTGCACCGCCCGTGTTGGAGCTTCCAAAATCGCTGAGCGTCACGACGGTCGGGAGCAAACCGCGAACAGGCGGGACGGGCGCTTCCCGTACAAATCTCGGGGAGCCGACAGCCAGGAACCAGCCTTTGACGATCCCGGCCGCCTCGCAGAAGGGTTCAATCGTGACGCCCGCGGCAAACTCGCCGGACAACCCGCAATCGGCGGCGGGTAACGTTCCAGCCAGCGCCAAGGGAGCTTCCGGCGTGGAGAGCGCGCGGCCTCCCGGCCAGGCCACCCCAAGTGCGAATCGCGACGTGCAGCGCGGAGCTGAGGACGGCGCTACGGTGACGGCCAGCACCGTGACGCCGGCTGGGAGCACGTCGGCTGCGGGTCCGGAGGTGCGTCGTGGGAACCCGGCCCAGCCGCCACCGCTCGGAGGCGACGTCAGACCACCAAAGCTGATCAAATCCTCCACCCCTGCTTATCCTGCGCTCGCGAGAACCCAGCGCGTGTCCGGCGACGTACAGGTGGACGCGTTGGTCGATAAGACCGGCAATGTTGAGGCCGTGAAGGTCTTGTCGGGCCCTCTTCTTCTTCAACGCGCGGCCGCCGAAGCCATCCGAGAGTGGAAGTACACCCCCGGAGTGCTTGACGGCGCGCCGACCCCGATGCACGTCACCGTCGTATTGAAATTCCGCATTCCCGTGCAGTAAATTCTGTGAAAAGCCCGGCAGGGGCTGAATCTGCGGCGGGAATTCCCGCTCAGATGTGGCAGGACTCCGCGCCGCGCTTTTCGAGGTAGCGCTGGTGGTACTCCTCAGCGCGCCAGAACGGACCTGCAGGCGTAATTTCGGTAGCAATGGATTGGCGGAACCTACCGCTCGCTTCGAGCGCCTGTTTGGACCTTCGTGCGGTGGCTTCCTGCTCGGGCGAGTGGTAGAAAATCGCGGTGCGATACTGTGTCCCGAAGTCTGGACCCTGTCGGTTGACCTGGGTTGGATCGTGAATTTTCCAGAAGACGTCGAGAAGTTGCTCGTAGCTTACTTTGGCCGGATCAAACGTGACTTGCACAACTTCGGCGTGGCCGGTGCGATCGGTGCAAACGTCCCTGTAACTCGGATTTTCGGTGTGCCCCCCGGCGTACCCGGAAACGGCATCGAGCACTCCCGGAACGCGGCGAAACGCGGCTTCTACGCCCCAGAAGCAACCGGCGCCAAATGTAGCGATCTCAGACATCGATATCTCCCTTCAATTGTTGTCTATGGAATTGCACACGCGGTTAGATGCGCGGCGCACGAGTGCGGTTCAGGGACCTACAGCAATGGACCGAGCCTCCGAGGTGAGCCGCGAAGGACGCGGCTTCCGGGCCGCTCATGACCGTCCCGGGGTTTCGCCGAGGCTAAGACGCCTTCTTGGGGGTGGCTTTCGCGCCACTAAGTTCAGTGAGTTTCTGCTGTGCCGGCCCTTTGTAGGGAGTGTCGAGTGAAGCAGCGTCGGTAAAGGCCTGCTTGGCTTCCGAGTTTCTCTTAAGGTTGAGATAAGCGAACCCCAGCCGGTACTGATTACGCGCGTAGAGCGCAGCGTTGGACTTAAGCAGCGGGGCCGCTTTCGTGAGGTTATCGACCGCAGCAGTGTTTTGCTTTTTCTCGATGTTCACCTGGCCAAGCGCGCTGAAGGCCAGCCCCTTCTGAACGGAAATCTGTTGCTTCCATTGCTCGTCAGTGAGGTTCTCTGGTTTTTTCGCGGTATCGAGCAGGGTGGAAGCCTTCTTGGCGTAGGCCTCGGCCTTGTCAAGCTGATCGGGCTTTTCGCTGTAATCGTCGGCAAGTACCAGCAGGATGCCGACGTTGTTGGGATTTTTGGCCAAAGCGGCGTTTGCAACCTCCTGCATCTTGGCGCGATTTTGGGCCTGCTGATACGAGGAAACCGCGAGGCTCAGGGCCTGCTCACCTTGCGCGCTGTCTGGATACATTTTGGCAAAGCGCAGAAAATAGTTGGCCCTCTTGTTGGGATCTTTGACGGCGTAGGCGGCTCCCAGAAGCGACTGCTCGATGTAGTTCTCATTGTCTTTGATGGACTCGAGCTTTTCAGTTCGGATGCGCGTCCAATTGTCGGATGAGGTTCCTTCGGGAGCGGGCGCGGCTTTGAACCCTTGGAGGATCGCCGCGGACTTTTCGCCGTAAGCGTAGAGCTTCTCGGTGTCGCCTTTTTCGTTTGCGGCGCGCACCATGTTGACGGCGTTTGAATAGTTGTTAGGGTCGAGCGCAAAGAGTTTGTCGCCGTACTCGAAGGCCTTGTCGTACTGTTTCGCGTTGATGTAGTAGCTGACGTACTGCTCGTCGGCAACGATCTGAAGGTCGCCGTCCGGGTGAGCCTGGGAGAACTGATCGATGAGCTGAAGCTTTTGCGCGGGATCACTGGCAGCATTGATGGCGCTAATCTGGCGGTCCGCCTCTGATCCCGCGGGGATCATGACGCTTTTGCCGAGTTGCGCCCGGCCAGCGGGAGCAAAGATGAGCGAAAACAACGCAACAAGCGTGCGTAACCGGAACATAGATACCTCCTGTGGATCAAGCGACGGAGCAAATCCCGATTATCGTGCATATTAGTGCGAGGAGGTGCGGCGCGCAATTGGTTTCCGGGAGATTTGACGGTTGGGCGCCTTTCGCGAGAAGATCGAGAATTTGAGCAGGGGGCCCGATGGATCTGGGGCTACGCGGGCGTGTCGCGATTGTGGCGGCAGCCAGTCGAGGGCTGGGGCGCGCGGTGGCGGAAGAACTGGCGCGGGAGGGTGCGGAGATTGCCATCTGCTCGAGAACCGCGGCGGATCTCGAGAAAGCTGCGTCGAGAATTCATTCCGCCGGCGGCCGCGAAGTGCTCTGGCAGCCAGTCGACGTTGGCGACGCGGCGGCTGTCAGACGCTTTGTGGAAACGGTCGAAGGAAAATTCGGGCGGCTGGATATCTGCGTTACGAATACGGGCGGACCGCCTTCCAAATTGTTTGCGGCCACGACAAGCGAGGACTGGCGGTCGTGGACCGAGCAGTTGCTGATGAGCGTAGTTTATTTCGCGCAGGCCGTTCTGCCACGGATGCAAAACAGACAGTGGGGCCGCTTCCTGACGATCACTTCGTACTCGGTGAAACAGCCGGTCGAAGGACTGTTGCTGTCCAACTCGTTGCGCGCCGGAGTAGTGGGGTTGATGCGCACCCTGGCAAACGAATACGCGGCGCACGGGATTACCGTGAACAATGTTTGCCCCGGATACACTCGTACGGACCGGCTGGACGATCTGGCCGGAATGATGGCGGCACGCATGGGGACGAGCGCGGAAGAAGTGTTTGCCGGATGGAAGAAACTGATTCCGGCGGCGCGATTGGGCCGGCCGGAGGAATTTGCGTCGGTGGTGGCTTTTCTGGTCTCGGAGCGGGCGAGTTACGTGAACGGTGTGTCGCTGGCAGTGGACGGCGGGACGACGCGAAGCTTGCTGTGACGCCTTGCAGCCGGAGCCTGGGGCACTGCATAAAAAACTCCGGCGGCTAGCCGGCCAGCGCTACACGCCGATATAGCGGGTCATATAAGCAGAAGGAACGGAACCAAATGGAGGAGCGAGTGAGGGCACGTCGAAACGGGAAAGGGATTGTGCGCCAAACGGTGATGCTGGCGGTTCTGGCACTTGGCGGCACACTGATTTTGCGCGCGGATGAGCCATATGCGCGGAGCAAGGACTACGATTTGCAGCACTCGAAGGTTGCGCTGCGATTCGACCTGGACCAAAGAAGAGTGATTGGCGATGTTACACATACAATTTCGTTGCTGCGCAACGGGTTGGACAAAATTTGGTTTGACTCGGTGGGCCTGCAGATCGAAAGCGTGCAGCTGAACGGAAAGAAAGCAACGTTTGAGACTACCGATGCCAGATTGATCGTGGCTCTGCCAAAGGGCAGCAAAAGCGCCGACAAATACGATATCGAGATCAAGTATCAGGGCAAACCGACCAAGGGTTTGTACTTCATTCTGCCAGACAAGAATTATCCCCACAGGCCGAAGCAAATCTGGACCCAGGGCGAATCCGAAGACACCCGGTATTACCTGCCGACCTACGACTATCCAAACGACCGGCTGACGACCGAGACGATTCTGACGGTGCCGTCGGACTGGCTGACGGTCGCGAACGGCAGATTCGTCGGTACGACGGACGCGGGCGGAGGGATGAAGACGTGGACCTGGCGCGAGTCGCTGCCTAGTTCGACGTACCTGTTCACCGTAGTGGCGGGCGAGTTCGCAGAGGCAAAGGACAAATGGCGAAATATTCCCGTGACGTATTACGCGCCGAAGGACCGCAGCGATCGCTTGACGCTGAATTACGGCCGGACGCCAGCGATGATTTCATACTTCAGCGAGAAATTGGGGGTGGACTATCCCTGGGAGAAGTACGCGCAGTCGATGGTGGATGACTTTGTGGCGGGGGGAATGGAGAATTCGAGCGCCACGACCAATACCTCCAGTTCGCTGCGCAACCCGCAGCTCGTTCCTGAATTCCCTACCAACGAAGACCCCCTGATTTCGCACGAACTGGGCCACCAATGGTTCGGCGACCTGGTGACCTGCAAGGACTGGGGAAACATCTGGTTGAACGAGGGTTTTGCCACGTTCATGGAATACGTGTGGATGGAAGCGCATTTTGGGAAGGAGCAGGCGGATTTCGACCGCTGGGAATCGGTTCGGAACTGGTTCACGTCGCAGAACCTCTATGCAAAGCCGATCGTGCGGCGCGACTTCGACGACTCAAGCGAATTCGACGGAAACGCCTATGGAAAGGGCGGGCTGGTCTTGTACATGCTGCGGCATCAACTAGGCGAGGATGCATTCTACGCGGGGCTGAAACACTACCTGGAAGTGAACCGCGGGAAGAATGTGGTGACCGCAGACTTGGCCAAGGCGATTGAAGAGGCGACGCACACAAACGTGGATGAGTTCTTTGATCAGTGGGTGTACGGAGCGGGCGCGCCGAAATTTGAGATCGCCTACAACTACGACGCGGAGAAAAAGCAGGTGGCGCTGACCGTGCAGCAAACGCAGAAGGCCGAGGCGCTCGTAGGACTGTTCCGCGTGCCCGTCGACGTGGAAATCACGAACGCCAGCGGGACAAAGCTGTATCCAATCGTCGTCTCTAAACCTACCGAGACGTTCACGCTACCATCGGAATCGACGCCGCAGATGGTGCTATTTGACAAGGGCACACAGGTGTTGAAGTCCGTCGAATTCAAGAAAGACAAGAAGGAATGGCTGCATCAGGTGAAAAACGCCGGCGAACTGGGAGACAGGGCCGACGCAGCGGTGGCTCTTGGAAAGCTGAAGGGAGACGAAGACGCGGTTGCTGCATTGGGTGAAGCCCTGCGAACCGACAAGACGGCTGGCGTGCGAATCGCTGCCGCAGAGTCGCTGGGGGATTTGGGGAGTGCTTCAGCGGCAAAGCAATTGCTCACTGCCCTGCCAACGGCAACACAGCCGGAACTGCGCTCGCGGATCGTGCAGTCCCTCGGCAAGTTTAAGGAGAACGCCGAAGTGGTCGCCACGGTGGAATCCATCGCGAAAGAGGATAGTTCGTACCGGGCACGAGCCGCGGCGCTAAAAGCGATCGGGCGGCTGAAAACGCCGAATGCCCTCGAAACGCTGACTGCTGCCGTGAACGGCGAATCTCCGGACGGTTTTTTGCGAAACGCCGCTTTGCAGGCTTTGGGGCCGTTGGGCGATGAAAAGGCTGTGCCGCTGCTGCGCGAATGGGCGGCCCCGGGGAAGGAGATCTCCTCACGGCAGGCAGCGATCGGCAGCCTAGCCAGCCTGCAAAAAGGCAACAAGGAAATTACAACCCAGATCGCGAGCTATCTGACCGAGCCGCATTTTCAGATTCGGATTGGGGCGATCTATGCGCTCGGCGGACGAGGAGACGCTTCGGCGATTCCAGCGCTCGAAGCGCTCTTGAAGAGCAATGACTTGAGCATCGAAATTGCGCCGATGGTGAAAGAGCAGATTGACAGGTTGAAGAAATCTCCTTCGACGAGCGGAGTGCATGGGGGAACGACTGAGGGAGCGGATCATGCGGAAACCACGGCCACCGGCGCGGACAATCAACGACTGGCTCATCTGGAGGAATTGGTGCGCGAGATGAACGAGCGGCTGAAAGGGATTGAGGGACGATTGCCGCCAGCAGCGAAGCAGTGAGGTGTGAAGAAATTTCGCAAGCCGGCGGGCGATCCGCTGCATACCTGAGATTTGAATTTGCAAGTGATTTTGCCGTGATCCCTCCGCGACCGGACGCAAAAGAGGGCGGAAGGGTTTGGCCCCTGCTCCTATCATTCGGCGAGGAGCAGACGCAGATCGCGCAAGTTGTTTCCGGTGGGGCCGGTCACGATTGCGTCATCAAGCCTGGCGAAAAAGGAGTAAGCGTCGCTCTGGCGGAAGGCGGAGGCGGGGTCGAGGCCGAGCGCCTTTGCGCGCGCCAGAGTTTCTCCATCCGCGACCGCGCCGGCAGCGGGGCTATTCCCGTCGATGCCGTCGGTGCCGACACTGAGAACCGTGATTTTTTGGCCAGCAATTTTTTCGACGCACGCCAAAGCGAAGGCAGAGTTTCTGCCTCCGATTCCGCTTCCGGTTACCGGCGAGCTGAGCTCACCGTCGGCAATCAGCGCAACGCGCTGGCCAGGATTCGAGCGCTTCCACTCTTCAAGCTGAGAAAGTAGGTTGTCCGCGGCCTTTTCGACGCCCCAGTCGTCGGTGGAATTGTCGCAGCAACTGAGATAGCCGTGAGCCTCGGCGGCGTGATGGGCGGCGTGGAACAGGTCCTCCATACCCAAGAGCAAAAGGAAATGGGAATTTGTGAACGCGGGGTCCTGCGGCTTCGGCGTCTCCGGCAAGAGACCCGCGTCGAGCCAGCTTAGAAGCGTCGCGGGGAACCTCTTGCGCAGTTCGTATTGGGCGAAGATCCGTTCGACGTCAGCGATGGTCGTGGGATCGGGGAGCGTCGGTCCGGAAGCAAGCGCCACTTCCTTGCCAACCGGAACATCCGTTGCCGCAATCGTGATTTTTGCGGCCGGTCCTGCAGCCACGGCGAGGCGGCCGCCTTTGACGGCGGAAAGATGGCGGCGCACGGTGTTCATCGCGTCGATCGGGGCGCCACAAGTGACCAAGGCACGATGCACCGCTCGAACGTCCTCGAGCGTCATGTCGGGATTCAGAGGAAGTTCGAACAGCGCGGAGCCTCCACCGGAGAGAAGAAAGAAGGCCAGAGTCCGTTCATCGCACGTGCGAAGGAGGCGAAGGACGACTTCGCCGGCACGCCAGCTATCCGCATTGGGCAGTGGATGGCCAGCGAGGAAATACTCAAAATCCGGGAGCGCGGCAGCGGGGCTGGTTGGTGCAACGACCACACCAGTTGGTGAGATTTGATTGGGGAGAATCGCCGCAAGACCCCTCGCCATCGCATGGGAGGCTTTGCCAATGGCGATAACGAGCACACGCGAAAACCGGGCGAGATCGATCGTGGTATCTGGCAGGACGAGGCGGGAGCCTTCGAACTGAAGTTTCCGTTCCATTGTCGCTGCAATGTCGATCGACTTGAGTGCCTCGAGAGAGATTTGCCGCGCAATCTGCTTCGTGGAGCGCATCTCGACCGCCTGGACCGTGCTACTTTTTGAAGATATCAGGATTCAGAAGATTGGGGGGCCGCCGGCCCTTGAACACGGCGACGATATTATTGGCGGCCATTAAGGCCATTTTTGTGCGCGTCTCGATCGACGCGGAGGAAATATGCGGGGTCAGCACAACGTTCGGGCGCTTCAGCCCGGGATGAATGAAGGGTTCGTTTTCGAAAACATCCAGGGCTGCACCCGCAATTTTGTTGTTGTCGAGCGCGGTGACGAGAGCCGCTTCTTCGACGACGGGCCCGCGCGATGTGTTGATGAGGAATGCCGTCGGCTTCATGCGGAACAATTTGGGAGCATCAAAGAGGCCGCGTGTTTCGGGAAGTAGAGGAACGTGCAAGCTGATGAAGTCGGATTCAGCCAGAAGCGAATCCATGTCGCGGAATTCCGCGTTGAGAGATTTCTCGACTTCTTCAGAAACGCGGACAGCGTCGGTGTAAATTATTTTCATCTGGAAGCCGGACGCGCGGCGAGCGACCGAACGGCCGATGCGGCCAAATCCGACGATGCCGAGGGTCTTGCCCCAAACATCGGCACCGCAGAGTTGATCGAGATTCCAACCCTTCCAGTTCCCGGAGCGGGCCAGGAGTTCGCCCTCGGCGACGCGACGGGCAACGGTCATCAGCAGGGTCCAGGCAAAATCGGCGGTCGTTTCATCCAGCACGCCAGGGGTGTTGGTGACGGCGATGCCCCGTTTGGTGCAGGCGTCGACATCGATGTTGTCGTAGCCGACGGCAACATTGGAAGCGATGCGCAATTTCGGGGCCGAGCGGAGAAATTCTTCGTTGACCTTCTCGGTGAGCAGGCAGACGAGTCCCTCTTTGTCTTTAACGCGGCGAAGGACCTCGTCGCGAGGAGGCCGCTCGGAGTCTGTCCAATATTGCACTTCGCATTCGGCATCCAGGATTTTGCGGGCTTCTTCAAACAGCTGATGAGTCGAATAGACCTTAGGTTTCGCCATGCACTCGCCTCACGGTTTTTGTGGCTTCCTACACTAACACAGACGATTCGCGACGCGGAGCCGGGGATTGCCAGTACGGCAAGACTCTAACTATAGTGAGGAAGTGAATTCAGGACGCGCAACTGTAATCCGCTCGATGAGCCGCGAGATGCTTTCCTTGCTGGGACCGGAAAACGTGCTAAGCGCGAAGGAAGACTTGCTGTTGTACGAATTGGACGGCTCGGTAGAAAGAGCCCGGCCCGAACTCGTGGTGTTCCCGCGGACGACGGAAGAAGTCTCGCGCGTCGTGAAAGTGGCCGCGAGGTACGAGACACCCATCGTGGGACGGGGGGCCGGCACGGGTTTGTCGGGAGGAGCGCTGGCGCGCGGCGGCGGGGTGATGATCGTCTTCGCGCGGATGAACAAGATTCTCGAGATCGACCTGGCGAGCCAGCGCGCGGTGGTCCAGCCGGGTGTGGTGAACGCGGACATTACGACGGCGGTCGAGCACGCGGGCTTGTATTTTGCGCCCGATCCTTCGAGCCAGAAGTCCTGCACGATTGGCGGCAATGTGGCCGAAAATGCCGGCGGGCCGCACACGCTGGCCTACGGAGTCACTTCAAATCATATCGCGGCGCTTGAACTGGTGCTGCCCGATGGCGAGATTACGCGCATTGGAAGCAAGCACGGAGATGCGCCAGGCTACGATCTCTGCGGGCTTTTCGTCGGAAGCGAGGGAACCCTCGCGCTGATCACTGAAATTACAGTGAAACTTTCGCGCAAGCCGGAGGCAGTGAAAACACTGCTCGGGACTTTTGACACCATCGAGGATGCATCGCAGGCCGTGGTGGAAATAACTGCGCGCGGAATCACCCCGGCGGCGTGCGAGATGTTGGATGGGTGGACCTTGCGAGTCGTGGAAGACTACATCCAGGCAGGATTTCCGCGGGACAGCGCGGCAGTGCTGCTGCTGGAGGTGGAGGGGCTGCGCGAGGCGGTGGAAGAGCAGGAGGCCGCGATTGTGGAGGTGTGCATGCGGTGCCGGGCGCGCGGCGTGCGCGGGGCGCGGGATGATCATGAGCGGGATCTGCTGTGGAAGGGGCGAAAAAACGCTTTTGGGGCGCTCGGGCGGCTGGCGCCGAGCAATTACGTGCTGGACGGCGTTATTCCGCGCTCGAAGCTCCCGCAGGCCCTAGCGAACATCCTGAGGATCGGCACGAAGTATGGTTTCCACATTGGCAACATTTTTCATGCGGGCGACGGGAATTTACATCCGATTGTGCTTTACGACCCGCGGGACTCGCAACAATTTAAGAAGGCGATCGCGGCGGCGGAGGAGATCATCCGGTACTGCGTGGAACTGGGTGGAGTGCTCACGGGCGAGCATGGCGTCGGGATGGAGAAGAATGAATTGATGCCGTTGCTGTTCAGCGACGCGGATTTTGACCTGATGCGCCGAGTGCATGACGCATTCAACCCAGATTCCTCGCTGAATCCCGGAAAAATCTTCCCGCTCAGCAAAGGCTGCGGCGAGATTCGGACCAGGAAAAGGGAAAGCGCAGGAACCAGAGGGTGAGCACGACGAACCTGAACGCGCGGCTGGAAGGAGCGGTGGGGAAGGAGCGAGTTGTGTCCGCCGAGGAGGAGCTTGCCACTTACGCGGTGGACGGCGTTGTGCCCGGGGCGATCGTGAGGCCGCTGTCCGCGGAGGAGGCTGCGGCGGTTGTGCGCTTCGCATCGGCAGAAAGGCTGGCGTTAATTACTGTTGGGGCGCGAAGCAAGTGCCACATCGGGATGCCGCCGACCCGCTACGACGTTGCCGTGGACATGACTGGAATGCGGGAGATCGCGCACTATGACGCCGGTGATTTGACGCTCAGCGTTGACGCGGGAATGCCGCTGCGTGAGCTGGAAGGTGCGCTGGCGCGCCGGCGACAGTTTCTGCCACTGGCTGTGCCGTGCTTTGAAAGTTCGACGGCGGCCGGAGCGCTCGCCTCGGGGATTGACTCGGTGCTGCGGCAACAATACGGAACAGTTCGAGATTTTCTGATTGGCGCGGAATTCGTGGATGGTACGGGAAAACTGTGCAAGAGCGGCGGGCTGGTCGTGAAGAACGTGACGGGATACGATCTGCACAAATTACTGATCGGATCGCTCGGCACGATCGGGGTCATTACGCGGCTGAATTTCAGAACCTTTCCGCTGCCGGAGACATGCAGCGGGCTCATGGCGAGTTTCGACAGTGGCGAGCGGGCGCTGGCGTTTCGCAATGCCGTGGAGGCAAGCGGCTTGCCGGTCGCGAACCTCGAGTTGCTAAGTCCGACGATGGCCGGAATGACGAAAGCACTCCTGGAAAAAGAGCAGGGGCCGGTCCTGGGCTGCCTGGGAGGCGATTCGTGGGCCGTATACGTGTCATTCGAGGGAAGCGAAAAAATCGTGAAGCGGGTTGCGAGGGACCTCGAACGGCTGGTGCATGAAGCGGGAGCAAGAAAATACGAACCGCTGGACGAGGGCAGCGATTCACAATCTGGGGGAGTGCTGCGAGAAGCCTTCGAATGGTTGCGTTGGGCTGCGCCCGCCGTGGCGCTCTTTCGAATCACCCTGCCGCGAATTACTCCGGAAGCGATTGCGGCGCTCAACCAAACAGGAGGTTCCTTGCGCAGAGCGCTGTTGGTGCGCGCTCGCGGCGTGATTTATCTTTCCTTGATGGGTGAACGGGAAGACGAGAAAGCACTGGGGGCTTTCGAAAAAGCAGCGGAAGACATTTTCGCGCTTGCTGCGGCGAAACAGGGTCACGCCACTCTGCTCCATGCGCTACGGGGACTGAAACAGCGGCCGGGCGTGTGGGGGCCAACGCCTGGAGATCTTTCGTTGATGAAACGACTGAAGCAGGCATTCGACCCGGATGGCATTTTCGCGCCGGGAAGATGTGTCGGAGGGCTCTAAGGTTTGGCGGCGCCGGCGACGATTCCAGGTGCGGTTCCAGCGTACGAGGATTTTGCGCGCTGTGTGCACTGCGGGTTGTGCCTGAATCATTGCCCGACGTACCGGCTTTGGCACCTGGAGGCGGATTCCCCGAGGGGACGCATCCGGCAGATGATTTTGGTGAACGAAGGACAGCTACCCCTCGGGAGCGGATTTGTCGATCACATCGACAAATGCCTGGATTGCCGCTCGTGTGAGACAGCGTGCCCCTCGGGCGTCGAATATGGAAAGCTCGTGCAGCACGCGCGGGCGCGAATTGAGAACGAGTATCGCCGGCCTTGGCTTTCGCGCGTCGCGCGGAATTTCGTTTTTGAGAGCCTACTGCCGTTCCCTTCGCGGATTGCCAACGTTGGAAGATTGCTGCGGTTTTACCAGCGTTCGGGTTTGCAAGCCTTGGCACGCGGAACCGGCATTCTGAGGCTGCTGGGGCTGGCGGAGCGTGAAGGGCTGCTGCCGAGGATGGATGAAAAGTTCTTCTTCGATCAGCTTGGGAAGGCGTTTCCCGCGGTCGGCACGCGGCGGGCCCGTGTGGCTTTTTTTGCCGGGTGTGTGGCTGATTTGGCGTTCGCGAAGCTGAATGAAGCCACGATTCGGGTGCTGACGGCGAACGGCTGCGAGGTTGTAGTGCCGAGGGGACAGCTGTGCTGCGGGGCGCTGCCGCTGCATGCGGGCGTGCGCAAAACGGCGCGTGAGCTGGCGCGGAAAAATATCGTTGCTTTCGGGAACGAGACGTTTGACGCGATTTTGACGAACGCGGCGGGTTGCGGGTCGACACTGAAGGAGTACGACCAACTGTTCGGGGAAGATGAGCCCGAGTACGCACCAGCAAAGGCTTTTCGAAACAAGGTGCGCGACGTCACGGAATATCTGGCCGGTTTGGGGCTGTCCGCGAATCTGAAGACACTAGCCATGCGGGTGACCTATCAGGATTCGTGTCACCTTTTGCACGGGCAAAAGATTCGGGAAGCGCCGCGACAATTGCTGAAGGCGATTCCTGGGGTGGAATTTGTGGAGCTGCCGTACTCGGACATTTGCTGCGGGTCGGCCGGCATTTATAACGTGACGCAAACGGAGGCGTCGTTGGAACTATTGGCGGAAAAGATGGAGAAGGCGAAAAAGACCGGGGCAAAACTAATTGCAACGGCGAATCCGGGGTGCTTGCTGCAGCTGCGTGCGGGTGTGGAGATGCATGGAACGGGGCAGGAAGTACTGCACGTGGTGGAAGTGCTTGAGCGAGCTTTGAACGGCTAAGTCAACGACCCGCGGCGGAAGGAGCTGAGTCAGAGTTCGGCACGCCGGCGACGCGATTCGTTTTGCAAAGCCGGGCCGCAGCCCACACGTGCACAATCGGGTGCGATTAGCGTTCGCCAACAAGGTAGCGACAGCCGCGCGGGCCCATCGCCGCAGAGTGAACGGCGTTGGCGGGAACGTCGCAGCGTTCGCCGGACAGGAAGGTTCTTGATTCGCCGGCCATAGTGAGAGTCATTTCACCCGTGAGGATAATGTGAGCCGTCTCCGCGCCGTGGCTGTGCTCTGGATAGCGGGCGTTGGGGCCGTCCTCCCAGACGTAGACGTGTGAAAAGCCTTCGCGCTGGAGTTGACGGGCGAGAGCGGCTTCGTTCATGACTCGATCTTAACGCGACGACCGCAGATCTCCCACCACAAGCACGCCGTGCGGCAGAAAAGACGAAGCGACCCATCAGGGCCAGAGAGGCGTTTCGCCGGCCCGCCGCAGGAGGCGGCCGCTCGAAGACCGAGACGAGTCATTCGAACCCCAGTGATTGCGGTGGTCGAGATCGAACGTAAAGCGCTCGAAGCTGCCACACTCCAAAAACGACGACGCCCTCCCTGCAGAAATGGGGGTCGCTGCAGGAAAGGGCGCGCCGTCTTCAGGAGAGAAGATCGTTTTTGAGAACTATTCCGTGGGCGGCGGTGGAACTGCCGCTTCGGAGCCACCTCCAGGTCCTGCGCCGTGCCTGCCACCGTGATGGAGCGAGCCCTGCTTGACGGTGTAATCCGTGGGCACGGCAAAGAGCGACGCCGCCGGCTCGGACCGCTGGATCTGGGTGAGATTGTAGGTCGTCTGGCCGAAGCGAGGATCGCTGCGCACGCTCCTTACGACGACCTGCAGCTCAGGCGAATACCACTGCTCGGTGGTGATCGTAATGGGGTTGGCGTTGCCGATCTGCCCGGCAGGGATCGTGCGCGTATAGCGCGTGCCCTGAGCGCTGACGCCGTTGATCGCCTGAGTGCCCAAATCCTCTTTCTTCAGGGTGCCATTGGCGATTTCCTGCTGTATGCGGGCTTCAAACTTGCTTTGCAGCCCCCCAGCAGGCTTTGGCCCTCCCGCAGGACTTGGCAATTGTTCTGCAACCTTGGTGTCGGGATGAAGGACATAACCAGTTGAGGCTACAGGGTCATGGATCATCACGAGGGAACGAGGTTGACCAGAGCCGGCCAACGGGCCGACGCCCGGAAAAGTGGTTTCGCGGCGCGTACGCCCCTGGCTGTCGCGGTAGATGTTGGAGGAAACCTTGCGGTCGATGCTGTTGCCGTCTTGCAGTGTTTGCTTGGTTTCGGTGACGCCGACGGCGCTGTAAGGCGCATTGGTGACGACTTTGCCTGGGTGCATTTCGCCGAACCCGAGAATTTCCATACGAGGTCCGGCGAAACGGGGTGGCAGGGCAAAATCCGCCGCGGGCGGCGGTTCCGGAGGTGGTTCTTGAGCTTTCAGACAGTAGGCGCCGAGAAGGAGCGCCCCTCCCAATACCACCTGAGTTAACGTGCTCTTCATTCTGCTTTCTCCTCTTCTCTCCTGCACTGGGGCGCTCGAGCCTCCAGAAAATCAATCCGTGGATTGCGGCAGGCGCACTGCCTGCGGCACGCCGTCATCGCCGACGAGCAAATCCACCTGAATCCAATCCGTGCCGTGTTCTTCATTCACGGTGAGGCCGAGGGCCGTAAGCGCGCTCCGCTGCATTTGTACATGGACGACCGTGGCATCCTCCAAAGAAGGGGGAATGACACCGGGCAACAGAGCAAAGTCTCCGGAGTTGGCGGCGACGACAACATCGCCAAGTTCCATCGCGGCGGGAGATATGGCCTCGGCCGGAGCGGAATTCGACGGCGCGGTTTCCCTTGCGGTCGAGACCTTGTGGCGGCCAGCAACGTTCCCGGCTTCCTGATGGCGCCAGCTGGTCCAGCTGATAACCCCGACGAGCACGGCGGCGGCCGCTAAGGCCCAAGCGGCAATCGCTGCCGTGCGCCGGGTCCGCATCGTTCCATGCTTGACGCGGAATTGCTGGCGTAACCGCACTTCTACGCGGTGGGGGGTTTCGGGTTCGCGCGACGCAACGCCGAGGGCGTGGAGGTCGTCGCGCAATCCCTGCCAATTCTCATAAAGGGCGGCGCAGTGCGGACAATTCCGCAGATGCTCGCGGGCGGCCAACCGCAGCGGGCCATCTTCGGTGGACGGCCCAATTTCGAGTCCCGCCATGGCAAATTCTTCGCAAGTCATACTACGTTCTCCCACAAATTCCTCAGTGGCCCGCGTTAACGCGCTTAGGCACTTCACGGAGCATTTCGAGCTTAGCCAACAAGAGGGCGCGCCCGCGATGCAAGCGAGATCGAATGGTTCCGACCGGGCAGTCCAAGACGCGGGCTGCCTCTTCATAGCTCATCTCTTCCAGCTCGCAGAGGACGATGGCCTCGCGAAACTCAATAGGCAACTCGAGCACCGCAGTACGAACCTGCTCGCGTCGCTCGCGCAATTCAGCCCAATGCGCGGGCGTCATGGGGTCGGTCGCGAAGGAGTTCGCCCGACAGGTGCCATCGCTGTCCTCGAGCGGGAGCTCCCTTGGAACGCGTTCGAGTTGTTTCATCACGCGGTTGCGCGCGATGCCATAGAGGAACGCGCCGAGGGCTCCGCGCTGGGGATCGTATTTCTTCGGCTCGCGAACCAGGGTCATGAAGACATCCTGAACAACTTCCTCTGCAGCCCAGGCGCTACCCGTCATTCGCAGGGCGAAGCGATAGAGGCGCGCCTGATATCGGCGATAGATTTCGGCAAAGGCATCCTCGTCACCTTTCGCGGAACGCCGCAGCAGAACGTCATCCCTCTCCTGTAAGTCGATTTCCATCTCCTAGCAAGACGCCTGCTTTCGTTTAGTATTTCCCGGGGTGCCGCAGAAAAGTTCCCAAGCCGGCCTGCGAAGCACCCACCCATATGGAACCCGGGAAAGGCGGTAAAGGTTTCAGAAGATTGGCGGACCGCCGGCATTCTTAGAGATGCTTGGTTCCTGGACGAAACATGCTGGCGGCAATACGTGCTACGGTCCGTCGGGGCACGATCCTTTGCGAATGCACACCGAGGTAATTGCCCAGGCCCGAAATGACGTAGCTCTGGCCCGCTGCCAGGGCTTGCAAACCGGTTCGGGCCACTTTTTCGGCGGTTTCCTGCTTTGCCCGAGTGAATTGCTCCTGCCCGGCGACGGTGTGAAATTCCGACTCGGTAGAGCCCGGGCAGAGGGCGCAAACACGAATGCCGTGAGGCTTCATTTCCTCGGCGAGTCCCTCGGCGAAGAGCAGATCGAAGGCCTTTGTAGCGGCGTAGGTTGAAATATAAGGGACAGCCTGGAAAGCGGCAGTGGAGGAGAGAATCAGGATATCCCCGCGGCCTCGAGACACCATATCTGGAAGAAACAAGCGCGTTAGGTGAACGACGGCGGAACAATTGACCTGCACCATATCGAGCAGACGCTCAGTGCCGACCTCGGGCAGTTCACCGTATTGGCCGAAACCGGCGTTGTTGATGAGGAGTTCCGTGGCAAGGCCTTTTTGCTTCGTGAACGCGAAGATTTTTTCAGGGCTTTCGCGCTCGGCTAAGTCTGCGACGAAAATTTCCGCCTCGATCGCATGCGTTTTGGCCAGAGCTTGCGCGAGAGCCTCGAGACGATCCTGGCGGCGCGCGGTAAGGATAAGGTGAGTCCCGCCAGCGGCGAGTTCGGTCGCGAGTGCGACGCCAATACCGGCGCTTGCTCCGGTCACCAGCGCCCATTTGTTTCGCCACTCATTTTGCATCCCGTGGTTTCTCAGGCGGAATCGGTTTTGCCAAATTTCAGGACCGAGTCTTTGATGCGATTGCGATGCTGTTTCATATGATCCACCAAGCGACGAGCCCAAACGAACTCCGCTGCCAACAAGGTGAGTCCGAGGAAGATCACTAACCAGCCGGGGCCTGGCGTAAAAAACATCACAACGCCCACAAGCAAAAGCGTGAAGCCCGCCAAGATTTTGAAGAAACGGCGAACTTGCTCGATCGAACGAAAAACCATAGACCCCCAGAAGGCAGAGGAAGAGAGGACATGCAATTGTGACGGCATTCGTAGGCCGAAGGCAACACCTTCACAAACGAGACCTGTCCATTTGTCAACTATTCGGGATTCTCACCGTCGAACTTAATTGCCGGCGCCTACGTATCTAAGAGCAGGTTGGCCTGATTCCCGTTTTCGAGCAGGGGGGAGCTATGGGCACACTGGGGAAGGATATCCGCTATGCGCTGAGGAACCTCGGAAAATCGCCCGGCTTTGCCGTCGTGGCGATGTTGACGCTTGCTCTGGGGATCGGGGCGTCCACGGCCATATTTAGCGTGTTGGACAACGTTCTGATGGAGCCATTTCCCTATCCGGACGCCTCGCGATTCATGACGTTGCAGATTCATGACACCGAGCAGAGTCAGCCCGGCGGACGCGGAGGGTTCAACGGGCCCGAGTATCTGGAGTACGCGTGGCAGAACCATGTGTTTGACCGGGTGATCGCGAGCGCAAATACCGATGTGCTATACCGGTCGGGAGAGGGCAGCTTGCGCTTTCACGGATCCTACGTGACGCCCGGCACGTTTGAATTTCTCGGCATGCCGGCCTTGCTCGGGCGTGTTATGCAGCCGGCGGATTACGAACCTAGCGCCCCACCGGTGTTTGTGCTGCGGTACAAAACCTGGATGAAGGAATTTGCGGGCGATCCTAAAATCGTAAACGGGACATTTGTCCTGAACGGTGTTGCGCGAACACTCGTCGGCATCATGCCTCCGCGATTTGGGTGGGGCGATGCGGACATGTGGATTCCGGACCGGCCGAGCCGCACGCTTGACACCAAAGAATATGCTGGAGCCTTTCCGCGGTTCTGGTTTTTGCTTGGCCATTTGAAGCCGGGAATTTCAAAGAAGGTGGCGGAGGCGGATCTGGGATTGATAGCGAAGCGTTTGGCGTTGGCTTATCCGAAGGATTATCCGAAACATTTCAGTTTGCAGGTGCAGTCGCTCGCTGATGGCGTCGTGGGCCAGTTCCGCACGACGATTTTCACCGTGCTTGCAGCCGTGAGTTTGCTGCTCTTGATCGGATGCGGAAACGTGGCAAACCTGTTGCTGGCGCGAGCCATGACACGCGAAAAGGAATTTGCGGTTCGCTCGGCGCTCGGGGCCAACCGGTGGAGACTGGTTCGACAGCTGCTGGTGGAAAGCTTGATCCTCGCGCTCGGCGGGGCAGTGCTGGGGACGCTGTTTGCGTGGGGCGGGCTGAAATTTCTCGTGGCCTTATTGCCACAGAATATCATTCCGGCAGAGGCTGTGATTCAGATGAATGAGCCGGTGCTGCTGTACGCGCTCGCGCTAGCGGCGTCAACCGCCGTTGTGTTTGGCCTGGTACCCGCGCTGAAGGCGGCACACAAGGACGTGAATGAACCCCTACGAGACAGCACCAAGGGAAGCGGAGGAGGGTTCCGGCACGGCAAGCTTCGCAATGCGGTGGTGGTGCTCGAGGTGGCACTGTCTTTGGCGCTGCTGGTAACGGCGGGCCTGCTGATGAGAAGCTTCATTGCGCTTCGAGAGGTGCACCTCGGATTGCAGCCGGATCATATTTTGGTGGCGAGGCTTCCGCTGCCGGTGGAGCGCTACAAAACGGCCGAACAGATAACCGCTTTTTACCGTCCGTTGCTCGCGCGGCTGAAGTCTCTGCCTGGCGTCGTGGACGCAACGGAGACGAGCACGCTGCCCCCTTATGGAGGCATTTCGAGCGAAATCGAGATCCCCGGAAAAACTCACGACGAGAAGTGGGACGCGCTGTTTCAGTTGTGCAGTGAAAGCTACTTTTCGGTGCTGAAGATTCAGTTCCTCGACGGCCGTGGGTTTAGCGAAGCAGAGCTGGCGGCGGCACGCAAGCTGGCGGTGGTGAACCAAACCTTCGTGAAGAAATATCTTGGCAACGAGAACCCCATCGGGAAGCAGGTGAGGATCGCGCAACTCGGGGAGTTCGACGACCCGGTGAAGGAGCCGTTGTTTGAGATCATCGGGCTGGTGGCCGACGTGAAGAATCAGGGGCTGCAGGATCCAATCCGGCCGGAACTCTGGATTCCGTACACGGTGACGGGCTCGGCGTTTCGAGGGGTTCTTGTTCGAACAGCAGGTGTGCCGTTGGCGATGCTGAACGCCGTACAGCATGAAATCTGGAGAACCGACAACAATGTGGCGCTGACGTTTACGGGGACGCTGGAGGGATATATCAGCCAGTTTTCCTATGCGGGGCCACGATTTGGTTTTTTCCTGATGGTTATTTTTGCAGGCGTTGGGCTTGTGCTCGTAACTGTCGGCGTATACAGCGTTCTTGCCTATACGACCTCGTGCCGGACGCAGGAAATTGGCATACGCATGACCCTGGGGGCCCGAAGTTCGGATGTGCTGAGGATGGTTCTGCGGATGGGATTGCGGCTGGTGGGCATCGGGGTGGGGATTGGGCTCCTTGCCAGCATCGCGCTGGGCCGAGCGCTTGGGACGCAGTTGTGGGGCGTGTCGGCCTACGATCCCTGGACGTTACTTTGCGTGCCGGTGATATTACTGTTGACAGGCGCGGCCGCCTGCTGGGTACCGGCACGCCGGGCAGCAAGCGTAGATCCATTAGTCGCCCTGCGGTACGAATAGTCATTTGCTTTGGGTCGCGCTGCATTGACTTTCTGCCAGCGGCGTCACTAACATACTCCGCACTGATTCCTTCCCAACTGACAAACAGCGGCGAGGAGTGACTCGGTAGCGACGCGCTTTACAAGGAGCGGCTTTCGATTATGCATACGCGTTCAGTTTTGAGTTTGGCGCTGGTTGCGGCTGCGATTGGCATGGCCGCTGGCTTTCAGACCGCTTCCGAC
>DATFTB010000175.1:0-4717 GCA_035262325.1 Candidatus Acidiferrum sp.
TGGCGAATGCCTGGACGTCGGCGAGACCTTGGAAGAGGCGATGGAAAAGACGGCAGGGAGCGCACAGAAAACGTGGCCCGTGTGCGATCCCTGCGGGGTGGTGGGAATTGTGACACGCACGCAGTTGTTACGGGCGCAGAACCGTGAAAAGCCGGTGAAGGAGCTAGGTGAGCTCGTGCGGGAACGCGAGTTTCCGCATCTACACACCGACCATTCGCTTGAAGTGGCACTGGCCCGTATGGGAGAGACGCACACGGAACTGTTGCCGGTCGTGAGCCGCGCAAACGTGCACGAGTTGCTGGGAATTGCGCGGCTCGAGGATGTGCTCCGTTGCTATGGTGTGGACGACAGCGGAGAGTGCTAGCTTGGGCCTTAGATCACAAAGATTGGCTCCCGAGATACGCGACTCTACAGCCCTGCTCGGGGGATTGTCGCGTCAATTGGGGTCCATGGCTTTTTGAGGCCGCAAGGGCATGCCGCAATGCTTGCAGTGACTGGCGTCAATGTCGTGGCGCCGGAGACCGCAGGCCTGGCAGCTACGGCTGACCGGTTGGGCGATACCGCGCGCTAGTTCAAAAGAGACAATGCCGGTAGGAACGGCGATGATTGCGTAGCCGAGAATCATGAGGATAGAGGCCAGGACGCGTCCAGGGGTAGTGTGCGGCGAGATGTCGCCGTAGCCTACCGTCGTGATCGTAACGATGGCCCAGTACATTCCGGCGGGGATGCTCGTGAAGCCGTTTCGCTCACCTTCAATCTGATACATCAGGGCGCCAACAATGGTCACAATCGTGAGGACCACAAACAGGAACACGACGATTTTCCGCAGGCTCAAAATCAGTGCGGCGCGTAGAGCCGCGGCCTCGCCCACAAATTGCGTCAGCTTGAGGATCCGGAAGACACGCAGGAGCCGCAGGGAGCGAAAAACGCTGAACGAGTGGGTCACGCCAAATAGAAAGCTGAGGTAGACGGGACCGATGGCGAAAAAGTCCACCAGGCCGAAAAAGCTTCGCGCGTACCGGCCGGCGCTTGATGCGGTGGCCAAGCGAGCGACATACTCGACCGTAAAAAGGGCGGTGAAGACCCATTCGGCAATTCGCAAAGCGGTGCCGTGATTCTCGCGAATGCTGCTAACGCTTTCCAAGAGAACGGTGAGCACGCTCAGAAGAATCAGGATCAGAAGAATAAGGTCGAAGAAGCGGCCCGCACGGGTGTGATGTCCAAAGATGATTTCGTTCCATTTTTCGCGCCAAGCTGCGCGTGGTAGATGGGGCGAATCCCGATAATCCATGGCGGTCCGTTCCGGGCGGCGTTTCGCCGCAAGGATACAGCATTCGCGGAGCACACGCTCGCGCTCCCGGAGAACGGCCGGGCGAAGAGCGGCTTGTTCAAGATGGGAGCGAAAAAAGGAAAGTTAGAGCCCGAACATGGAGTTGACACCAGCGCGCTGAGCGACTTCGGTCGAAGGCTCCTGGAGGGGAGGCAAAGGAGCCGGGGCTTGCTGCGGAGCCGGGGGCGGAGTCGGGGGTTGCGGCTTGTCAGGCTGGGGTGTGGCGGCCGACGCCGCGCTGGGAGTTGCGATAGCAGGCGTAGCCGCAGGTGGTTTCATTGCCAGTTGCTGGAGATAGGCGATATCGCGAGGTTCCTCCGTGCCCGGCTGGACAGGCGGGAACGACAAGTTCATTTGGTGCTCCATGGCGCTGGCAATGCGGTGCAGCTGCCAGATGAGCTTTTCGAGCTCTTTCGAACGGCCAAGGTTCAGGGTGCGCTCCCAGAGAAAGCGGATCGACAGCACCATGAGGATGGGCAGGCCGATCGCCAATGTGGCCAGGACGATGGTGACAAGCAGGGAGTCGGGGGATGGGGTCATGGTGCCTCCAAAAGGGCGGGGCTTTCTCGAGGATAACAGCACGGCGGCGGTGGTGACAAACGGTTCGATGTCGGGTAAGAGTGTCTCGGCGCGACGGGTTCTTCCGGCCAAACGATCGCCGTCGCCCTCCCTCGTGACACGAGTCCGCTTGCTCTTACGGTTCAAAAATGAGAGCTAGAAGGCGTCGCCGCCGCCACCGCCGAAGCCGCCGCCCGAAAAGCCGCCACCGCCGCCACCGCCAAAGCCGGAGCCCTGCGAGCTGCGGGGGGCTGATGACATGACGTCGCCCGCCTGGACCGACATGGCGTTCAGATTGTTGACGAACAGGTAAGGATAGAAGCTCGGGCCAAAGCTTCCGCCTTGATACCACTGCGGCGGTTGGGTGTAGATTCCCTGGAAAGCCTTGCTCCAGTTTTTCTCGACGCCGAGGGCCATCGCGAAAGGCAGAAATTTTTCGAACATTTCCGGCGTTTTGATGGTGCGGTTGAAGCGGTCAGCTTCGACATGACTCAGGAAGTCTTCGAAGCCGAGGATACCTTCGAGAGTGCGCGCGCCGGCGGGCGTCCGAGCAGGCATGAACCAGCCGAATGCGCAGATGATGAGGCCGGAGAGAACGCCGGCGGCGACGAATGGAAACGGGGCCATGCCCGAGTGTTTGGAGAGCCAGATGCCGCCACCGACGACAATGAACCCGGCGACAATGCCGAAGAGAATGTAAGCGGCCCGCGTTGTGTCGGGACGATGGGTATAGTAGCCCTTGCCGACAAGCGAACCGAAGATGCCGTTCTTGATGCCGGCAATGTTCTGGTAGAAGCGGTTGTGCAGATCGGCGAGCGCCACCGTTTCGCCCTCGGTGCCGCCGCTGAAGATACCGGCGAGCAGACCCTGTTCGTGAGGCTTGAGGGAAGCCCAATCGGAACTCGGTTTTTTCAGCTGGAAAACGTACTCGGTGCTATGGGTAAGGCCGAGGAAATGGTCTTTTTTCTGTTCCACGATGACCAGGTAGCCGCGGACAGCGAGATCGACGATGGAGGCAGTGATGTCCCGCATGTCGACGGAGTTGTCGATGAGCGTGCCGACTTCTCCCGGAGTGAGATTGTCGGGCGGCTGATATTGTGCGGCGATGGGGCGAAGGCGAGGATCGCGGCCGCGAGTCCACCAGAGCCAGAACATGAAGACGAATGCGACCACCGGAATGACAAGAGGCCAATTGCTGCGAAGGTAGAGAAGGAACCAATAGAAGGCGCTGGGTTCGCGGACCACATCTTTGTCGAAAGCAACGGCCACGGTGAGGCCTTCATGGATGCCAAGCGGTGCGGTGGTACGAACGTCAACGACAGTGCCGTTGATTTCGGCGGTGGCGTTGCTGGCGGTGCTCCGGTACGCGCCGGTGAAAACGTTGGCGCGTACGGTGGAAGCGCCGTCGGGTAAGACGATGCGCGCACCGGCTTCCTGAATGGGAATTGGCCATTCGTCGCCGGTGACATTCCAGTAGAGCTCGTCGTGATCGTCGAAGAAGCGGAGCGCGTTGGACACGGTGTACGCGATGGAGATGGTGCGGGTGCTGTTGTCGGCGTCATCGAGATAGATTCTGAGCTTGAGGTATTGGCGCTCGCGGCTGGTTTCGTACTTGAGCTTAACCCCGTCCTCGTCGGTGACACTTTTGACCCTGAGGAAGAGCGAATAGTTAAGACCGCGCGGCCCGGTGTATTCGACGGGAATGTCGCGAATGATGCCGTGCCAGGGACCGCCGATGAATTGAAAGGTGATGTGTTCGGTGACGTCGACGGTGGCGTCGGGGAGAACGTCGATGTCGGAAAAGAACTTCAGAAGGCGACGGTCTCTGGCGGTAAGGGGAGAGGCGAAGAGAAAAAGCAGAAAGAGCACGGCCAGGATGGCGTGCCACCGCCGGGACGATTTGTTACGAGCCGACATGGGACCGGGCGGCGCGACTCAGGCCGTCGGCGCCGCTGGATTGCTGAAGCTGACTTTGGGAGCTTCGCGCTCGGCGGCGGATGAAACTTCGAAGAACTCGCGCTGCTTGAAGCCCAGCATTCCCGCAAAGATGTTGGTGGGGAACTGCAGGATTTTGGTGTTCAGGTCGCGAACCACCGCGTTGTAATAGCGCCGGGCGTTTTGCACGTTGTCTTCGATTTCGGCCAGGGATTTTTGGAGAGAGGTAAAGCTCTCGATGGCACGGAGTTGCGGATAAGCCTCAGAAAGAGCGAAGAGGCTTTTGAGTGCGCCGGAGAGCATGTTTTCGGCCGCCGCTTTGTCTGCCGGGCCGGCGGCGGTCATGGCGCGGTTGCGTGCGTTGATGACCGCTTCGAGTGTGCCTTTTTCGTGGCCCGCGTAGCCTTTTACGGTTTCCACAAGATTGGGGATCAGATCGTAGCGGCGTTTGAGCTGTACATCGATGTCCGCCCAGGCGTTGTCGCACTGCACCTTCAGGCGGACCAGGCCGTTGTACATCCCAATCGCGAAAATAACCAGAAGAACGAGGATGACCAGGACAATCAAACCGAGCATCGACAACCTCACGGGGAAGAATTCGTCCTACGGGAACAAAATCACTATACGTGGCGTGGTGAGGGGAGTAAAGAAAGAGTCGTTCCCGGGAGTTTGCCAACGGTCGGGAAGACGCCGGTCGGTGGCCGGAGCCGGTCATCTGCCGCCAAACCTTCTTACCGGAGAATTCGGTATCGGGCAACACATCCCGCGACCGGGCTTTGGCTATGGCTTCAACTGCGCGGTTGTCTTTGATCCGGCCGAAGCCGGTCTGCCGGACGGAAAGGGCACGGCGCTCGATGCGTTCCATTGACTTGGGTTTGCCGCCTATGTTACGTG
>DATFTB010000176.1:0-2722 GCA_035262325.1 Candidatus Acidiferrum sp.
CTGGCTGAGAAGCCTGTATGAGAGAAGTGTGGTTGTGGACGATGAGCCAGTCGTCGCCGCGCTTTTCGAGAACCAGAGTTGTTTGGCCGTCCGCCGCACTCGGAACCCCATCCACGGTCGCCGTGAATTCCCACTGATAGCACGCCCAGGCCACTGTCCCTGAAGGAGCAATACGAACGAGGGTATTGCTGCGGTCGAGGCGCACTTGCTGGCTGCGCGCGCGCTGCGCCTGATAGGCGGCGAGGTAGTTGACCCACCCGATCACGGGAGGGGCCCAGATGCCGTTGACGACGGAGATGTCGTCGGCGATGTATTTGTGCAATGCGGTGGTGTCGCCGACCTGCCAGGCGCCGAGCATTTGCCCGATGGCGGTATCGATCTTCTGCTCGTCGGGGATGGAGGTTATGACGCTCGATGGCGGCGGCGGGGGCGTGTCGTCCTTCTTTTTCTTCTTTTGGGCGAAAGCGGGAGAAGCGACAGCGAGGCTCAGGCCCAGAAGAAAAACGGCTCCACGGGGAATGAGGCGCGCGCGGAAAAATGGGGACGACTTGCGAATCATGGATCGATCGACTCCTCGAGAAAAGTAAACAGGTTTGAGAATAGCGCAGTACGAGGGAGGGCGTGGGGGATTGTGCTTAGTTGGGTAGGTGGGGGAGGAAGGATGGTCGACCGGCCGTTCAGAGAAGAACAGAGCCTTAAGGGCCGCGGCGATGAGCGATCCCTGATTGCGTCCCGGATCACAGGCCGGTTCGAAGTGCGGATCGGCGGCGAGTGTCCTTTCGGATCATTTCTTCAGCGCATCGAGGGATTCCTTGACCAGGGCATCAATCTTCTTTCGGCAATCGACGTCTCGAAGCCTGGCCGCCGCTGCCGCGGCTGCCTGGTAGCATGCCTCTGCCTGGGCCTCGCGTTGCAGTTTTGCGTATAAGTCTCCCTGCATCAGCTGGAAAGCCGGATTCTCGGGATATTTTTCAACCAGCGGACCGATCACCTCAAGCGCCTCCTCGAATTTCTGATCGTAATTGTGCAGGTCGAGCGCTAGGTAAAAGCGCGCCAGCGCCGGAGAAAGCTGCCCTCCCGAGATGGCCCTTTGCAGTTGGCGGATTCCTTCTTGTTTGCTGCCACCGGGGATGCCCATGAAAAAGCGCAGCACGCGCGCCAGGCCGGACAGCGTGTCCACATAGTAGTTGTACAGCCCCAGGCCCATGTAGGCATCAACGAGCGTTGGGTCGAGCGCGAGAGCCTTCAGAAAATTTTCCCGCGCACGCACCCCCGCTCGGGCACTCGCACGAGCCTCTCCTCTGAGCCCGTAGAGCCGCGCGGCGAGCCCGTCGGCCATTCCGGCGTACAACCGCATTTCGCCGGAGTCGTGCTTGCGAATGCTCTCTTCGGCCAGTTTGTAGGCCTTGGCCGTCAGATCGAGGTACGGCTGGTCCGCCTCGAGCTTGTCGCGGTGCCGCGCCATGGTCATTCCATATTTGAACTCCGCCGAGGCGCACCAGATCTTCCACCACAGGGCTTCCGCTTCCAGCAGGTAACCCAGCGGGTTTTCCGGATACTGCCCTTGGAGCTGCTTTGCTTGTGTTGTGGCGATGTCCGTGCGTCCGGAATAGATGTTGTCCAGGATGGCCGGAGTAGCTGAAGGCAGCTCGAGCACCGACCCGGCCGGCACTCGCGCAATCGAAGCGGCTCCCATAGAGCCGACCACGAAGACCACCACCAGGACAGGCGACGCAGGGATCCGTTGCATGTTTCTTTTCGCAAGCTTTCGCGGTTTCAACTTTTGTGCGTGACGAGTTTAAGCTGTTCGGCCAAGGATGCAAATCGAAATGGTTTTTCCGAGGGAAAACGGCATTTAAGGTTCCCCCTCCTCTCCGACCGTGCAAGTTCTTTCACCTCGAGGTTGGGCGCCTTCGCCTTCCTTTGCTATTCTCGCTTCGCATGGCTTCCCTCGATCAGCTCCCTCGCTCGACCGGTTCAGAGCCTCAGTTGGAGCGCGGCCTCGGCCTAAAAGAGGCCGTGGCCCTCAACATGATCGAGATCGTCGGTATCGGCCCTTTCGTCGTGAGCTCGCTGGTCATCAAGTCCATGGGCGGTCCACAGGCTCTCCTCGCGTGGCTTGCCGGGGCGCTTCTCGCTTGTCTCGATGGTTTTGTGTGGTCTGAACTCGGCGCCGCTATGCCGAGAGCGGGGGGTACATACGTCTTTCTGCGTGAGGCTTACGGCCCCGGGCGTTGGGGACGCCTCATGTCCTTCCTTTTTGTTTGGCAGACCTTGATTCAGGCCCCGCTGTCGGTCGCATCCGCCGCGATCGGTTTCTCCGATTACGCCAAGTATCTCTATCCGCTCAGCGGCTGGCAGGCTCGCGCACTTTCCGGCGGACTGGTCATCTTTCTCGTCATCCTTCTTTATCGCCGCATTACGACCATCGGAAAAATCTCGGTTCTGCTCTGGCTCGGAGTTGTGGGCACGATGCTCTGGCTTATCTGGGGCGGCCTGCGTCATTTCGACGCCAAACTTGCCTTCGATTTTCCGCCGGGCGCTTTCGAGCTATCTCCGCTGTGGTTCGCCGGGCTCGGCAGCGCCATGGTCAACACCGTCTACAGCTATTGGGGCTACTACAATATCTGTCACCTCGGCGCGGAAATACGCGAGCCCGAAAAAAACATTCCCCGCGGCATTTTTCTCTCTATCCTGGGCATCACGGTGCTCTACCTTGCGA
>DATFTB010000177.1:0-3452 GCA_035262325.1 Candidatus Acidiferrum sp.
AGTTCTGCACGCTGATCGGCGCGCCAGCGCACCGCCGCATGCAGGCTAAAGCCGTGCGCGTTAACACGCAGCTCTGGGGCCGATGCCTTAGCTGCGCTCGGCAGGCTTTGCAAGCTCAGCACTTTCTGTCCGGCGCGTGGGCCGAGGGCGATACGATAAGTGCACGAGGCGGCTTGCAGAGACTTGAGCGCCCCATCGGAGTCGGTTTCGGCGAGGTAGGTCCGCTCCGGTTCTTCGATGAGAGCGCCCAGGCGCGTCAATAGGCGCATGGTGCGCGTGATGATCTTCAGCAGCACAGCCTCTAGCTCATCGGTAGAAGGAGCCGCAGCCTCGTGGAAGAGCGGCACGCCGTCGCGGTTTAGGTAGACGCCGTCGAGCACCAGGCAATGCAGATGAATATTCAAATTGGCCGCCGAGCCGAAGCGCTGGATGAGCGTGACCACGCCGGTGTCGGCTCCGCTAAGTTTAAAGCCCGCCCGCTTGACCAGAAAGCCGGCAATGACGCGGTGGATCACCTGCAACAGCGGCGCAAGCAGCTGCGGCTGAGCGGCGAACAAAAGGCGCAGTGGAATCGGCAACGAGAGCACCCATTGGCGAACCGGGACCGGCGGGATCACGCAATCGACGAGGTGGGCGGCGGTTTCCGCCATGCGCCGCGCGCCGCAAGAGGAGCAAAAGCCGCGCCGCTTGCATGAGAAGGCGACCAGCTGCTCGTGGGCGCACTCGCTACAGCGCACGCGAAGAAACCCGTGCGCGAGAATGCCGCAGGCGAGGAAGGCATCGAACTCGGCTTTGACAAACTCCGGCAAGCCGCTTCCACCCTCGGCTTCGACCTGCGCCAAAAAGCTTTCGAGGTTCTCCTGAACTAATTGGTATAGGATGGTTTCTTCGGGGCGCCGCCGCTCGTAGTGAACTCGATTTGCAGCTGGCGTGCGCTGGAGTGCGGGCTCCATGACCGCGCCCGATCAACTGTGCTGATTCGAGTACCGAGGGCTGGAACAATCAGCCGCAACGGTGGCCAAGGGTCTTTCCATGGTGTCTCTCCTGTGATGTGGCTCATTTTGACGCTCGGTCCAACGTCCGGGGTGTCGTCACACACGGACTGTAAAGCGATTCGTCGGCCGCTCGGGGCGATCATTGCTGTCCCCGTCAATACTGAAGTTATTTTCAGTAGTCAAGGGCCGGTTATAATAAGCGAAAACAATGAAAAGACGGCAACAGCGTTTTATGATTTTTGAGATTGCTGTAGTCGAACTGGATTTCGGGAAAGGTTTGGAAGCTGAGCACGAAGCCCACGCAGACAACTCATGGAAACTCGCGGAAGACCCCGCCTCGGCGGTCCAGGTTCGACATCGCTAGCCGGGCGAGCGAACGTCGCGCGGGACTTCGGCCTCGAGGCCCATCGCGCGGCGGAAGGCCTGCCGGATCGCATCCGGCTGGCCGGTCAAGAAGGGGAAGTCCTTTCGCTGGGCGAGTCCCGGCGTGCGCCCGCGGCGCTTGTCGCTGTCCGCTCGGGAGTAACCGCCAACGAAGTACTGCCGGCCGATAATCGGGAGCCGCACGCAGGCGTTCTGCGCCGGATCGCGGATCACCGCTTTGGGCTCACCCCCGCGAGCCACGAGCTCGGCCTGCTCCAGCATCCGCTTGCGCATTAGGATGATGCCGCGGTCGCTCTCGCACAGGTGCTCCTGGGTTCGGTCGGAAAGCGCACCCTGCCCCACCCAAGCGACGAAGTCTTGATTCATTACGTGCGTGGTGATCCAGCGCCCCGTGCGCGCCTCGCTGATCGGGCTGTACCAGTAGGGGATGCGGTCCTGCGTGAACGGCTCCATCTCGTTCGGCACCCGGTCGAAGAACCAGCCGACGCTCAGCATGTTCTCGTCGTCGATGGGCACTCGCCATTCGAAGTGGCCGCCGGTGAAGAGACAGTTCGGCCACAAGCAGGTGCGCCCGACGGTCCACAGCTCGTCCGACTCCGACTGACCTTCCAGAACACGGCGGTAGACGAACCCGTACTCGAACTCCTCGAAGCCGATCTTTAGATGGGTCGGCGGCTTCGGTCCCCCGTCACCCTGCAAGACCCGCGTCCAGTGGCTGTGCAGCCACTCGAAGTGCACAGGGTCGATCGAGTTCTCTTGGCATTGGAACCAGTTACATGGGACTTCCGAAAAGACGATCTGCACAAAGCCGTTGCGCCAGGTGAAAGGCTCCCAGGTTGCCACGAGCGGCACCGGCGGCGGTCCCAGGTAGGCCCACAGCAGGCCAGCCTTGGCCTCCACGGGATACGCCTTGATACGCACGCGCTCCTTGAAGCGAGCCTCGGGATTCGCCACCTCCTCGAAGGGCTGCTGCAGGCACTTGCCGGCGTGATCCCACACCCACCCGTGGTAGTGGCAGCGCAGCCCGCAATCCTCGACCCATCCATAGGATAGGTCGGCACGGCGATGCGCGCAGTGCCGGTCTAAAAGACCATAGGTGCCGGACTGGTCCCGGTAGAGGACGAGATCTTCGCCCAACAGGCGCACGGGCTTCGTCGCCTTGTCGTCCAACTCGGCCACGGCGGCGATCGGCATCCAGTAGCGCCGAAGCAGCTCTCCCATCGGCGTGCCAGCGCCGACCTGCGTCAATCTGCGGTTCTGTTCGTCGCTCAACATCGGTTCGAGTCCTCAATCTCGGTTAGCGAAGGTGGACTATCTCGAGATGTTCTAAGAGATTACCTTCGCTTTACCGAGCTGAACTACTTTTCCACCTGCGTGGTCGTACTCCCTTTCGCCGTTAAAGCAATGTGGGAGAATGCGGAATCAGGCGTGGCCCCGTGCCAATGTTTCTCTTCGGCTGGAATGTGCACGACATCGCCCACGCCGATGACCTCCTGGCGCGCTTCTGTGGCGATGATGCCCTTGCCGGCCGTGACAAAAAGCACTTGATCACTGCTATGGATGTGCATTTTGTTCCGTGCACCAACACTGAAATTGACGACGGCAAGATTAAAGTCGTTACTCATCTCAGGCGTCAGCAGCGTTTGTCGCGTCACGGGACCGCCCGTGAACAAGGGACTATTTGCTGGTTCCGCGGGAATCGCGTCGGGTTTGAGTACTTTCATTAGAACATCCTCCTTCCAGATTAGGCTCTTCATTAACTCTCACTTTTGACTCCCACTACACTCAATTTAGTTTCTCCATATCCCGTAGCGGAGAAAATTTCCAGCACTGGATAGAAAAGCCAGAGGCGAAGTTGACATAATGCCAGTTTATCGGATAGGCTCCGCCCACTAGTACTTGATCTTCGCACTGTATCGGGATCTTTAACCGACTCGGTCACGGAAGCGGTTTGTGATATCTCAACGGCTACTCCACAAAAGTAAGTTCCTATCACTTAGTTCTCCTCTCCAAACTGAAGCAGGAGGTTACTATGAGGAAATTTGGGACACGTGTGGCCATCATTCCGCTACT
>DATFTB010000178.1:0-4920 GCA_035262325.1 Candidatus Acidiferrum sp.
GACCCATTCCTCCATACTGGAGGAGTTTGGGAGGAAGCGCATGGCGGTCCTTAACATCAAAAACCTTCCCGACGCCCTGTACAAGAAGCTTCAGGCTAGAGCAAAGCGTCAGCATCGTTCAGTCGCACAGGAAGTTACGCATCTCCTCAGCGACGCGCTTGAGACACCAGAACCGCTTTCGATTCTCGAGCTCAAGGGGTTGGGCAAAGAACACTGGAGAGGAGTTGATCCCTCCGATCATATTGAGAAAGAACGAGCGTCATGGGATGGATGAATGATCTTGGTCGGGGTCCCGTCGGCGTGGATACGGCTATCTTTATATACTTTATTGAGGAACATCCGACGTTTCTTCCGCTTGTTGAGCCGCTTTTTCGGGAAGCGGATGGCGGACGCAGGGAGTTGGTTACCTCGGCGCTCACTTTGCTGGAAGTATTGGTCGTTCCGTATCGCTCAGGAGACCACCTGCTCGCTGCACGTTATGAAGCAATCCTCACACGCAGCCGTGGAATCACAGTTGCAGACATATCGCGCGACCATTTGCGCGCGGCGGCACAGCTCAGGGCTGCAACAGGAGTTAAGACACCCGATTCCCTTCAGCTTGTTGCGGCTCTTGCGGCCAAGTGCCGGACTTTTCTCACGAATGATCGTGCTCTTCCCACTCTGCCCGGCATGCGCATCCTGCAATTGAACTCCTACATTCGAGCTTAAGATCGCCCTTATGGAAAGCTCTTAAACTGCTACCTAACCATGCGGCATGTGGCAGATGATCCCCACACGGCGTGCTGCTACGGCCGTCGAGGCAGATCAATCGTCTAGAAACACTTTCTAGTAGGATGTACACAATTCGCAGGAGCAATCAAAACCGTCAATGGTTCTGTGCTCGCCGCGGAATCGCGAACTTTCTTTGGCGTCCTCAGCGGATTCTCGTTTTGGGTTCGTAACCCGCGCAGGCGAGAACCGGCAGCCGCGGGTATTTCGGGAAGTTCCGATCGCTTTCCGAGAGCCGGCACAGCAGGAACTCTGAGCCTTTCGCCGAACGAATCACGCGTGCATGGGTACAATCATGGCAGAGCCCTGCCGCGTCCGGTTGCCGTGATGATTTTTCCGGGCTCAATCCGACGGTCACTCAGATTTGGGCGCCTCTGCCGCAGCAGGCGGCGCCGGGGGCGGCTTGGGCTTTCCAAAGCGCGATGCGTCGATGGGGACGTTGACCTCGATCTTTTCGGCCGTGATTCGCTGCGTCTGATCCGTACCGGGCGAATCGGATTCAATCAGGAAGGGGTACTTCACGCCCTCGACGTCGCGAAAGTCGTGGAAGATCGATTCCCAGGGGACGTCGTGCTCGGCCAGTTTGCGGGCGCCTTCCCACTTCAGAATCAAATAGGTATCGGCATCAAAGTAAAAATAGCTGACGTCGTTATTTTTGTTGGTGAGCTTCAGCTTGTAGGCGGCCTTGCCCTGCACGTCCGCCTTGTCCACAAACTCGATTTGATTGCCCTTGGCCTTGTAGTCGACAAACGGCCCGTCAAAATCGGCTTCGTCGAAAATGCTTTTTAGATCCGCTTCGCTCATGGGCTGGACTTCGGGCTTTGCCGAGAACGGGTTATAGATCCAGCCCGCGGACTTCCCGTCGTAGGTCCGGATGAGGGTTTGCCCGTTCAGGGTAATTTCCATGTGCATCTTGAGCGGGCGAAGCCGTTCGACGATAAACGGCCCCTCGGCATCCGACCCAAAGGAAATCGTGCCGGTGATGCGTTCGGTTTTCACCGCCTTGATTTTGTCCGCGCCGCCTCGCGCGGTGACATATTTCGAGACCACCTCTTCCGCCGTCTGAGCGCACAGCGGGGTCGAAATCAGAGCCAAAGCGGCAAGAAGCCAGGGTTTACGCATCATCGTGTCGTTGTCCATCGGCCGCACGGCAAATCCGGGGCACAAAAAGATGGTAGAGGGAGTTTGCTGCCGGGTCAACAAGGCATGAATTGAGCTTGAAGGCGCCACAAAGGCTCGAATGCGGATTGACTTTCTCGGAAAGTTCAGTGCAAATGATGGTTCCAATTCCAGTCGCAGATCGGAACCGGAGGGAATCTTTAGCGAACTATGAATATTCTCGATCTTCTGGTCGGCAAGCCTCTCCGGACTGCCGAAGAACGCGCCGAACAAGTCGGTCCGGCCGCAGGCATCCCCATCTTCGGGCTGGACGCCCTCAGCTCGGCGGCATACGGTCCGGAAGCGGCCCTGAGCCTGCTGATTCCCCTCGGACTCGCGGGCGTTCCATATATCATTCCCGTCAGCGCGGCGATCATCGCGCTGCTCGTCATTGTCTACTTCTCTTACCGCCAGACCATCGAGGCCTATCCCACGGGCGGCGGATCTTATACCGTGGCGCGGTTCAATCTCGGCGCTTTCTGGGGGCTGCTCGCCGCGGCCGCACTGCTGGCCGATTATATTCTCACCGCGGCTGTGGGCATTTCAGCGGGCGTCGGCGCGCTGATTTCCGCCGTTCCGCGGCTCTTGCCGCACACGCTGTTTCTCTGCCTCGCGATTCTGGCGGTGATCACGGTCGTGAATCTGCGCGGGGTGAAGGATGCGGGAACCGCCTTTCTGCTTCCAACCTATGTTTTTGTCGGGTCCCTCGGCATTGTGATTGTCGGCGGCCTCATCCGCACGTTGCTCGGCGACGGCCATCCGGTTCCGGTGAGCCCGTTGCCGCCGCCTCCGCTGCCGGTCGCGGGCGTCACTCTTTGGTTGCTCTTGCGCGTGTTCGCGAGCGGCTGCACGGCGCTGACCGGCGTGGAAGCGGTCAGCAACGGCGTGAAAGCGTTTCGCGAACCTCGCATCAAGAATGCGCAGGCGACGCTCACCGTGATCATCGCGATTCTAGCCGTTCTTCTTGCGGGAATCTCTTTCCTCGTGAAGGTCTACGGAATTGTGGCCACCGATCCAGGATTGCCCGGCTACCAGAGCATCCTCTCGCTCCTGATCGGCGCCGTTTTCGGCAAGGGGGTCTTTTACTACATCGCGATTGGATCCATCCTGTTCGTACTCTCGCTTTCCGCAAACACCGCCTTCGCGGACTTCCCGCGTCTTTGCCGCGCGATTGCGGCCAACAACTACTTGCCGCACGGATTCGCGCAGCGCGGCCGCCGCCTGGTTTACACCCAAGGCATCCTGGTGCTGGCGCTTCTTTGCGGGCTCCTGCTGGTCCTGTTCGGCGGGGTCACCGATCGCCTGATTCCCCTGTACGCGGTCGGCGCGTTCCTAGCCTTCACGTTGTCGCAAGCCGGGATGGTGCGCCACTGGTGGAAAAAGCGGGGTCCCCACTGGGTGAAATCGATCTTCGTGAACGGCCTCGGGGCGACCGTCACGGGCATAACCGTTGTCGTCGTGCTCGTCGCCAAGTTCACCGAGGGCGCCTGGCTGACGCTTCTGTTTATCCCCGTCGCGCTCCTCCTTTTCCGCACCGTCCGCAGGCACTACCACCATATCGCCGTGGCCAGCAGTTGCATGGAACCGATCAACGCGCGATGCGCGGACAAGGAGCCGCCGATCGTCGTTGTTCCGCTCGAGCGCTGGAGCACGCTTGGCCGCCAGAGCCTCGAGTTCGCCTGCCGCATCTCGAGCGAAGTGATCGGCACGCACGTGGAGCCCGGCGAAACCGACCATGCGGCCCTGCTCACGGAAGACTGGGAGCGCTATGTCGCCGCTCCTTTCCGCGAATGCGGGCGTCCCGTGCCGACGCTGAAGCTTCTTTCCTCTCCCTACCGGTTTGTGGTCGTGCCCATCGTGCAATTTGTCCTCGAGCTTTCCAAAGAAAACCCGACCCGTCAGATCGTGGTGGTGATTCCCGAGCTGGTCGAGGAGCGCTGGTTTGAATACATCATGCACAATCAGCGGGGCCGGCTTCTCGAATGGATGCTGCTCGCCCGAGGCAACGAACGCATCTTCACCGTTGCGTCGCCGTACTATTTGTCTCGCGGGAAGGGTCAGAGCTGATTGACGGTGTTTCGTTCGAGGAAGCGACCGAAAATAGGGGTCTTCCGAGTTTCAGGGCGCCTCGATTTTCCAATCGTCAGGTTGAAACACGAGCGCCCAAAGCTTCGGCGCGGGGCTGTCAAACTCGAAGGCCACCTCATATCCGCCTTCGCGCGACCTCTTTGCGCTGAGGATTGTCGCCGATTGCTGCTCGCCGGAGCTGGGATTCATCAGCAGCATACGCTGCCCAGGCGCAGGCCTGTTTTCCATTTCGAGGAGGCCCCCATGCGCGTTGACCACTTCTGTGAAGGCCTCTTGTCGCAGGAGTCTGCCGTCGACCATGTGAAGCTGGATCTCTACCGCCATCTGCAGCGCCACACGCTGGCTCCGTCGCCGAGTGTGCGTCTCGATTCCCTCCAACAATGCGTTTCCCTCCGCCTCAATTCGTCGTGTGGGCACGCGGTCCGTTCCCATTTCGCTACATCATCCCTGGAATCGTCGGCGTCATCCGGGGAATGGCTAAAGTGCTTCGAATTCCAAACGCTCAGTCCCTACCGAACCCACCTTTCTGCTTCGTAAGAAACGGTGAGGTGGCGATCCTCGAACAGGTGTGACCGACCGATACCCGAGGCCATCTACTGGTCAGCGGCAAATTTCTATAAGTGTAAGCTTATGATACGATGCGGCTTATTTAAGCACTTTCTGGCCCGCTCTCGTTCCGAATTTGGCTTAGAATGAGTACGGCTGACGTTTCCCGGGAGGTATGGCTTGCATCCGAGTCAGAAATTGAAAGATGTTCGTGTACGTCTCGGAATAACCACTCGCGATGTCTCCGAACTGAGTCAAAGGATCGCGGACCGGGAAGCGAATTCCGAATTCCACATCTCCAATGCCTGGCTGACCCAGATCGAAAACTCGGATTCGGTGCCGTCCATCTTTAAGCTCTAC
>DATFTB010000179.1:0-2978 GCA_035262325.1 Candidatus Acidiferrum sp.
GGAATCCTTTCCCATCTGCAATCAATTTACGATTCAGGCTGACCTCTTCTCGAAAGCCATCCGTGAAAACACCGAGGTCGCCAATCCGTTGGAGGATTCCATCTCTAACATGGGGGTCATCGAAGCGGTGTTTCGCTCTGCTGAGTCCGGCAAATGGGAAACACCCGAGCGCCTGTGAAAGCCCGCCGACGGGAGTGGAAGCATGATGGCGATTGAAGAACGCTGCCCGTTTGCGCCAGTGGCGGGCGACGCCTAGGTCGCGCACACAGCTGTGTTTGGCGCTCCGTTGCCGTCCGACCAGCTATGAGGCACGTGTCAGCACTCTCCGCGGTTCAGTCGTAGTACTCCTGCCCAAGGTGCGTGATGAGCGTCTCGCCCGTCAGCCAGCGCAAGGTGTTCTTCAACTTCATCGACTGGATGAACAGGTCGTGCTCGGGGTAAAGTTCGGGGGCCGTCATCGGCGATTTAAAGTAGAAGCTCAGCCACTCCTGAATGCCCCGCAACCCCGCACGCTGCGCCAGGTCCAGGAACAGTACGAGGTCCAACACGATTGGCGCCGCCAGGATCGAGTCGCGGCAAAGAAAGTCCACCTTGATCTGCATCGGGTAGCCGAGCCAGCCGAAGATGTCGATATTGTCCCAGCCCTCCTTGTTGTCGCCGCGAGGCGGATAGTAGTTGATGCGCACCTTGTGGTGAATCTTCTTGTACAAATCGGGATAAAGATGCGGCTGAAGGATGAATTCGAGCGCACCGAGCTTCGATTCTTCCTTGGTCTTGAAGGAGCCGGGATCTTCGAGCACTTCACCGTCGCGATTTCCCAAAATGTTGGTGGAAAACCAGCCGTTCAGCCCCAACATGCGGGCCTTGAACGCCGGTGCAAGAACCGTTTTCAGCAGAGTCTGGCCGGTCTTGAAGTCTTTTCCGCCAATCGGGATGTTATGCCGCAGCGCCAGTTCCTGAAGCGCGGGAATATCCACGGTCAGATTCGGTGCGCCGTTTCCGTACGGCACCCCGCTCGTGATGGCCGCCCACGCGTACAGCATCGAAGGGGCGATCGCGGCATGACTGTTCTTCATCGCCTCTTCGAATTTCTCGACGGTGCTATGAACCTCGTGCGGCTGCAGAAAGACCTCGGTAGAGCCGCACCACAGCATCACGAGCCGCGAGCAGCCGTGCTTTTTCCTGAAATCGGCAATGTCTTTTTTGATTTGCAGGGCGATTTCGTACTTCGTCTTCCCTTTCTTGACGTGTTTCCCATTCAGCATTTTCACGTACTCGTGGTCGAAGGCAGCCGGCATTGGCTTGATTTTCGACAAGAACGCCTTCACCGCCGCCAAGTGATGGGGATCGAGCACGCCCGCCTTGGCTGCAGCGTCATAGGCGCTCTCCGGGAAAATGTCCCAGCCGCCAAAGACCAGGTCCTCGAGCCGCGCCAGCTTCACGAAATCCTTGATCTTCGGCGAGCGTGCGTCGGTGCGTTTCCCGAGGCGGATCGTTCCCATTTGCGTCAGCGACCCAACCGGCACGGCCTTTTTCGTGCGCACGAGTTCAACGCCAGCGATGAAAGTTGTGGCGACCGCGCCCATGCCCGGTAACAGTACTCCGAGCTTCCCTCTTGGCGCGGCAATACTGGCTGGCTTTTTCATGAATCTCCTCGGCCTTTCGATTGGAGAGCAACAGAGGGTAGAACAGCTTCGGACAGACACTGTTCCCCAAACACACTATTCTGGGGGAAGCCTAGACCAGATGCAAACGGAATCAGGCAATTTCACACCCGTCGCGCGCGGGAAATCGCGCTCTGGGACGCTAATTCGGGGCCTTGGCCGAGCCCGTCATTTCCAACTCCACGTTCACGATCGGTTTTACCTTCAGCAGCCAGTTGCTGGGATCCTTGATGCCCCACTGAACGTAGGGCACGTCAAACTTCGCGGTTCCCTTCCAACGGTCCGATTCCAGTTCCGCGTGCACCGGGACGATAATTTCGTGCTCAGCGCCGTGCAAGGCAATTACGCCGCGCAACTTGACTTCGGAATTACCGGCACGCGCCACCTTGCCTTCAATCTGCACCGGCCGGAACACCGCATCCGGGAACTTGGCCGTTTCCAGTATTTCCTTGTGCATCCTTTGATCGCGCGACCTGTTCCCGCTATCTCCGCTCGTGGCTAGCACAATCACTTCGCCGTCGGCCTTGCCGGTCTCTGGATCCCAATGGATGGTGCCGCTCTTTACCGCAAAGGTTCCGTGCACCGTATGCAGCGAGCTGTCGACGGTCCACTGCAGCTTTGTCTGCGCCGGATCGAGCATGAGCACAATTTCCTGCTCGCTCGCCACCGCGGCTTGCGGTGACCTCGGCGGGGCCGCGGTCGCCGACAGAAAAATGGCAATCCCCGCGATGGCACCCAGGGTCATAACGAATGATTTCCAGCTTGAAATTCGCATGCCTCTCCCTGGCTTTCCTAGACGGCCAGAAACTCCCATCCGAGTTGCGCGCCGGTCGACAAGACTCGCCCCGGCGTGGCCTGGCCTACGTGAAGCGAGAGCAACTGCGCAAACAGTTTCGGATTTTCTGCAAATATTCCGAGCATTCGCCTGCGGAGCTTCGCTCTGCGACTCATTTGCAGAATGAGCTTGCCCATCCACATAGGCCGCAGCAGCATCCTACGGTGGGCTTCCTCGTAGGATCTGAGTTCGCCGCGCGCTATCGCCGCCACCGCGGTCGCCTGCTGGAACGTCAAGCGCATACCTTCGCCCGTAATCGCATCAACGCCTCCGGAGGCATCCCCGACGAGCGCCACGTTCCCTACGGAGACTCGCCGCAACGCATGCATCAGGGTGATCGCACCGCGCTCGCGGCTGCCTTGCCCGGCGCGGCTGATCCGTTCGGCCAACTCCGGCATGCCGGCCAGCGCCCGCTCGAAGTGCGTGTCCTCGGCCTGTCTTGCAATCATGACGATGCAAACCTCTTCGCCCGAGATTGG
>DATFTB010000180.1:0-7236 GCA_035262325.1 Candidatus Acidiferrum sp.
GAGAGGAATAGTATGAAGACGTGGCAGAAGGTCGGTAGCGGTCTCGCCGCCGCAGCCGTCGTGGGTGGGATCGTCTGGTTCAGCGTGAACCAGGCCAACAAGGGCGTGGTGACGGTGCAAACGGCCAAGGTGGCCAAGCAAGATTCTTTGGTTTCTCTGGTAACGGCGTCGGGCGAAATCAAGCCCACCACTTTCACCAACATTACCGCGCAAGGTTTCGGACGCATCACCGACATAGTGGTCAAGGAAGGCGACCACGTCAAGAAGGGCGACCGCCTGGCGCTGCAAGACAACGTGCAGGCGAGCGCCGACGTTCAGGCGCAGTCCGCGGCAATGAACGCGCTTAACTCAGGCGTAGAGTCGGCCGAAGCAAGCTACAAAGCGGCGCAATCCGATTTGTCGGTTCAGGAAGCCAACCTCGAAAAGGCCAAGCTGGACTACGATCGCGGCCAGGGCCTGTTTAAGGACGGATTAGTTCCAAAGCAGGATTTTGACCAGCGCAAGACCACTTACGACGCAGCGGTGGCCTCGGTCGACGCCGCAAGGGCCCGTATGCTGGCGCAGAAAGCACAGCTCGAGCAGGTGCGCTCGCAGCTGGGGCAGAGCCAGGCGATGCTTGTCCATCAAAAGGACGTGCTCACGAAGACGACGTATTTTTCGCCGATCAACGGCATTGTGAGTTATCTACCGGTGCGCTCCGGAGAGTATGTTGTGCCGGGCATCCAGAATGCCACGGGAAGTTTCCTGATGACGCTTTCGGATATGTCGACGGTGACCTCGGAAGTGAAGGTCGACGAAACGGACATCGTGAACGTGAAGATCGGGCAGGAAGCGGATGTGACGATCGATGCCGTCCCGGGAAAGGTTTTTAAGGGTAAGGTCACGGATATTGGCTCGCAGGCGGTTTTGCGGAGTTCCGGACTGGCCACGACCCAAACCACCACGAGCAATCAGGAAGCGAAGGACTTTAAGGTCGTCGTGACGCTCGCGAATCCGCCGGAAAACCTGCGCCCGGGCCTGTCTACCACGGCCAAGATCAAGACGGCGGAGAAGAAAAATGTGGTCGCCATCCCGATTCAGGCGCTGGCGGTGAGATCGCGCAAGGATCTCGAAGAGGCGGCCAAGAACACGAAGAAAAACGGTAATGTGACACTGGCGGCTCCGCCTCCAGCGGCCGCTGGAGACCCGAGGAAGGACGAAGTGCAGGGCGTGTTTGTGGTTAGTGGCAAGAAAGCGGTCTTCCGGCCGGTGGAAACCGGGATTTCCGGAGTCACTGATATTGAAGTCACCAAGGGCGTTCAGGATGGAGAAGAGATCGTCGTGGGGAGCTACAAGGCGCTCCGCACGCTGAAGCCCGAAGCTGCGGTCAAGGTCGATAACTCCGCCCCGAAGAAAACCGAAGAGACGCAGTAACCTAATGCGGTCACAGGGGGAGCAGGATGCCCATCGAGACAAGCACCTCTGAATCGTTCCGGCAAGACCTCGTGGACGCCGGTATCGTGATTCGCACCGAGGGCCTGATTAAGACCTACGAGATGGGTGCGGAGCAGGTGCACGCTTTGCAGGGAGTGGACCTTGAAATCCGCCGGGGCGAATATGTGGCCATCATGGGCCCTTCCGGGTCAGGCAAATCGACGCTGATGAATCTGATCGGGTGCCTCGACTCTCCCACTTCCGGCCGCTATTGGCTGGCGGGCCGCCTGGTGAGCGATCTTGACGACGACGAACTCGCTTACATCCGAAACAAGGAAATCGGCTTCGTGTTTCAGACGTTTAACCTGCTTCCCCGTGCGACCGCTCTTCACAACGTCGAACTGCCTTTGATCTACAACGGCACCCCCGCCGAGGAACGCATACAGAAGGCGACTGTCGCGCTCGAGCGCGTGGATCTCGGCGACCGTATGAATCACAAGCCCAACGAACTTTCCGGTGGGCAGCGCCAGCGTGTCGCGATCGCACGAGCGCTAGTGAATGATCCTTCGATCGTCCTGGCGGACGAGCCGACTGGCAACCTCGACTCCAAAACAGGCGAGGAGATTATGGGGCTGTTCGAGAACCTGTACCGCCAGGGAAACACGATCATCCTCGTCACGCATGAAATGGACATCGCCCAACACGCGCATCGCGTGATCTTTATCCGCGACGGGAAGATTGCTTCGGACGAGAAGGTCGTGAAGAAAAAGCCTTTGGGCGACTGAACCGCTCCCGCCTCGTTTGGGCCTGCTTCCGATCGACCCGCAGCGGGGTCGTTCCGTTGCCAGCCCGGATTTTCAGCGCGCAGCGAGCGGGTGAGAAAAATCGCCCTCGACGAAGGTTTCAATCGTCGCCAGATAGGTGTTGGACATTCGGTCGTGCCAGGTCAACCCGTCCTCGTCCCAAAAAACCCAGAGGAAGCCCAGAAAGCCTGTGCCGGCCGAGAGCAGGTATCCGATCGCGCGCAGCATATATTGACGAGGCGTCGGAAGATCACCGCTGAAGCTCGCCACCTGCAGTCCGCCAACCATCATTCCTGGCGTGCTGCCCCCGAAAATGGTGAACAGCCCGAAGTACTGAAGGTACACGAAAGCGAACGAGAAAAAGCAGACAGCGGCGCTCAGTTTGTTGAATGCAAAGTGCCCGCCGAGGGAGCCGAACAAAGCGAGGAACCCGCCGTAGGCGAATGCAAGACACGCCGCATCGATCAACAGGGCGCGCCGGCGGTCTTCAAGCGAGGCCACGGGAAACAATCCCGTGTGAACCGACGGCAAAGGCTCGACATCGAGTCGTGCCGGTTGCCCCTCGGCCTCCGGCGGAACGGAAACATCAATGAGGACGCTCGGGTCCTGCGGTTCTTCCTGCTTGCTAGGCCGCCCGATGGCGATCGTGAAAGCGAAATCTTCCGCGGGCGCTCGATCGGGGGTGCCGCGCTCTTCCATCTCGGCGGCCAACGTTCCGGGTGCAAAAGGAACGCGATCATCGAACGGGAGCGCGTGCTGCGCTTCGTTCGGCGTGGACCGCCGCCGCTTCGCCCGATAGGCCTGGACGCGCTGATTCAGCTCGCCGCGCCACTCCTTGTTAACGGAGCGGTGCGCTGCGAGATGGCCTCGCGCGCCTCCGGGCGCTTCTTCTGATGGAACGACTTCCGTCGAATCACAGAAACAACACCCGCGCTCGCCCGAGGCGAGCACGGAGCCACACTGCGTGCAGATTGTATTCACCGGTGCGTTTTGCGCTGCGGACGCTCCCACTCCGGTGAGGAGGAGACTCGGCTAGCATACCACTTTCATCGGAATGTCAAACAGAAGGGAACCGGGGATGTGCGGAAAAAGACAGCGCCGGAGGTCAGAGCTCGCCTTGCTGCGCGAGGATTTCGCGGCTGAAGGCAATGCGCCGGTCGAGGGCCACAACCGCAAAGTTGGCGCAGCCAGCCCGTTCCAGCTCTGCCCACGACTGAATGGAGGGAGTAAGGCGTGCCAGCGTCTTCTGCAAGAGGTTCAGGATTTCGAAGTAGTACGCAACGGCTCGCAGGCCGAGGCGATCCTCGGGCCGTTCCGGGCACAGTTGCAGAAGCTGCATCACGCGCGCAAAGTCCCGCCCGGAGGCGAAAGCGTGAATGCCGGTTACGTCGCGCACTTCCTTGGACAGCGCATAGCTGGACGACGCGGCCGTGAGCGAGCGGCAGTAGGACACAAAGAACATCAGCAGCGTGACTACCGAAACCGCAAAGATGAGCGCCGCCATCATCGCGCCACCGCCAGCAAACGCGCCGGCTCAAGCCGCGACTCTTCCGAGTGGCGCAACATGGTGACCGTCCACATCAGCGGCAACAAGCAGCCAAGAGCGGGGCCGATGAACGGCACAACGAAGTACTTGCTGGCCAAATTCACCAGCGCATAGCTCGCTGCGTATCCACTAAAGTAGAGCCCAAGAGCAAGAATGAACTGCACTAGACGAGTACGAGTCTCACGCAGTTTCAGCACTGCACCCCAGAGAATGTAGGTCAACACTAATCCGACAAAATAGAGATTTTGCGACAGCTCGAGGGCAAAAGCGGTCGCCAGCCTCTGCTCGGACTGGACGACGACCGCATAGGAGAACAGAGCGGTTGCGAGCAGCAGAAGCACCCCGGCATACCGCACAAAGTTGTTAAGTCGAAGCTCACCGAACACACGTGCGTAAAGACTGATTAAGGCGACGTACAGCGCCAAAGTCAGCAAAGCATCCGTATAATAATAGGCATAGCAATATTCCGCCGAGGACTGGCCAAATCTGCTCAGAAAGAAATAACGGCCCGCAGAGGAACCAAGTTCGAGCAGGAAATAGGCATTAAGAAACAGGTAGCGAAAGAAGGACTTCCGCGCGATCGAACACACTATAAACGCGATCTCTAGGACTATGCCTATGTACCAAATGACGAGCGCTAGCGGCCCAGGCATTGATCCTCTTTCCTACCTGGTTCCGTTTCACGCGAGCGCGAATCGCGTTTGAGATGTGAACCAGGTCACCGCAGCGGCGGTCTAGGTACAGGCTCGGGTCCATTCGCCATCAATACCGCATTGCCCGCATGACCACCACTAAGAGCCGTCTTCAGACCCATTGAGCTTACTAGAATGGCTAGAACTAGAGCAAGTGCCGCCAGTTTGCGTGACATGGTGCCTCCGTGAGCGGAATGTAACGGACGGAGACACTCTATCCCCTATTGGGATAGTGTCAACTAGGGCACAACAGGGTCCTGTAAAGAAAATGTAAACGGTAGCCTTTGCCTTTTTTCGCCATTTCTTCGCATGGCGTTAGGTGCAGCCACCACTTACCAATTACCAGCCCGAAGGTACAGTTCCGGGACAACAGCAGCAACAGTACGGGAGTCCTGTTCGCTTGGTACTAAAGTACTAGCGGCATTTTATCACTTCTAGAGCCGTTTTTCGCGGCGCGGAATCATCCGCGTGCCGATGCTTGAACGTGCGCTCGTCTGCTTGACACTCTCCGCGGATACTTCGTACGATGGAAAATTGCCTAGTGCCGGCGTAGCTCAGTGGCAGAGCGAGGGTCTCATAATCCCTAGGCCGTGGGTTCGATTCCCGCCGCCGGCACCAGATTTCTCGACAGGGGCGATTTGGTGTTCGCTCCGGAGACCGGGTTGTTATCGTTCTAAGCAGCTTCGCGCATCATTGCGAAAACTTCGCGCTCGATCTCTGTCGCCAATTCAGCGACGCCGTTCAGATCAGTCGCTTTCATCAGATCTGTCGGCTTTACTGTCGCGATGGTCAGTGTTTGCCCGTCTTGATAAACCGACACACGACAGGGCAGAACAACTGAGACACTCATATCGGTGTTAAGTGCCGTCGAAGCAGCCTGCGGGTTACAGATGTCATACACCCGGCACTCACGCTCGAGAGGGATGCCCTTGTTGCCGAGCGTCTGCTTCAGATCGAGCATATTCAAAACGCCAAATTTGTGACGCTGGACTGCCTTACGAAGATCCTGATCCAGATCGTCCAGCGATTTCGATGAAGTAACGGACATAATCATAATCAACCTCCACGAGTCATTAGCTTGGCACATCATTCTTGTTCTTATAGTTACGCATCCCGGGCGGAAGCGCGACCCCGACGCGTCGGCGGGAGAACCGCCCGTTTTTGGAAAGATTGTCGAGGATCACTTCAGCCGCGTCTTCGTATGAGATAGTCAACTCGGGCACTTTTTGCTTGAAAGCAAACGCCAAGGCCATTCTGGGCAGAACGTAAGTGTAGGCAGGTCGTGTCATCGGCCATTCGTCGACAGACAAGCGTAAATTGCCTGTTGGCTTGCCATTCTGAGACGCGATCATCGGGCCGGGGCACAACATTGACCAGTCCAATGGGCTTTTCCGAAGTGCGTTGAGGTTGGTACGGTGTGCCTCGTAAACCTTCGGGACCTTGGGTAAGTCGACGGCCAACATGTGCGTGCCGGGCACGGTCAGAACCGCGGCGCCGCCGAATTGCCAGAATCGACCGCCTTCGCCGAGACTTGCAATTGCCGAATCGACCACAGTCTGTACAAGCTGAGTGAAGGTGGACCCCTCCGTCACAGTGCCGGCTAGAGTGCCGGCTGCATTGATAGCGACATCGTGTCCCACCATCACCCTAGCGATGTCTGCTGACTTGCTTAGGTCACCAATAGACACATGCAAGTTTGGCGGAACGGGTCCGTCAACGGAGCTCAGGAGTTTCGCCTCGTCTCGTACAAACGCGGTCACTTCGTGATCCCGCTGAAGCGCCAGCCTCAGAATGCGCTTGCCGCTGTTGCCGGTTGCGCCAAGAAGGAAGATTTTCACAACCGCAGGTCCTCTGCCATTTTTTGTGCCGTTTGTTGTGCCATGGGTTTCTCCCCATTGGTTTTTCAGTCCCGCATCGTGCCGCTGCCCACATTGCGCAACTCTGGCTGGCACGCTCAGACAATGGACCGGGCCGTGCGCACGTCGCTCCTGGTGGCCTGGTGGGGATTGTTTTATCTCGCCCGAAGAGCGAGGTCCGTCCGGAGAGATACAGAGACTAGCACAACTTGATTGTCCAGGTCACTAGGTCCTGGTTCGAAAGGTTCGAAACCGGCTGCCTTCAAGAGTAGAACGGCAGCAATGGTCGCGATCAGTTCCAGGCGATAAGCCCAGCAAATCGACAATGAGAATCACTGCTTGGACGCTCTTTCCTTACCGACTCGACGATCTCTGAAGCCTTCCAGTTCGTGGATTGGCATTAACCCCTTTAACGTCTCGGTCGCGGCAGCGAGCGTCTCTGGATCCGCAAGCTCAGGTCTCCCAGTACCGAACGGAGGTTGCGGCGCATACTCGAATAAGAGTTCGAAGATCCGGCCCGCAGGTTCGCCGAGAATCTGGCCCACCATAGCCAGCCCAAAATCGACGCCAGCTGTCATACCGCCGCCTGTCGCCCGATTTCGATCGATTACATATCTTGCATCCGTGGGTATCGCGCCAAACAAGCGGAGCTGCTCGCGCGTGTACCAGTACGATGCGGCCTTGTAGCCCTTGAGCAAGCCAGCTGCGCCGAGCAACAGCGAGCCGTTGCAGACACTCGTGACCCAAGTAGCTCGGCTGCCTAAATCGGATAGGAAGTCGAGAGTGCGGTCGTCCTGTAGCTGCCTGAACAACGCCAGTGTATTTCCTGGCACGAAAAGAATGTCTGGGTCTTTCCAACAACTCTGAAAATCTTCACTTGCGTGAACGTCAACGCCGGCGTCGCTGGCGACCACGCCCTTTTTCTG
>DATFTB010000181.1:0-6648 GCA_035262325.1 Candidatus Acidiferrum sp.
CAGTATCTTCTCAAGATCGGGCAAAGCCCGGCCCGAAGCGACCAAAAGTCCAAAACGACTCAGCCGGTACTCCGCCTCGCCCAGTTTCGACTGGACTTCGGCTACGGCGCTTGAGGCCAAACGCGCGGCTTCCGCCCTCACCTGGGAAATAAACTTGCGGCCGTCGGGCAACGGCATTTTCTCCGCGGTGTGGTATGGTTGCCGGAAAGAGTAATTGAAGGTTTTCACTAGATGCACGCGTTGGCGGCTCAAGACCACGGGTTGGCCCTTTTCCAGGCCCACGGCGACGAGCGCCGCCCAACCCGAATGCGCGCGAAATCCTACCGCGGCACTTTTCATTGGAGCCTCCCGGTAGGGGAAGGGAAGAAACTAAGCGTGTAGGCTGCCGTGGAAATTGTCAAGAAAAAGCGTCTCCTCCGCCGTCTATCGCTCGCGCTGCCCGGTCGCCTAATTCGCCTGCGACTTCACGTGTTTTTCATCCTCGCCCGGCACGCTTTATGAGAGAGTCGGCTCACTAACGCGTTTCGTTGCACGCCGGGCCAGATTCGCCCTCTTAGGCGATCGCTCCGGTCGGTTGGCCATGAAACAAGTTCCACCCGTCCTCGCCGCTCTCCTGCTGATGGCCATTCTCGCCGGAGGCGCAGAGGCCCAGCGGAATTTCGGCGGCTTCCGAGGGCCGGATTCCCGCCTGATTTTCTTGAACTGTATTCGCGATCCGAACCAGCTTCAGCCAACCATGGACCACATGCGCGCACAATACGAAGACGAAACGGCCAAACGCAGGGGCCAGCGCCAAATGCACTGAAGTCATCCGCACGGGGACGTTCTTCGCGAGCGCCGCAGGCCGGCACAGCTTGGCCAAGCCTTAGAGGGCTGGGTAGGCGAAAACAAAATCTTGCGCGCCGTAAATCGCAGCCCCGTGTCAATCCTGACGGTTTGGCGCTCGGGCCGCCGCGCTCGCGGGGGCGTCACTCCGGCGGTCTCCCTTCGACCACCTCTCGCACGATTTCCCGCGCCCGCTCGGCGTCCACCGGCAAAACGTATAACTGCTGCCGCTCGCCGCTGCGCTCCATCCGGCACGGAATCCCGTTCTCATGCAGCGCTGCCACCAGAAAATCGCCAGGCTCTCTCCCATTGGCGTGCCACACGTTTACCGTCGCGTCTTCGGGAAACCAATCCCCGCCCCCACCCGCGCTCGGGGGACCGGGAATGTCTTCGCCCGGTGAAGGCGTCAGCGTCTCCGGCAGCTTGCGAGTCGTGTCCGGGTTCCGCTCCGCCAGCAGCCCCTTGAGTGCGCCCGCTCCCACATCGCCGACGTCGTCCGCGCCATAAGCCTCTTTCACGGCAGTTTCCGCGCGTTCGAACATCGAGAAAGGGACCCCCAGTTCATACGCCGGAAAATTTCTCAGGTTGAAGAGGTGATCGCCGCGGAAAACGGTATTGTGCGGAATTTCTGCTTCATCCAGTACCGAACAAAGCTCCGCGTGCACCCGCGGATCTTCCCCCTTCCAGAACGAGCAAAACGGATCCTCGTTCGGGTCGCCGGGCTGTGCTCGCTGCCGCGGCTCCAACCCTTCCTGCGGAAGTTCCCAAACCAGGTCCACGTCACAATCCGCGCACTGGGTGAATCCCGGCCGATACTCCGCTTTGCATTGCGGACAAAACATTCCGTTGCCCCCGCCGAGCCTCCCTTTGCTTCCCATCAAACTTCCCGCGACGCCCGAGAGTATACGAAAGCGCCGTGTCATGCTAGCGCCCGCCGGTTCCCGCGGGCGGAATTACTGCCCCGGCAAAAGGCGCTTTCGAGCGGCAACTTGTCTACCTGCGGCGCGATTCACCGGCCAGAACCCGGGACTGCGAGAGCCACACAACATCTTGTAGCCAAAAGGGTTACCCCTCCCTACCTGCCCACTTCGTGGCCTCCCACCGCTGCGTCTTTTCCACCACCTGACTCGTATTCAAGATAGTATGAGCACACAAGCGTTCACCTTAACTGCTTCGAGGACTCCGGTCCTATTCGCTGGGCTCATGACGGACGACACCCAATCGCTTGCCGATGGACTCCGCCGCCGCGATCCGGACCTCCTCGATCGCCTGATCGAGCGATACCAGCAGCGCCTCTACCGCTATCTTCTCTTCCTCACCGGCAATACAGCGCTCGCCGAAGATCTTTTTCAGGAAACCTGGATTCGTGTCCTCGAACGCGGTCAGCAGTACAACGCCAAGTCCAGGTTCGAATCGTGGCTCTTCGCCATCGCGCGCAATCTCGTCATCGATGTTTCGCGCCGCAAAAAAATTGCCAGCCTCGAGCAGCTTGGCGACTCCGAGTCCGGCCAGCCGTTCGACCCTGCCGACGAACAAAGTGTTTCTCCACTGCAACTCCTGGTTTCGCGCGAGAACCAGCAGACCGTGCAGCTCTCGCTCCTGAAAATCCCGGCCTATTACCGCGAAGTACTCCTCCTGCGGTTTCACGAGGAGCTCAGCCTCGAGGAGATCTCGGGGGTTCTCGCAAGGCCCATTTCTACGGTAAAGTCGCGGCTATATCGCGGCCTGACCGCTCTCAAATCCGCTTTGCCGGGAGGTGCCGCATGAACGAAAACCCGCACCTCCGCGCCCGGCAGCTCTTTGCAAAGCTTCTGGTCGAGGGGCTCACCTCCGCCGACCAGACCTGGCTCCACACCCATCTGCAGCAGTGTGACGCCTGCTCCCGCGAAGCAGCTTCGACCCGTGAACTTCTAAGTGCCTTTCGCAGCGTGCCCGTCGCCGTGCCTTCTGACCTCACGGCGCGTACGCAAATGCGCGTTCGCCTGCGTGCTCAACAAACCGCGCAAGCCTCTGACAGCAACGTTACGCTCTGGGTCATCACCGCGGCCAGCTGGTTGCTCGGCGTCTTCAGCGCACCCCTGGTCTGGCGCGGATTCGCCTGGGTCGGCACGCACTTGAATCTGCCGAAGCCCGTACTGGAGTTGGGCTTCGTTCTCTGGTGGGCGGTTCCCGCGTTGATTGCGGTCACGGCTGTCATTCACCAGAAGGCCGTCGGTGGCAGCGTTGCCGTCCGAAGCTCCAACAGCAAGCCAGGGGGCGGCTTGTAGGCCTGGGCTTCCGCCCAGGACGAGAAGCGCCCCCTGAGGAATTCATCGTGCTGATCTCGAATCGAGGAAACCATGTCTGAGTCATTCAACGAACGCCTCCGCTTGATCCGCTTCCGCCGCAAGCGCGAGCGCTCCACTTTCCGCGAAGAGCTGCGCATCATCCCGAAATGGCTTGTCTGGCTCTGCATCGCGCTCTACATCGTTGGTCTCATCATCGGCCTGGCAATCAATCTCCACAACTTCCAAACGGGAGATCCCATCTTCCCCGACGAGAGCGTCCGGCAGAGCCCGTTTTTGTCCTGTTTCTATCTCGTGCTCATGATCACGCTGATGGCCATAACCCTCTCTGGCGTCCTTTTCATGCTGGGCTATGTTTATCGCGACGCCGAGCGCCGCGCCATGAACGCCGGGCTCTGGACCCTTCTCGTTCTCATCCTCTCGCCCGCTTACCTCTTCATCGGCTTGATCATCTATCTGCTCGTTCGCGAGCCGCTTCCCTACCAATGCCCGCAATGCGCTGCCACCGTTTCCGCGCGCTTCAATTTCTGTCCCAATTGCAAATACAACCTTCATCCGGCCTGTCCGCAGTGCCAGCGCGAAGTCTCCGATAGCGACAAGTTCTGCCCCTACTGCTCGACTGAACTAACTCACGCCTCGAAGCCTTCTCCCGACCTTGTCTCCGGCGCGAATCAGCAGGTGTAGGCGTCGGGCTGTCGCCCGGCCTCCCGCATCTCCGGCTACTCCCCCCGTTCGACTGGTGCTAGACTGACTCATCGCGCTTGCAAGGAGGTGTTGCATGCGCACGACGTTGCTCCTCTTGTTCTGTTTCGCTGGACTCTTCTTTGCTCCCCTGCCCGTTCACTGCCAGTCCGACAATCGCACCGTAACCGTCTCGGGAGACGTATTGTCCGCCGAAGGCAATCACCGCATTGAGGGTGCCTTGGTCAGCCTTACCGACTCCGGCGGCAACCAGATTGAGCAGGAGTACAGCAACAGCGCCGGCATTTTCCGTTTTGTCGGCCTTCGCCGCGCACAGTACATCCTGAAGGTTTCAGCGGAAGGCTATCAGCCCACCGAACTGCACGTGGACCTGAGCTTCTCCTCCGACCGCGGAATCACCCTGTACCTCAAGTCCCTGCAGAACGATCGTGCATCCTCAGCCCCAGGCGTTGCCGTTTCTTCCCATGAACTTTCCTTGCCCCCGTCTGTGCGCGACTCGCTCGCTTCCGGCCGCCAGGCGCTCTACGCCCGCAACAACCCTTCCGACGCTTTGAAGCATTTCGATCAGGCCTTGAAAAAATCACCCGGCTGCTACGAGGCAAAATACGAATCCGGTATCGCCTATCTGAAACTGCAAAAGACTTCCGACGCCCTGAGCAGCTTTCGGCAGGCGCTCAAGCTGAGCAATGGCAAGTTCGGCGACGCGGACATTGCCCTCGGCACGCTGCTTATCGACGCGGGTCAACCCGAGGACGGCGAGAAAGCCTTACGCGAGGGCATCGCGCTCAGTCCCGGCTCCTGGATGGGTTTCTACGAGGTCGGCAAGCTCGAGGTTCGCAAAGGCAATCTTGCCGAGGCCGAGACCAGCGCCGCCCAGGCCCGCTCCCTCGCTCCGAACGTCGCCATGATTTATCAGCTCCTCTCGATCATCCATCTTCGCCGACAAAATTATCCGGCTCTCCTTCAGGACATCGACAACTACCTCGAACTCGATTCCACCAGCCCCGCCGCGGCTCGCGCCAAGCAGGTTCGCCAGGAAGTCCAGTCTCGGCTTACTCAACCTACTCCTCAATCCGCCCCTTCCCCGCACAAAGATCCCTAGACTGCCGCTACCCGCTACCCTGGCGTTCTTGCAAATTCCGACTCGGCTTCTACTTGAGATGTACAGCTAATCCTTTCCCTGAGAGTCGATTACAGGCTGAGAAACACTTTAGCCTTTCTTGAGCGAACCGCTTCTTTGTGCCCGCATCTCAGGTCATTGAGGCGGTGTGTCCACGCCCTGGTCTCACAGCCTGAATTCCTCGGGTGTCCAAAACTGTTTCTCAATCTCTTTCGGGAGGAAATTCATGAAAGTGCTGCTAAAGTCTGTCGCGGTGTTGTCACTTGCCTCAGTGCTTCCCGCTCTGAGCTCCGCGCAACACTACAACCAAAAGAACCTGGTCTCCGATATCTCTCAACCCAGTAACGCAGACCATTCGGCTGTTGTGCTTGATCCGAATCTGAAAAACCCCTGGGGAATCACGCGCAGTTCCGGTAGTCCCTGGTGGATCAGCAACAACAACTCCGGCACATCCACGCTCTACGTCATCGATAGCAACGGCAACGCAGTGCCGACCAATAATTTTCCTGACCCACCAGGCAGCACATTCGACAATTTTGTGATCGTTCCGCCCCCGGGTTTCACGCCCGGCGCCGCCGCCACTCCCACCGGCATCGTCTTCAACGGCAGCCCCACCGATTTTATTCTGGATAAAGGCACACCGCCGGGCAACCCAGCCGTTTTCATCTTTGCCACAGAAGACGGCACGATCTCCGGCTGGAATCCGATGGACAATATCCCTGCCGGCGGCAAGCCCCCTTCGATTAACGTCGTCCTCGAGGTCGACAACTCCGGCAACGGCTCACCAAATGGCGCGGTCTACAAAGGCGCGACCACCGCTGACATCCATGGTGTTCGCTATCTCTACGTCACCAACTTCCGTAGAGCCCGCGTCGAGGTTTACGACACCAGTTTCCACCGCGTTCATTTCGGCGAAGAGGCGTTCGAAGATGAATCCATCCCCGAGGGGTTTGCCCCCTTTAACATACAGAACATCGGGGGCAGCTTGTTTGTCACTTATGCCAAGCAGGACGCAGCCAGGCACGATGACGTGAAGGGCGACGGAAACGGCTATGTCGACATCTATAGCCCGGCCGGAAAACTCGAAGGCCGGCTGCAGCACGGACCCTGGATGAACTCTCCTTGGGGCGTGGTGTGGACCCCTCGCGATTTCGGCGAGTTCAGCAACACCATTCTCGTCGGCAACTTTGGCAGCGGTTGGATCGCCGCTTTCAACGGCTTCACCCGCAAGTTTATTGGCTTCATGCAGAATCCCGACAACTCACTCGTCACCATTCATGGCCTGTGGTCGCTGACCTTTGGCAACGGTGCCAAAGCGGGCCCCTCTACGACTCTGTTCTTCAGCGCGGGCATTAATGACGAAAGTGACGGCCTGTTCGGCACGCTCACGCCCGTCGACGCCGAGCAGGACGGCGACGAGCAATAGTTGCCGTCTTTCTGGAGATACCTGTCCTGTTCCCGCGGTGAATGACCCCTCAGGCACTGCGGGAACAATCTCCAGCAGTTTCCCCCGCCGCTGGCATCTGCGAAGTGCTTGCCGACTGAACGACGAGCTGCACCGTTGCGCTCCTCGTCACTCCGCCGCTGGTTGCTCTGATCCTCAAGCTGAAAGTCCCGGTTGCGGTTGAACTGTTCCCTCATCAGACTTCCACCCTTCGGGAGAAGGGTGCACGCGATTCTATTCTCGGTGAATAAGAGACTAGCCCGCGCGGAGTG
>DATFTB010000182.1:0-11219 GCA_035262325.1 Candidatus Acidiferrum sp.
CTTGAAGGCTCCCGCCAGCGTCAACGGAGTGCCCAGATCTCTTCTGTCGACCCGTACTACGGCCGCGACCGGATCCCCGCTGACCGCGTCATGCCCGTCGTCGGCTTCCGTTTTGGCGCGACGGATTGCTCCCCAAAGCAGTAGGGCGCCGAGAACCGCGGCCCCTAGAATCAGCAGATTTCGTTTACCCCTCACAGGTTTTCCTCATCTCGCAAGGAAGGGGAGTCTTCTCCGTTCCTGGATGTCGGCGTCGGACTCTCGGCTGGCGCTACACGCCGACGCGTCCGGCTTCCACCGGGTCTTGCACCTTGGGATCTGTTCTTTGGTCGGTTAAGCGCGTGGAGGGGGACGAAACCAGAGGCTCGTCATGCCCTCCAGCAATAGCGGAAGGTGTACGCGCCCGCATTCCAGCCGGGCTTCTTCTCCCCGTGGTGCGGGCAGTTCACCCTTTTGCGTGGCAACGGTGACGTCCGGCTGAGCCGTCTCAGCCTTTACGGGAGCGAAGTGTTGCATTTCGCTTGCGCCGACACTCGCCCGGTGCCGCGCCAACGCCTGGTAGGAAAGTCCATCGGATGCGCTTGTCAAAGCGGCGAAGGGATTGTAGACGACGAGGCCGATCAGCAGCGCACAAATCGAGGCACGCCATAGGCGCCCGCTCTTACCGCCGTCCGGGCTGCGGAATGTGCTCATTTAGCCTCTCTCTTCAGACATTAGTTGGACTCGGCTTTGCGGTCAAGGGGATGTACCGCCGCAGATGTCGTGACAGGGAGGAGAAGGGGATCGGAGCCAGGGGTGCTCCGATCCCCGTGGTAGGACGTGGAGTGAAGACTAAACTCGCTGAGTTTCGCAGCCCGGGGTCACTTGCGAATGAAGGTCCTGTGAATTCTCCGTGACCTTTTTTGCGGCCTCGGCTGGGCTTCCTTCCTGTTCGAACCTTGCGGTCAACCCGCGCCCATGGCGCACGTCGAGCCCGCGCACCCAGAAAATGATGTCTTCGGCAATGTTCGTCGCGTGGTCGGCGATACGTTCGAGGTGCCGCGTGGCCAGCACAAACTGCATTCCCGGACTCACCAGGGCCACGTTTTGCGTCATATGCTGCAGCACGTTTTCAAAGATGCGGTCGCGGTATTGATCCACGATGTCGTCGCTTTCCAGAACCTGGGTGGCCATTTCCGCGTTCCGGAAAATCAGCGCTCCGAGGCTGCGGCTCACCATGGATCTCACGGCTTCCGCCATGGGCGCGAGCTCTTCGGGAATCTTCGCGTCTGGCATGTCCCGGAGCGAGATCACGCGCTCGGCCAGATTCACGGCGATATCGCCGATGCGTTCAAGATCGTTCGTGATTTTCAAAGAGGCGACAATCAAGCGCATTTCATCGTCATTAAAAGAGCCTCGTCTGAGGAGCCGGATCGCCAGCTCGTCAATCATGATCTCCATTTCGTTAATGCGAGGCTCGAGCAAGAACACCTCACCCGGGAGCGCGGCCGTGCGCGCGCTGTCGAAGCCCACGATCGCGTCGAGCGCGCGATTCATCGCCGTTTCGACGACCCGTGCCATGGAAACCAGATAGTTGACCAGCGTGTCGTAGAGAACCGCGTCGGTCAGACCGGGTGCTGCTGTCATTCGCTGCCTCCGCCGCGAAACGCGACTCGATCGGCGTCCGCACACTACGAACGAGTGTGCTCGGTTCGTGTTACAAGTCGTTGAAGGCAGGATGAATATGCGGATACCGTCAAACACCACCCGGGTTTCCCGCTCGCAGCGTCCGGGCGGCACCGGTGGTCGTAAACGACCCCCGGCTCATGGCGCGCTCGGCGTCAAACACCGGAACCGAGAAGTGAAATTTCGAGCCCACCCCCAATTCACTCTCAACCCAGATGCGCCCGCCATGAACTTCAATCAGATGCTTCGCAATCGCGAGTCCGAGGCCCGTGCCACCGGCTTCGCGCGAGCGCGCCACATCCACGCGGTAGAAACGCTCAAAAATCCGCGGCTGGTCCGCCTGCGGGATTCCGATGCCGGTGTCGGCAACGGTGAAAATCACTTCGTCGTTCCCGGCGTGCGCACTCAGCACGATTTTCCCGTCGGGTAACGTGTATTGGATGGCATTGTCCAACAGGTTTTGCAGCACTTCCTGCAGCCGGCGGTTGTCCCCGGCCACATCGGGCAGGTGCGTCGGCAGGTTCAGCGAGAGGCTGAGGCCTTTTTCCGCGGCACGCCGTTGCGCGGTCTCATAACACGACTCCACGAGCTGTGCGACGCCGACCGACCGCACCTCGAGTTCCAACCGTTCGGCGTCCATCTGCGAGAGCTTCAGCAGGTCCTCCGTCAGCCGGGCGAGCCGCCGCGAGTGCTCCAGGATGATCCCGAGAAATCGTCCGCGGTTCTGCGGATCGTCCATGGCGCCGCCAATCAGCGTTTCCGCGAATCCCTGGATGGCCGTCAGCGGCGTACGGAATTCGTGCGACACGTTGGCTACAAAGTCGCGCCGGATGCGTTCGAGCTTCCGCAATTCCGTAATGTCGTGCAGTACGATGATCGCGCCCGAGGTTTCTCCCGCGCGCACCGACGCAACGGTGGCCGCGAAGTAATGCTGCCGGAGCGTTCCGGTGGCAATTTCCGCTTCCACGCGCGATTCTCCCGCGAGCACGCGCCTTACCGCTTCGATCAATTCCGTTTGCCGCACGACCTCGAGCAGCGAGCTGCCCGATACCGGCGGCACATCCAAGCCGAGGATGGACGCGAACCCCGGATTCGCGAAGACCAGTCTCTCCGCCCCATTTACGACTGCGACGCCTTCGACCATCGAGCCGAGGATCGCCGCCGAAAGATTGCGCTCTTCGGTCAGGGTACGGATGGTGTGGTCCAGCCGCGTGGCCGTCTGGTTCAGGGAGGAGCCCAGGGCTTCGAGGGTATCGCCGGTACCGTCCGGCGGCAGCGGGCGGAAGTCGCCTTCCGCAACACGCCGCGAGAATTCGCGGAGGCGTTCGATGCGGTCCGTGTACGAGCGCGACATGGCCAAGGCCACGGCGCCCGCAACCAGGAAAATCAGCGCCGACCATATCCACAAACTCTCGCGAAAGGTTCCGAGCGGTTCGCCGACGCCCTCAAGCGGCAACGCCAGCCGGATCACCACCGGCACGTTGCCGGGAAGACTTTGCCGCACGGCGTAATACGAGAACGGCTTCCTCAGGGTTACGCTTTGCCGCGTCGAGCGGCCTTCGCCTTTTTCGAGGGCCTCGCGCACTTCGGGGCGGTCCGCGTGCGATTCCATGGTGGACGCTTCGCTTTGGGAATCCGCAACGACATTTCCCTCGGCCGAAATCACCGTGACCCGCACACCCGTGGCCGCCGCGGAAGCCACCCAACTCCTCACGGCCGCCGCCTCCTCCGGGGTCTCGGGCGGAAGCCTGCTGATCTTTGGGGGATGCGCCATGAGCGCATGAGCCACGGCCCGCAGTTCGCGGTAGCTGTCGCTTTCGTAATTTCTGCGCAGCGCGCGTTCGGCGAGGAAATCCACTGCGAGCAGTACGCTCAGCAAAAGCGCCAGGAAGGTCAGCGCCAGTTTCCAGAAGAGTTTACGCTGCACGGGTCTCGAATAAATAGCCCGCGCCACGAACGGTCTTCAGGTGCAGGGGGTTTTCCGGATCGGCCTCGATCTTCTCGCGCAGCCGCCGGACGTAGACGTCCACGCTGCGCGGCGTTACGAAGCGGTCCGTGCCCCACACGGCATCGAGCAGCTGATCGCGTGTGAAGACGCGATTGGGACGCGAAGCCAGGTAATAAAGCAACCGGAACTCGAGCGTGCTGAGCGGCACGGGCTTGCCGGAGTGGCTGACCCGGTAGGAGGCCGGGTCGATCGCCAGCTTGCCGATTTCAAGGATACGGGGCGCGTCGGCCGGGGGTTCGGCGCGCCGCAGCAAGGCCTTTACGCGCGCAATCAGCTCCCGCGGGCTGAAGGGCTTGGTCACATAATCGTCCGCGCCCATTTCGAGGCCCACGACGCGGTCGGCTTCGTCGCCCCGCGCCGTAAGCATCAGTACTGGCAGGCGGTTCAGCGATTCGTCCTTGCGGATCTCGCGGCAGATATCGAGGCCCGACATCTTCGGGAGCATCAGATCGAGGAGCAGCAGGTCCGGGGGAGTCTTCTTGAGCGTCGTAAGCCCGCTCGTGCCGTCAAACGCCGCGTTCACTTGGAAGCCTTCGTTGGCGAGGTTATACCGCACGAGTTCGACAATATCGCGGTCGTCCTCGATGATCAGGATGCGCTTCATGTGGAGCTCTCGGGCTCGAGACCGCATCGATAGGAGTCTACCGTAGCGTGCCGTTTTTCGGTAGGCATGGTCGGCGTCGCGGACCTCTATGTTCATGGAATGTCGAATGACGTAAAGGATTCTGACAAGGAAGGGGAAGTCCGTGGTAACCGAGGGATGACAGAATTATGAATGCCTTGTAAACGCTCGAAGCCTCCAATTTGAATGAATGTTCATTTTGACAAGTCGCCCAGGGCGCTGCGGGAGTTGACAAGCGCCCGTCTATGTCATATCCCTACATAGTCATGCCGGACGCGAAATTGTCCCACAACGCGAGCCTCCTTCTCGGAACCAACCGTCGAGGACATCCCTTTGGCTTCGACATCCTGGATAGCGTCGCTCTTCCGAGCGAAACGGTTTCCCCTGCTCTTGGCCGTCTCGAACCGCACCACCTCATAAAGTCCAAGTGCGAGACCGAGGAATTCGCTTTTGCCGACCAGCGTCTTGCCGGCAAATCCTTCCAGGGCGCGAGGGCAAGGAATCACTGAGCAAGGCCATTCTACGCTATGCACTGCTCGACCAACTCAGTACCTCTTCGGAAGCGCAACCGCCATTAGGGGGAGCCTTTGGATCCTTATCCACCAGAAAAGCTCTTGTGGTGGTCGAATCTCATTGTGCGCGTCGCGAGCTGGATTCTTCCGCCCCAGCGCCGTCTCGCCTGGCGCCGCGAATGGGAATCCGAAATCTGGCATTGGTGCCACTTTCTGGTGGAGTCGAATCGCCTCACCATACGCATGGAGCAAGAGCTGATCAGGCACTGCTGGGGCGCATTCCCGGACGCCCTGTGGCACCGCTTCGACCGCGCCGTTGTCCTGCGCTTGCTCGATGAAGTGCCCCGCTCGCCCCGCTTTTGCCTGTTGTCGTGTCTCGCTTTGTCGGTTCTGCTGCTTTTCGGACGCCCCACGGCCTTTTTCTTCGACATGATTGCGCCCGCGCGTTCGAGCGACCCGGGGCATTTATTGGCGGTCTCGTTGAGCGAAGACAGCTATTGGCTCGAACCGGAACTGTTACGCAACTCCGCGGAGCGTTGGACCCGACAGACGCAAACAATCGTCTCTTCTGCGGTCTATGCCTGGCGCCCGGGCATGGTGCGGGGAACCCATGGCACCGAGGCTGTAGTGAGCGCCAGAGTCGCCGCCGGCATGTTTCCGCTGCTTGGCGTTCGTCCCCGTATGGGCAGAGTCTTCGAGGACTCGGATTCGTCGTCGTGTCAGAATTGTGTGGTTCTCGGCGACACCCTGTGGAAGAGCCAATTTCAGCGCGATCCCGAAGTAATCGGGCGTTCGCTCGTTCTTAACGGCAGAACGGTCACGGTCATCGGCGTTTTGCCTCGTGATTTCCGATTTCCCGTGCGCGATATCTCGATCTACAGCTTCTTTGATGCGCCTCATGCCAGGTTGCCCAGGTTCGAGTGGCCGGGCGTCTTACTCCGGGTATCCCCGGGAGCGGAACCGCGCGCCGCGAAGCGCGAGCTCGAGGAAGTCATCCATCGCGCTGACAGCGTGCCGCGTGACACGAAGCTCAGGATTTCCTCGCTGAAGGATCTGGAGAACGCGGCCCTCAGATCGTGGGCCAGCCTGGTTCTTCTTGCGCTCGTTCCGCTGCTCGCGATCAAGTGCGCGCAGTTTGCGCGCCTCCGCGCAACCGGCCCGCGCGCGGGTCTAGGCGATAAACTCCGGTGGTATCTGTTTTTTGCCCTCAAAACGTCGCTTCTGCTGATCGCCGCGCTGCTGGCCTCTTTCGAGCTGTCGCATCTGGTGGTCACCAGATCCAGCAGCGCGAACCCCTACTCCCTTGCGGGCATGGCGGCCATTTGGTTTTTTCTCCTCGGGGCTCATCTGACTCTCACGTGGTCCATTCGCGACCAGCTCGGCCGTTGCCGCGTCTGTCTGCGGGGTCTCGGCCTCCGCGTGAGTCTCGCGAGCCCGGGACGCATCCTGATCGATTTGACGGGCGACGAGCTGGTCTGCGACGAAGGCCACGGCATGTTGCACATTCCGGTGATGGAGTCGGGCTCTGTCGATTCAGAGCGCTGGACCTACCTCGACGAGTCTTGGCAGGTGCTCCTCGGCCATCGCGAAACCAGGATCCAGCTCTCCTAGCGTCAAGTCGGGCGCGTTTCGACGCCCGGCGGTCGAGATCGCTTGGCGCGGCCTGCCGTTTCCTTGTGCGCCATTATAAACACGCGAAGCAGCCAGAAAATCATCACGAGCAGTAGCAGGAAGCTCAGGACGAGAACTCCTGCGAAGTTAAACGACACCGCGAGCAAAGCGAGGCTCGGGCTCACGAGGCTAAAAATTTGATAGAAAAGCAGCGTTGCGGCCACGTGGCACAAGACCAGGATGAGGCCCGCGGCGAAAGGCAACCTTCCGCGAAGAAACAGCTCGGCGGACGCTGCCGTCAGCACGCCGAACAAAAACAGGACGCCGGCGAACCTGGCCCAGACTTTTGACGGCGGCACGGCACGGCCTGTCATTTCCGTCCCCTTTCGCGTGGCCTCAACCCGCACGCTTCAAGACGCTCTCGTCCCGAGGTCCGTATGTGTCTCCGCTCCCGGTTCAGGCCGCAGCTAGCGGTGCCTTTCCCGGCGCCAGCATGACCAGCGCGACACCAATGACAAAAAGTGGAAGTACGGCGACCAGGAGATGTGAGTGCGGGATCGTGTTGTAGATCGCCTGCACCGCCATCACGGCGCCGTGCACTAGGCTCGACCATGCCGCGAAAGCGATAAGGCTGCGATTCGCGGAGGGGTTACGCGCGGCGAGCAACAGAAAGACTCCCAGCGTCGCATAGACGCTGCCGAGCATCTGGTCGGCCGGCGGAACGCGCCCGATGAGCCCGTAAACACCAATCAGAAAGAGCAGCCCGACTACGAGCAATACGATCTTCAGCGTTCGTTCTCGAATCATGGTGTCCTCCTCTTGAAATCAAAGGATCGGAAAGTGCGTGCTCTGGCGCGCATCGCGCCACACAAATCACGGAGCCTTCAGTCTCTCGAGCATCACGACCGCGTTGCCGTTCTTGGGGTTCAACTCGAGCGACTTTTGATAATTGGCTTTGGCTTGCGTTTTGTCGCCACTGTCCGTGTAGGCCTCGCCGAGACTGTCGTAAACGTTGCTCGATTGCGGATAGGCCTCGACGTTTAGCTGAAAAATGCGGATGGCTTTGCTGTACTCTTTGGCCTGAATAAGGCGGTAGCCTAAAGCGTTGAGTTGGTCTTCGTCGAAGTTGTAGGTGGCGGGGGCGGCGGCCTTCAAGTCATGGTATTGCCTCGCGGCTTCATCGATACCGCCGGAGGCGATCGTTCGAGAGAGAGTTTCGGCAATGGACTTGCGGCTGTCGAAGGCCGCCTTGACCTGAGGCACCCACAGAGCCACGGTAACCGCAAAAGCACCGGCGCCCATCGCCAGGGTGACGATAAAAAGGCCCGCGGCCGTAGCCATTCTCTGTAGCGCGCCCGGCCGTTCCTGTGCCCGCAGATAGAGTTCAAGAAAGGTCAACGGCAGCAGGTATTGGCCGAAAGACATGAAGGTCAGGAACGGGCCGCGAAAGGTGGTGGGATCGAAACCGACCGGGCCTTTGAAGACGATAAACGACAAAAAGACCACGATCCGGAAGAACCACGCCGCGCTGACGACCAGGAAAAGCCGAAGCGCCCAGCGGCGATGCGTTCGGAAATCGCGGGCCACCGCGTACCGCAACGCCATGCCGGCGAACAGCCAGATGAGGGCGGCGTTTAGGCTTCCCCCGATGTGCTGCGGAAGGTCACCGACGCTTCCCCTCCAGGTCATGTACACGCCGGCAGCGCCGACCGCGAGCGCCGCCAGCATATAGGTGCGCCCGTTCCAGCGATGAAAGACGGGAAAGCGCGAGCGGACCTGCGGAACAAGCTGAACCGCTCCCGCAAGCATGATGACCACGGCCGAGATCAGATGCATGGCCACCGCGGAGTTGCCCGTGAGGTCACCCGCGACGTGACCCTGGCTGATCCTCCATCCGTGATAATCCCCTCGCAGCGCCGTAAGACCATAGAAAGACGCCGTGGCAAGGGCAAACAGCAGCTGGCCGATTACGGCCACTACAAACCAGAAGCGCGCCGCGGCTTTCAAGGCGCTGTCCGCTAGCGAATCTAACTCCAACCTTGGGGTCATTACTGCCGTGCTCATGGTCGTTTTCTCCGTGCGAGATCTTTCAAACAGTGCGCAGGCGTATCAGATCGGCTCCCGATAGCGGCGCAGGCGGGCGGCTGCGACCAGGAAAATCGTCGCGAACACCAGGCCGCCCCATAGCCCTGGGGTGGCCAGGAACGCCCCGGGACTGAGGTGCATCCCGGGGTCGATGGGAAAGTCCCCCCGCATGTTGTTGACGGCTTCGCGCCCGCCGCTGAATCGGTACTCGAGAAAAGCGGTGAAACGCGAAGAGTGGAAGGCAATCCTCTCGAAGATGGCAATTGCGAACGGCGGGAGCGCCGCCCAGAGAAACGGAGTGCGACGCGACCAGGCGGAGATCAGCAGCAACCAGGCATAGAGGGGCGCGTACCAGAGCACATGCACGGTTACGAGGTGATAGCCCAGCATGAACATGGTCTGGTACAACTCGACCCGCGACCAAAGCGTCCAGACGCTGAGGCCGCTCAGTAGAACGACCATGCTGCCGAGCAGCAGCATGATCGACTCGGTGACCACGGTGACCGCGAAGGCCACCGCTGGCAGCACCAGTAGCGGAACGCTTGCTTTCGCGAACACGGTCGTGAGATCGGAAACTGGCAGGGACTTCCAGAACAGAATGCTGCGGTCGCGGCGCTCGCCGTACAGTGCGTCGAGAGAATAAAAGATACTGACGATGAAGGCCGCCCCCATGATCAGACCCACCGCGAAGTGGTACGGTTGGGCGAGCACTTCGCGCTGGTGCGAGGCGTCCATCGCCATCGTGCTGCGCATGGTGTGTGGCAGGCGGAGGAGGACGAACAGGAAGCCGAACAGAATCACGCCGGCGATCGCGACCGGGGCGAGATAGATGGAACGGTACTCCCACAGTTCCCGCCGGATCGACCAGTAGAGCGGCCGGGTCGCGGAAATACCCGCAACCGCTTGGGACGCGAGCGGAGACTCGGGCGTGCGGTTCGTTTGGGTGTTCATCGAGCCGCTCCTTGGCCCTGCTGGCCCATCACCGCAACGAACAAGTCCGCGATGCTCGGCCTCCCGACCTCGCCCAGCGCGGCGAGCAGCTGCCGATCGACACGATCGAACAGCAGAATGCTTCGCCCGAACACCTGCCGCTCGTATATCGGCCGGAGCGCCCGCGCCCGAGCGATCTGCTCGGGATTCACCGTCACTTCCAGATAGCGCGACTCGAACTCCTCCATGCTGCAATCGAGTACGATCCGGCCGCGGTTGATGAACATGAGATCGGTCAGCACATCCTGGATCTCTTCCACCTGATGGGTGGTCACAACAATGGTGCGGTTGCGGTCGAAGTAGTCGTTCAGCAGCGAATCGTAGAACTGCTTGCGATAGAGAATGTCCAGCCCAAGTGTCGGCTCGTCGAGCACCAGCAATTTGGCGTCAATGGCCATCACGAGCGCCAGGTGCAGCTGCGCCACCATGCCTTTCGACAATTCCCTGACCTTGCTGTTGCGCTCGATCGCGGTCTTCCGAAGAAAACCCTCCGCCTTAGGGCGGTCGAATCGCGGATGCACTCCGGCGAGGTAGTCGAGTGCCTGCGAAACCCGAATCCAGCGTGGCAGCACGGCGACGTCAGCGATGAAGCAAACATCGCGCATCAGCTGATCGCGCTCGATCCAGGGGTCGCGTCCGACTACCTTCAGTTCTCCTTGATAAGGCGTGATTCCGACAATCGCGTTCAGCGCGGTGGTCTTGCCGGCGCCGTTCGGACCGATCAGCCCAAGGATGCGGCCCTCTTCGACGCGCAGATCGACCCCATCGAGCGCGATGGTCGTGCCAAAGGCCTTGCGGAGCCCACGTGCTTCTATGCATGCCATGGCTTCAGCGCTCCTCCTCTGTGGCGTCCGGCGAAGGCCCGCGGTTTCTGCCGGCTTCGAGCAGTTCTTCCGGTTCGAGCCCGAGCCGCCGGATCATCGCGTGCACCCTTGGCCACTCTTCGGCGAGAAACCTCTGGCGTTCCTTCGCGAGCAGCAAGTGGCGCGCGCCCGCTTTCACAAACATGCCCAGACCTCGCTTGCTCTCTACCAGTTCCTCGTCCACCAGTTGCTGGTAGCCCTTCAGAACCGTAAGCGGATTGACGCGGTATTCCGCAGCGACATTTCGTACCGATGGCAACGGATCGCCCTCCTGCAATACCCCGTCCAAGATCATGGCGACGACACGGTCGCGAAGCTGGCGGTAAATCGGCTGACTGTCGCTCCATTCACGATCCATCCGGTGTCCCAAATCACTCCTGACGAGAAAACGCTCGCGCTTCTCTAGTGATATAGTTAACTATACCACTATAGCAGATGTCAAGAGCTTTTCGAGAGTCGCACGGAACCTATTCTAAGTGGTTGCAATATCGATAGATATCCTCGGAATGAAAGAGCATAAGCGGGAGGCAACAAAGCCCGGCGGACGTCGGTCCGCCATGGGATTTCGCCCGAACTCTCTAATTCTCGGGAGGCAGGCTGACTGGTGGCGCGGCTTCCGGAGGGTTTTCGAGGTATCGCTCTAAGGGCTCGTTCCGTAATACGAACCGGAACCCGCGGGCCGCCGCGACATCGATGGTTCTTTGCAGATCCAATTCGTCGAAGTGAATTTCGCGCTCGACTGCTTTCGTGGCGCCCTCGTCGAGCGTCTTGTAGTGCAGTTCGCCGCCCACCACCCAGTAATCGGTCACCGTCAGCACGGTGCCGTCTTTCAGATAGAGTTCGGGGAGGTCGCGCCTCCCGTCGCT